>JBMORX010000006.1:0-56724 GCA_049322615.1 Patescibacteria group bacterium
CACCGTCTGTAAAGTAGTCATATAACTACGATACAGATTTCTGTCAAGTCTTGGGAAACTATACCGAAGATGATGAAAATCTGCTGGCAAAACTACTCATTGTCTCAAATGTATCGTAACTTTTTCAATGATTAAGGAGCCTCTCTCATCTGCTTATGCTCTGGCTAAAGGTACGACATCTCTCAAGCCACTGTTTAGTGATGGCGAAAATAAATCCTCTCCGCTCACAAATTAAGAGTAGAGTATTTTTGAACTTAAAGGAACAAAAGAATATAATTTTTACAACGTATATATAAAACGTATATATAATTAGTTAACAAATAAACATTTCGTAAAACGACAAGAAACCAATGGAGCACAGTTTATCTAAATTATTAAAGAGCGATTCCAATGCCTGGATAATTATTGCCCATCCAGATGATGAAACGATATTCTGTGGTGGAACTATGCTAAGTTACCCATTTGTTTCGTGGAACGTAATCTGTGTCACCATGCAAATGAGAACAGTAAGGCCAAAAGAATTTAAAGACGCCATGGAAATGTATAAAAAATTTGGTGTAAATATAGAGTCATGCTTAACTTTAGAGAAAAAAGATACTGGCAAGAGAGGTGACCTCCTTACTTTAGAGGATATAAATGATTGGAAAGAATCATTAAAAAAATTGGGTCTGAAACCAGATCTTGTATTCACTCACAACAAAGAAGGGGACTATGGTCATGACCATCATAAAAATATCAATCTCATTGTCCATGCTTTATTTTCAAACGTACTAGATTTTGCGTATCCGGGTGACAAGGTTATAAAGAGATTTTCCAGTAACAATAAGTTATATTTAGTGTCTTTAACCAAAGAAATTCTAGCGAAGAAGAATAAAATAATGAATAGTTGCTATAAATCTCAATCCGATATTTGGAGTAGTAGATTAAGATTTATGATGGACTTCTACTTCAATAAAAGAATGGAATCATTCATATCAGACTAATCGCAATATGAAAAGGTACATTACTCAGGATAAAAAAACTATACATTTCATAACATTTAACGAATTATCTTGGGAATCCGGCTATGACTATCTCCTCATGGCCTTCTCAAAAGCCGTATCTACTACTCCCCATAAGCTAACAATGACAATAATTGGTATCGGCCCACTTTACGGTGCTGTAAAGTACACGTTAGAGGATCTTCAGTTAGGTAAATATATTTATGTTGTTAACGATACGCCAGAACCAAAAGAGATAAATGATCTAATTAATAAAACCAATGTTTATGTCAATTTTTGCGTAAAATATAAGCCAAACCCCGCTGACAATTTAGCTCTCTCAAACAATAAACCGATAATTTGTAGCGATATTAATGAGTTCATAAAAAACAAAAATAATAGATTAATAACCGTGATCCCCAATAGAAACATTGAAATGCTTAGTGAGAACTTGATCAAACTAGCAAGCACTTCGCCATAACTAATAAAAAAATGGTTAACAAACTTAAGAAAGCGAAAATTGGTGTATTCGTCGAAGCTTTCCCAGTCGTATCTGAGACTTTTATTGCTAATAAAGTTAAATATCTTTTAGATTTCGGGTACGATGTGCAAATTTTTACTTTAAAGGAAAGTAAACAGTGGAACTTTTTTCCGAAGCTAACTAGAAGTTTTCCGGATATTAAAAATCGAGTTCACATCGCACCATCCTTAGAATCATTAGACAATGTATTAAAGGTGACAATAAGATTATTGGCAGATTTATTATCAAAACCTTTTTCTACGATTGGATTTTTGGCATATAATCTGTTTCTAAGTGATAACCATTTTCTCGGCCCTGCCGAGAGGGTGTTCTCGCGTATTAATTTTAACGGCATTCAACTCGATATTTTAAGCATAGAGTTTGATACTTTGGGTTACAGGGTGGTAGATCTAAAGCCTATTCTAAAATGCAAAGTTCTCATAAACACAGTAGGAATTGCACAAGCTACTAACACTTATCAACAGATGCCAAATAGACTGTTGTATTTAAATAAATATGTAGATTTCTTCCGTTTTGCATCCCAGTTCTTGAGAGAAAATAGCTTCAATCTAGGATTAAGTAAGAATATCAAAAATGAGGTAGTCTACATCGGCGTGAACCCTCTCTTTATCGACAAGAGAATAAAAATACGAAGTCTAAAAAACAAAAAATTAAAAATAATTTCTGTCGGCAGGTTAGCATGGTCAAAAGGCTACGAGTTTGCTTTGGAAGCGATAGCAATTGCTAAGAAGGTAGGCGTAAATATTCAATACATAATAGTAGGCGATGGCCCTTATAAAGACGCTGTTTACTATGCGGCAAAACAATTTAATTTATTAAAAAATAAGACAGTAATATTTAAAGGCGCTTTGTCGCTGCTACAAGTTAAAAAAGAGCTCGCAAAAGCCAATGTTTTTTTACAAGCATCGGTTGCTGAAGGATTTGGGGTCTCAGCATTAGAAGCACAGGCGATAGGTCTGCCAGTAATTGCAACAAACGCAGGTGGTTTACCCGAAAATATAGTCAATTTCAAAACTGGTTTTATAGTTCCAAAGAGGGATCCTCAGGCTTTGGCTAAAAAAATAATATACCTTTACAAAGATCAGAAAAAATCGCAACCTATGGGGAATAATGGTAGACAAAGAGTACGAAGATATTTTACCTTAAACAACGAGATGGATGCTCTAATGAAAATATATAAAAAATTATTAGAAGGTTAAAAATTGCTAAACTCTAACCCTAGCTTTCTAACCCGTTTTGTGTTAATTTGCAATCTCTTAACCCAAATTTTTGGAGGAGCAGAAAAGACACGCGTAGACTTAAAAATATTTGCTAATTTATACGAATAATTTTTATTTGAGAATTTTGCCTTTGCTGTATTAAAACCGCTCATTATAATACTTTTCCTCAATTTTGAGTTTTCCATGACCAACTCAATTTTGTTAGCTAAATCTTTATAATTTCCGTGTGTATACAAGAGACCATTTTTCTCATGTGTTATTATTTCCGGCACCCCGCCGCCGTTAGTTGCAATAACAGGCTTTTTGAATAACATTCCCTCTAAAATTGTTCTCCCAAATCCTTCATTTTTTGAGCAAACAAGAACTGCATCACATTGTCGAAACAACGGGTAGGGATCTTCAATAAAATCTCTAACCTGGAAGTGCTGTCTTTTCCTATTTTTGTCAATTAAATTATGAATTTTTTCCATTAAAGCAGAGTCGGTACATTTCCCAACAAGTAGCAATTCAACATCCCGCCCGCGATTTAATAATAACGACGCTGCCCTAATAGCATCCAACTGTCCTTTTTTCTTGGAGATGGTCCCTGCTATTAACAGTTTAAAAGCATTTGGGTAACGAAATCTGACAATAGACTGTTCTCTAGAAAGTTTTTTGTTGATTGTGAGTGAATTATAAACTACTGTAGGCTCCGCTCTGAAAATGTACTTACCGAATTCCTTCATCACGGCTTGAGAGTTAAATATAACCCGAGATGAGAAATCATTAATAAATTTAGAGGTAAAAGCAAAACCAAACTCAAATATAAAACCGTGGTCTTTCTCACCCAATTCTCTGACGCACCATACATGAGGGATTTTTAACATATTAGCTACAAGTGCTCCTATGCAGATCACGCTTGTGTTTGTCACCATCAAATCAAGATGAAATTTTTTAATTTTATTTTTCAATCCTTCTGCACTATCTAAATGATTATTGAAAAAAGTACTTACTGGCTTTCTGCTTTCTCCTCGTCGTACAGTCCACCACTTATATGAATAGATAATATAATTTATACCTGCGCTTACCAGCTTAGCTCCAAGCGGTCCGTCAGAGGGAAGAACTACGTACAATTGTATATTAGGAATGTTTCTAAGTGTCTCAAGTAAATAAAGTAAAGAGCGCTCTGCGCCGCCGAGGTCGCTACTGTGGGAAATAAAACATATTTTCATGCAACTTAGTAAATTTTTGGCCCTAAAAGTTTGTTCATAGGTATATTTTTTTCAAAAAAATTAAACCATAAAACTATATCGAGGATGGTGTTAATCCTGTTTACTTTTAAATTTGTTTTTGCGTCATTAATAATTTTTTTCCTGTTTAAAAAGAGTGGAAAATCTAAACGATTTAATAGATCGAATAAGTATCTTACATCGCCCTTAGAGATTTCAGAATAATCGCTTATCAACTCTTTTGGGTTTTCCTCAAATTGTATAATTCTACGATCATATGCTTTCAATTTCTCTAAATTCTCATCGCTTGTTGATATAATCTGCCTAATTTCAGGAAAGGCTGTGTTAATTATTTGTCTATAAATAAACTTAAACTTATAAGCATGAGGTATACTGAGACCAAACGCAACAAGTTCGTCATTGAAAAATGGTTGGATAACTGTTCTTATGCAACTTCCAATAATATTATTGGGTACAATACTTATTCCATTTCTAATCCGATTTTTCATCAAAAAAGTTACCATACGATTTTCTGTTACTGGTATACGACTTAATTCATTAATGGCCCATTCATCCGTATATTTAATACTCCTCCAGATCTCTGGGCTTAAGTAATCTTCAAGCCAATAATATTCAAACCCAAACTGCTTTTTAAAAAGTTTGGCCAAAAAATTCGTGTTCGCCTTCATTTTGATGTGAATTGGACGGACGCGAGTGGAACGCATTATTATGTCTCCACCAATACCATCGATATAAGTATCATACCTTTTAATAGCTTCCAACATGGGCATAGTCCACAAATGTTCTTGGACTAAGCAGTCGCTTAAATAAGCTTTCATGACAAAGAAACGCCTATATATATCATGAGGTCTATCAATATAATAAGTGTTATGTATTTCTAAAGACTGAGCTAGTTCATTTACAATCTCTTTTTCTGGACCACAAGGATGAAGCGTTGTTATCGTATCAAACTCACATTGGCCATGAAACTTTTTTAGACCTGCTACGATACTTCGAGAATCATATCCTCCAGAAAGGGCAATTATCGTTTTGAACCCCTTGATGGTTTTTCCCAAATTACCAAAAACCCTTCTAGCTATTTCTACACCCTCTAAGATTTTTTGTTTGTAACTTGAATTAAAGTCGGTATCAATTTGAGAAAAATCCCAATATCTTTCTTCTCTAATCCTAAAGACATCCTTGTAAGATATTTTAATTAAGGTTCCATTTGGTATTAAGCGAATACCCTTGTAAAAAGTTTCTTGACCTAAAGTAAATCTAAAAGTTAAGTATTGGCCCCAAGCCCTCCAATTAATGGGGGCTCTTCTGCTCAATAAAGACAGTAACAGTTTTATTTCAGAACCGAAAATGAGATTATTGTGGTTTCTATATATGAAAAGAGGTCTTGAGCCGTATTTATCGGTTACTATAAAAATTACTTGTCTTTTCTCATCTGCTAACAGAAAATTAAAGGAGCCATTGAGATTTTTGACAAAATTAATAGAGTGCTTGGAGTTGTACAAATCCATTATGTGTTTTGCCGTCTTTTCTGTTTTAGGCCTATCAAAAAGGTTTCCCTGAAATATGACAATTAGGTTTTTGCCTTCAGCTATACAATCATCAATTAAAGCTAAACCACAAACCGCTATTTGATAGTTGTCATTGTTAAAGTGCCTCAAATTTTCGTAAAAATTATCGACATCTATCCTTCTTGGAAAGCCCGAACTAGGCGAATGTTTACCTACCATTCCAAATATCTTAAGCATAATGTATACTATTTTACCATGGAATCGTATTCGTTTATAGTTCCTTCATTCAACTCGGGTCGAAATCTTGTGGCATGTGTTAAAAGCCTAAATAATTTGAGATACAACAAGCGTAAATATGAAATTATTATCGTAGACGACGGTTCTACAGACGACTCCATTTTAAAAATAAAAAGAATGGGTGTTTCAAACCTAAAGATCTTTAAAAATCCAAAACAAGGAGCTGCAACCGCACGAAATTATGGAATAAAGAAAGCGAAAAATAGCATCCTTGTATTCTTGGATCAGGACGTAATAGTCAAAGAAAATCTACTTAGCGTATATGACAGTACTATTCAGGGTACAGGCGCCGATGTAATACAAGGCAATATTTGGGAACAACTAATAAATAGTAAATTAACCAAAATGCACGCAACATGGAGAAAGGTAGTATTTCTAAACAAAGTAGATGATCACGATGGCTACATAAAAACTATCATTACTAGAAATGTAACTATAAAGAGGAAGGTTTTAAATGGGATACTTAAAAAAGATGGTTATATTTTTAACGAGAAATTTAAAGGTACCGGGGGTGAGGATCGTGAGCTTGGATATAGGATTCATAAACTTGGTTTTAAGATTTATCTTGAGCCTAAAGCCATTGTAAAGCACAAAGATGCTAACAAATTATTGGGAATTCTTATCCAAAAATATAAACATGGACAAGGCGATGTAAGATTAGGAATGGGAGAAAGATTTTACGACATATCTAACTTTAAGAGGGTTGTTATAAATCCGTTAACTAATGGGGTTCCCATATATTTTTCGTTTCTTATCTGGTGCTTTCATATAACTGGTTGCGAGATAGAAAGAGTTCGGGAGAAATTTATCACAATTTCACGCCGTATTTTTTCCAGAGATCATAGCAAAAGGGGTCTTTAAAAGAATTCGCAAGTCAAGAAGTATGGATTTCTTTCTTGCGTAATATGCGTCCATCTCTATTCTCTTGTCGAAATTTACGCTACTTCTTCCTGATACTTGCCAGTACCCTGTAATACCTGGCTTGATGGATAAAACATCTTTAAGTAAATTTTTCTTCTCTGAAAACTTTATTAACTGTTCCCCAAGTTCATCTCGATAATATGGCCGGGGACCAACTAAACTCATTTCTCCTCTTAAAACATTTATCAGTTGAGGGATTTCATCAATTGAATGTTTCCTAATGAATTTCCCGACTCGCGTCCATCTTGGGTCTTCGTGAAGTTTATAACTTGATTTTTTGTATTCTTCATAAAGTTTCTTAAATTTAGAGTCCTTCCTTAACAAATCATGAGCTCCGACAATCATCGAGCGAAACTTATATAACTTAAATAACTTTCCATTTTTGCCGACTCGCGGGGGAGTATCAGCTAAAATTGGACCCGGAGACTCAAGTTTAATGGCAACTGCCGTCAAGATACAAATTGGTAAAAAAACAATCCCCAATGTAATCGCCAAAATTATATCCATTAATCTTTTCAGTGGCTCGTAAAACATGATTAAAGATATTTATCTTTTCCTTTTTCTTTTAAATGGTTTACGAATCTTTTAACGTCTTTTGCCCTTCCTCTTTGGCAAACCAGAAGTCCATCTTTGGTATCTACCACCACGAAATTTTCCACTCCAATGATGGCGGCAATTTTTCTCTCAGGGATATAAACTAGATTGCCCTTGGCGTCAGTAAATTCAACCTCCCCTTTTTTAATATTCTGACGCTGGCCTATTGCCAAAGCTTCGTAAAGCAGGTCCCAGGTGCCAATGTCGTACCAACCAAAGTCGGCGGGAATGACCAACTGACTTCCTGGGGGAAGCTTTTCGAAAAGCCCATAATCAATTGAGGTTTTTTCTATTTGGTGATACTCCTTTTTGAAAACTTTCTTTTCCTCTTTCGTTCCCATGACCTCCATCATCTTTTCTATGTGGGAATAGCAGTCGGGAGCATATTTTTTATAAAAACCGAGCATTACCAATGTCCGCCAGACGAAATAACCAACGTTGATATAATATTTTCTGGAAGCAAACATCCTTTTTGCCTCCTCCAAATTAGGCTTTTCGACATGTTTTAAAAACTCAAAAACCGAGTGACCATTTATCTTGCCCATAATTTTCCCAACCTTTATCCAACCTTGGGCGGTACTCGGATAAGAAGGCTTGGTGTCAATCTTGACGAGAACATCTTTTTCCTGACAAATCCTGGCAGCGTGCTTGAGCAATTCAATAAACTTTCTTTCTTTTTTGACAATGTGGTCTGCTCCCCAGACAGCGGCCATAAGTGAGTTTGGATAGTGCTTGTGAATAAAGGCAGTCGCGTAAGCTACTGCTCCTAGAGTATCCCTTCTTTCCGGCTCAGCAATAATGTTTCCTTCGGGAACCCCAGAGGCTTGGGCTTCGACAAACCTAACCTGTTCTTTGGGAATAGAGAAGTAAATATCTTTAGGGTCAAATCCTTTTTTAACCCTTGCAACAGTTTTCTGGAAGAAAGACTTTTCGCCCAAGATAGGTTGAAACTGCTTTGGTAAGCTTTCTCTACTCATCGGCCACATTCGCGTACCGTAGCCGCCGCAAAAAATTACTACTCTAACTTTTTCTTTCAGTTCTGGAAACTCTCCCATTTTTGTTCAATAATTTTTTTAATTTTTTCCTTAAAAATTTTTATATCAAATTTTTCTGCGTTCTTCCGGCAATCTTCTGGTTTATATTTTTCTGGTTTAAACTTTAAAACTTGCGCTCCCAGACTTTCTGGCGTCTGTTCAGCAAAAAATTCACCAGTTTTGCCCTCTATAATTATTTCCAGCGCTCCCCCAGCCCGGTAAGCAATCACCGGCTTTCCACAGGCTTGGGCTTCCAGGGGCACCAGTCCAAAATCCTCCTCCTGGGGAAAGATAACCGCTTGACATCTTTGATAGTAACTTAAAAGTTGGGGGTCTGTCAATTGTCCCAAAAATTCGATGTTCTTTGAGGCTAATCGTTTCAATTTCCCCATTTCCGTCCCGGTGCCGACTATTTTTAAAGGTAATCCCAGTCTATTGAAAGCCTCGATAGCGATGTCCACCTTCTTATAAGAAACGAGTCTAGAAACTATTAGGAAAAATTTTTCATTTTGATTTGTCATTTTTAATTTTCCATTTTTAATTTTAAATTTGTCTGTGTCTATTGGTGGATAAATCACTTCAGAATCCCGGTGGTAATATTTTTTTATCCTTTGGGCAACATTTTCAGAAATCGCCAAGTAAATATCTGGTCTTTGAGAGGCAATTTGATCCCAGAGACGAAGTTTAAAGATTAAAGGACGAAGAAAAAAGGGGATTTTATATTCCCATGTCCCACTCCAGAGATAGCGCGTTGGCGTAAGACAATAACAAATGTGAAGGGTGCCAGGTTTGGTAATTATACCCTTCGCTTCAGCACTCGTCACGGAAATCACGACATCAAATTCTGAAAAATCAAACGTCTCAAACGCCAAAGGAGTTAACCAGGGGTAGGCTTCATGGCGAGTTTTGGCAAAAGGAAATTTCTGAAGAAATGAAGGAATAACTTTAAAATCGCGAGCCCAAGGGGCGGTTTCCGGATTATAAACCGCGGTATAAAGGGGAGCATCGGGCCAGATCTCATGAAGGGCAAGTAAAACCCGTTCAGCGCCACCCCACTTATTGACACGATCGTATACAAACGCTACTTTCACTAGTCAAATTATATGCCATATTTTGTAATTCACAAAACCTCTCCGCCACGTCAAACGTGGAACGTCTGACGTTCCGTGGCTGACTCGTCTGACGGGTCGCCCCCCCAATTTTATTCACTCGATCATACACTAAACCAATCTTCATCACCCACCTATTTTACCAGATTAGGTCTTCTTCTAATAGTTTTCTGCCTCTTTTTCCAATTTTGCAAGCCTGGTGTAGTGATAAAGAATTTCTGTTATAATACACTCCAGACGAATCTCCTTCCGATTTTTCGGAGGGATTTTTTGGGGGAGAATTTAGGCTCGCCCCGAGCAATGCCGAAGGGCTCAAAAAGAAAATAATTCCGCCCTGAGTTATCTACTAATATTAATTTCGAAGAGGGAGAGAAAAATTAAGACAACGCCAAATGTAAAAAAGATCAATAACATATAAAGGAATTTATCGCGCTTAAATTTCCGTTCTTTAATCTCCTGCTTTAATTCTTGACGAAGCTCCTCATTTTTTTTGTTAAACTCCTCATATTTCTCTGGATTTCGAATAAGGAATTCGACATTTTCAATTTGTCTTTTAATTTGATCCTTTAATTTGGCGTGTTCGGACCAACCAAAAATAATACTGTTTTCGATAACGATTAACATGTAAAACATGCTACTGATAATTACTAGTACTAACAGAGCAATAGCAACAAGGAGGAGAGTCTCATTTCGAGCAATCTCTTTGTTTCCTAGAAGCGCACCACCGAAAGCAAGGACTGCGCTAGAGAGAATAGACACCTGGGCTACTAAAGATCGTAATTGTTTTATGTCTACTCTGTAGGACTCAATATAATCTTTTGAGATTTCTTTATTCAATTGGAGCAAGTCGTTCAGTTGCTGCTCTGCTCTATCCACTATTGCCCTTGCAGTGCTTTCGCTAATTGGCTCCATAACTCTGTAATTGGGTCAAGTTTTCTCCCCAATTTCAATTTCTCCCGATGTAAAGTTTTTGAATACAGACTACTCTTTTACCCACCCTCTTTTAAAAGCCGAGTATAAACGGTCTCGAAAATTTCATCAAAAGATTTTCTCCGTTTAATCCGGGTTTTCGGTGGTTGGACACTTCTAAAAATGTTCAAAAGTTTATCGTAGAAGCCTTCGCCAAAAAAATAATCCCAGAATTCCTCTCCGACTAGGATAATATCGGCGCTTTTATACACCTCTTTGCCCCAAATTGGTGATAATTGAGCCTTCGCACCGTAAGAAAAGGCAATCGTTGTAACACAATCAGGTTCTCTTAATTTTAATTTCCTGAAAGCTTGTTTTGTCTTCCTCAAGGCTGGACGAGTAAATCCCTCCGGCCCACTTTTTAGTTGAACATAATGTTTTCTCCCATTTTTAATAATGGCCAGATCAATATCTTCTATTTTAGGATCAGAGTCAAGAATCTTCACTATCTCCTGAAGTAAGGTCCCAAAAGATGTCACCATTCCTCGTTGGAGCCTTTGGGTTAGGAAAAACTTTATTTTGGCTTTTTCGTCTTGGAGTTTGAGCGCTTCTGCCAAAAAGGGGTTAATTACAATTTCACTTGCATCCAAGTTCTCATATTCGTGAATCCTTTCGATAAAGTCTATGATTTTTTTCTTAATCTGTTCTTCTTTAGTTTTATCAATCACACTTTTCTCCAGATAAGAACGCTCTCAAAGAAGGGTGTGTCTCGCATACCCGTTCTTCTATTTACGTGTCTGTCTATCTTGCCTTCCCACTTAAAACCTACGGATTCAGGGTTATAAAGATTGTCTCTATCGTGGACTACTATTACCACAACAGCATCTTTAGTCATGAACTTCTTAGTATGAAGGAACACTTTATTTATTTCTCTTATGTATTCTTCTTTTGCCTTTCTATCTCGACCCCTGGATGGTTTACCTATCTCCTTTTCTTCCATTTTTGGTAGGTCAAGAAGCTCGAAAGCATATTTATGCTGCTCGTGGTAGTCTATCAAGCCAACATAAGGGGGTGATGTTATAACGCAGTCTATGCTGGTAGGTAGTTTGACCTCTCTTGAATCTTCATGGATTACTCTTGTAGAAGCATCGGTCCTGATGCGACTAAATTCTCCAACTCTATTTAGGGCATCTATACCATACCTGGTTAAAAACTTGTAGGCTTCCTCCACAGGCTTGCAAATTCTACCGTGCTTCCGGCAATAATACGGTTCTGTTTGTGGTCTCTGGGGAAAGTCTAAATCGTAATGCGTTGTCAATCTTGCCGACCGCGCTGCTCTCGAGAGGACTACTTTTAAAAAGCCTTGATGTTTGTAGTTAGGAATGAGTGATTTAAAATAAAGAAGCTCTTTTCTGGCTTGGGGTGCAAACCAAGTCCTCAGATATTCATTCTCTGTATCGTCAATTTTGGCTCCTTCACTATTAGCGAATAGTGGAAATCTTCTTATTTTTAATAATTTATCTAAAATGCCTGCAACCTCACGTCTTAGTAACTCAATATCGTATTTGTAAAGTTTTACCCGCGATAGGAGAACATTAAATGCAGAAATATCGCAACCGATGGAATTTATGCCAAGGGCGTTTGCTTCCACCAATGTGGTTCCAGATCCACAGAAAGGATCGTAAACCAATTTTGGTCGATATTTTCTCAAAAACACCTCCACAAGTTGGGGTATAAATTTCCCAAGGTATGGGTGAAGCCTGTGAACATGTTTTGTTCTTACCCTCTCTGGAAGATCTTTCTCTCTCCAATTTAAATTTAGATCCTCAAGTGGCGTAGCCGGCGTAATGGAGGCAAAATCAGTAATTGGAGATTTCTTATAAAAGCTTAATACTCTCGGATGTAGTTGTGTAATTAGTCCGTCCATTTTGGGTTTGTTTGGCTAATCTCATTTAATCCAGTGTAAAAGGCATTGTCAAGAACTAATTTTACCACTTTTCCAAAGCCTTGAGAAGACTCTATCTTACTTAACTGCTTCTTGATAAACTGCCAAAGTTTGTCTGACTAGTTTCTGCCAGGAATATTTTTTGACTTGCTTAAGTCCATTTTCAACTAACGTTTTGCGTGTTCTCGTATCACGTATCACCTTTCTAATTTTCTCTGCCATGTCTTTAGGGTTCAACGGATTAAAGTATTCGGCTGCCTCGCCATAGATTTCTCGTAAAACGGGAATATCAGAACAAATAACCGGACAGCCAGCGGCCATTGCCTCGAGTCCGGGTAAACCAAATCCTTCAGAAAGAGTGGGGAAAACAAACGCCTCGGCTTGCCGATAAAGTAAAACTAGATCTCTATCGGGAACAAAACCAACAAAATTAACATATCTCTCTGCCCCTAGTTCTTTTACTTTCTTTTTCAGCCTTTCCCAAAAAACACTTCGGGCACAGGAAACAACCAGAGTAATTGGCCCGCCTTGCGGCGAGGCAGGTAATTGGTAATTAGTAATTAGTAGTTTAATTGATTGAATTAGTCTTTCGACATTTTTATGGGGATAAACACTCCCGGTATAAATGATAAATGGTTTTTTAATGTTGTATTTTTCTAAAATTTTTGCGTTTTGCATTGTCATTTTTATTTTTTCATTTTTCATTTTAAATTTATCTTCCACCCCTTCGTAAGTAACGATAATCTTGTCCTCCGGTAAATTATATGCTTTGATTAACTCTTGCTTAACCGCCTGACTGGGAACCAGAATTTTTACTGCCCTTTTGACCGCCTGGTTAAAGACAAATCTGTATCCCAGATATTTAAGCCAATAAAACCAGGGCTGTCGTGTGGTCGTCTCCATTCCCCGAAAGGTATGTTTAATTAAATCGTGGATTGTAACGACGAATTTCCCAGAGTAAAAAACTGGAACATTAAAATGGGAAAAATGAACTAAATCTGGTTTCAGTTTAATTAATTGAAGTGGTAAAAAAATTTGTTCTCTCAATGAATAATGGGGAACGTCAACAATAACTAGTTTAAACTCATTGCCTACTTCTTTTTTTATTTCTTCCAGGTTTTTTCTCCGAACCAATAGTATTATTTTTATATTTTTGATTTCGCGAATCAAATTCGCGACATACCTTCCAATGCCCGCATGTTCCAAACCATACATCCTAGCATCGATAACGATTCTCATATATCTTAATTAATAGTCAAGAAAATGTATCATATATTAATATATGATACACCAGACGGAAGAAACCTATTACCCTAATTCCTAAAATCACAAGCCAGGTCAGCCAACGGGGATATTTATCTTGATAAAACTTTTTGTAAAAAATCTCCATTGCTTTGATCGAGGCTTTAGCGGTCCTGATTCGTATTTCTCTACTAGCCTGGGAAATCTCCCTTGATTCCTTACGGAGACCAGAACTTGCTCCTTTATGATGCGTGACCAAGGGTTCAGGGTAAAACATCACTTTCCAACCGGCTTTTTTAATTCGGTAAAATAAATCCAAATCTTCACCATAGAAAAAATAACTTTCATCAAAATTGCCTACCTGATCCAAGACTTTCTTGCGAACGAACATAAAAGTTCCAAATCCGGCATCAATCTCATGAGGCTTATCTAAATCAAGATAAAATTTATGATATTGACCAAAAATTTTGCTTTTAGGAAAAAGTCTCTCCAAACCCAAAAAATAGCAGACTGAGGCCCAGGGCGTAGGAAATCCCCGGTGGCAATCCGGATCCATTCCGCCTGAGAAAAGCATCGTCTTTGGGGTAGAGGCTCCAACTTTGGGATTTTTATCCATAAAATTTGTCATCTCTACCAAAGCTTGGGGAGTAATCTCGGTGTCAGAGTTTAGAAATAGGATGTATCTACCATTGGCTGATTTAAGCCCCAGATTGTTGCCTCCAGCGAATCCTAAATTAGTCTGGCTCAAAATAATTTTTAATTTTAAATTGTCATTTTTCATTTTTAATTTTAAATTTTGAAGTTCTTCGACCGAACCATCGGTTGAGGCGTTATCTACCACGATCGTCTCAAAAGTTAAACCGTCAGTTTTGGATTTTTTAACAGACCCAAGACACTGACGCAGAAGTTTAAGCGTATTATAGTTTAAAATAATAATCGATAAATCAATTTTTTCTGCCACTACCTACCTCCTGATAAATTTTATCTAATTTTTGGGAAATTTTTTGCCAATTATATTTTTCCTCAACTAGTTTTCTGGCTGCCAAGGTCATTTTTTGGTAAAGTTGTTGATCTTTAAGAACTCTAGATGTTGTCTTGGCTATTTCTTCAGGTTTGTCTTTGACTAAAATTTCCCTTCCACTCTTGGCGTCTATTCCCTCAATTCCGGTTGAAGTCGTCACCACCGGCACCCCAGCGGCCATTGCCCCTAAAATCTTAAGCCTCGTTCCTCCAGGCCCAGCCAAAGGAGCGACGAAAACCGTAGCCTGCCGATAGGCTTCTCTTACTCCCTCTATATCTGAAACATCAAGGTCATGAACTTCTACCCCATTGCCCTCAAGATCAGCAATTTTCTGGCTTGCCCCCTGCCCCACTATCCGACAGCAAGCCTGGGGAATCTCTTTTCTGATTCGGGGAAAGACTTCAATGGCTAAGGTTCTCGCCGCTTCCGCGTTCTGTAACCATAAAAAATTGCCCTGAAAAAAGATAATTGGTTTTTTAAAGTCTGCCTTTTTCTTATGGTAAATATCAACTAAATCTTCACCAGCGCCATTGGGAACCACGTCAACTTGAAGACTAGGCTCTAAAGACCGCATTTTTTTTCTATCGTCTTCGGAGACAGCCACAACTCGAGAGGCTTTTCGCCAAAACCGGGTTTCCCAGAACCTTATTTTGAAGACATCAAAGTAAAGAAGGGGTTTGGCTTGCCAAAGATTAGAGGTGTCTGCATGATGCTGATAAACTTGAAATTCGATTGTTTGGTCAACTAAAAGAATTGGAATTTTAGTCTTGGGAATATGAGGCATGACATAAAATGTTTCCGCATGAATAAGATCAAATTTTTCTTCATCAAGTTTTTTTGCTACCGCTTCCTTCTCCTCGGAAGAAAGATTACGAACTACTAAAAATGGGTAGGGTCCAAATCCAGTTCGTAAAATATTCTTTAGTGTCCAAGGTTTTTCTGGTCTTTTAAAAACTTCAACCTCCTGACAGAACTTTTCAAGCTCAGGGATATATTTCTTTTCTTCATCGGTTTTGATGAGAGAAAAAAGAGTGATTTTATGCTTTTGGGCTAAGTTTTTAATTAAGTTATAAGACCTAACCTGTCCTCCCGAAGAAGGAGGATACGGAAGGTAAGGAGTAAGCATTAGAATTTTCATAATAATTAGTAAAGGGAAAAAATTATATATTGGTCAGTTCGCTTAAGTACTGGATAACTCTGAAGCATATATTTCCCAAATTCCGAATTCTCCTCAAACTTTGTGGTCACATAAACACTTCCTCCCATCTTTTTAATCTTTTCAATCGTCTCTTGAGTATTGGGAAAGTAAGAAGCATAACCACCTGTCCAACCATGGCGATTAGTATTATAAAGAAGAGTGGCATCATTACTGTCACCGGTGAGAACCAAAGTCTCCTTTGGAGTCAACTTATCAACTGCCTGCCCCGCCAAATCGACTCCACCTTGAATATTATAAAAATCACGAACTTGATACCAGGAAAAAGCAAGCATAAAAAGAAAGCAGAAAGCAGAAAGCAGAAAGCAGAAAGCTTTATTAAAAATCTGACGGGGTGCGGTTAGCAACCAATAACTGCCTTTGGCTAAAAATATAGCGGTAATCGGAATAAAAGGAATCTGATAATAATCATGAGTTACGTTACCGGCGGCAAAAATGGTAACATAAATTAAAGTGCTCAAAAGCCAAAGATGGAAAAACCAACCTTCCTTCTTGCCTGGAATTAAGATTAATCCTAAACCAAAAGGAATTAGCCCCCAATGACCTAAAATTAACTTTCCCAGGCGCTCAGCGAAAATCCACCAAAAAAAAGCACCTTTGAAACGAATAGCCCCTTGGTTTAAAAGCCAATCAGAAGGAGGAATTCCCTCTGGAAATTGACTTATCCAAACTCGCCAGGCAACAATGGGTAAAAGCGAAAGTGTAACAAGCAGCCAAATTTTTGGTTGCCTAAATGCATTTAATGAGTATTTCCTAAGAACCAGATAAGCCAATGGAAGAACCAAAAAAGGGGGAAATATTTTTTGAGTAAGAGCCAATGAAGCAAAAAGAACAGCTATCGCCCACCAGATTATTTTTTCCTTATCTAGCCACTTAATTAAGAAATAAATAAGCCCCATTGTCAAAAAAATCATCATCGGTTCAGGTAAAATTACTCGGGAATAAAATATGCTGTATGGTAGGATGGCAAAGAAAAAAGCAGACAAAAGGCTAATTCCACTTCCAAAATATTGTCGAGCTAAAAGATAAAGAAAAATCATTGACCCCAGAAAAAAGGCAATCGAAACCAGCCGAGCCATCGATTCTTTTATTCCAAATACTTTGTAAACCCCCGCCACTATTGTTTGATAAATTGGAGGTTCAACCAAAAAAAGTCTTTCTTTATTGGGTTTATCTGGGGAATGAAGAAAGGTCATATTATCAATCCTTGGTCTTAAAAAATCCCATCCTTCTTTGACAAAATTTCTGGCTACCGCCGCTGTGTCTGCCTGACGCCAGGAATGATGATCCGCTAAGGGAATATTAATTTTATAAAGCCGTAGAATAAAGGCAAAAACAAAGATTATCGATAACAAAAAATACTCAATAATAATTTTTTTACTCATTTTTAACCATTCTGGTAGTCATAGAGATATTTATTACTCCGACCATAATTCCCACAAGAATCCAAAAGACAAAAGCCACCTTTGAAGCCTCAAAAACATCAATGAAAAAAGCATTTATCAAAAATCCAAGAGCCGCCCCAGAAATTCCAATTACAACCGCCTTCTCCAATCCCAATCCGTTCCTTGGGAGAAACTCGAAAACTCTTCTAGCAATCTCTAAAAAGATAAGTAACAAAGCAACAAAGCCTAAAATTCCAGTTTCCCCAAGGGCCCGAAGGTAATCATTGTCAGTTGCCAAAGTGATTGAAGAATAACCAGTCCCAAGAAGAGGATTTTTCTTAAAAGCTCGAATGGCTCTTGGCCACTCGACATTAAAACGAATCTTGACCGAGCGATAAGCGGTCAGTTCGATTGGCTCGGTTGGCTCCGTTGGTCCATAATAAACATACTTTTTTTCTATTGGGGTTGGGGTCGGCGTAGGAAGAGAGATAACCTTCCTTTTAGGTTTTAGGGGGGCGACAACCGATGGTGGGGGTGGTGGGGTCGGCGTCGGCAAGAGAACCAATTTTTCTTTACCCTTACTTTTATAAATCCCAGACAAAAAACTAAGATTAATTTTTAAGGTCGTCGCATATCTCTGACTAAACTCACTTGAGGTAAAAATGGCTAAAATTGACAAACTCAGAACCGGAATAATCCAAAAATATTTTTTAGAAAAAACTAAAACAGCGGTGATGCCCACAAGATAAGCAATAAAGGAAATCTGAGAAGCAGTTAAAATCAAAAGATAGAAGGTAAAAATCCCAAAGATCAAAGTAAAAATTTTCTGCCAAAAACTAGCAAAACCGATGATTCCCCCAACTGTTACTGCTAAAACCAAAACAAGATAGGCAGCCAAATCGTAATGTCCAGCAAAGGTAGAGTTCACCCTAGCCCATTCCGAAAGAGAAAGAAGAACACCTTTAGAAAATTCTTCATTCATGGTTGAAATCACTGGAAAACCTAAAAACTTCTGTCCCAAACCATAAATAATTACTCCCGCGGTGGCTAAAAATATAGCCACCAGATAATCCTTGACATCTTGCATTTTCCTTACCGAAGCCGCAGCAATAAAGAAAAGTAACATGTATTCAATCCGCCGAACCCAGTGAAGTAAAACAAGGTGGGGAATGACATTTTTGGTAATCATTATCGCTGATAAAGAAGAAAGTCCACCAACTACAAAATAAGCAAAAATAAGCCTGTTAAGACGATCCTGGAAAATGTTTGTCCTTTCTCCTAATGTCTTGAGGATGAAAACACCGACCAAAAAGGCGACCAAGAAATCTTCAAACCGAATTGCCACGTAGGTTCCAGGAACCTCGAAAAGAGGAAATTTGGGATAAAGAGGAATAAAAACCAAAAGAACAACAACTCCAATGAAAAGAATTCTTTCTTTAAGCCAATTTAAAAGCTTCAGCATAAGTCTCCTTAAGATAAGAATTGTTTGTGAGATGACCGATTATTAAAGCCACGCCTGCCTTTAATTTTAGCAAAATCCGCAGGAGAAAAAGGTCAAGTGTGCTTTTATGTTTTTTGTAAAAGTAAACCAGCCCTTGGTAATTTGCCAAAATTGGGCCTTTCCTTCCTGTTTGAGAACTTCTCTGCCAAAGATGGACAATTTCCGCCTCCGGATAAAAATAAATCTTAAATCCTGCTTTTTTTATCCGATAACACCACTCAACTTCATCATAGTACATAAAAATATTCTCATCAAAAAGACCGGTCTTGGGAAATATTTCCCGCTTGACCATCATGGCTGCCCCCATTACCCAATCAACCTCTTTTGTGGTTTGATATGAAGTCCTTACCAGCTGACTACCGCCAAAATGTTCTTTAAAAAGCATGACCCCAATCACTGGTAAACTGGGAAAACTTCCGGCTGAGGCTTGAGGTGTGCCCTCGGGATTTAAAAGCTTAGGTCCAACCACACCTGCTTGGAGATGCTCATCCATAAATTCAACCATTTTTTTAAGCGCCCCATTTTTCACAATGGTATCCGAATTAAGAAGCAAAATATATTTACCTTGAGCCTGCAGAAGGCCCTGATTGTTTCCCTTAGCAAAACCAAGATTAATTTTATTCTCAATGAGTTTGAGGTTTGGGGTTTGAGGTTTGATGAGTTCTTTCACCATCTCCACTGAACCATCAATCGAGCCGTTGTCAACCACAATAATTTCAAACTCTATCCCCTCGGTATTTTGGAAAATTGAGTTTAAACAGTCTTCTAAGAGTTTTTGGGTATTAAAGCTTAAAATAACGACGGAAAGATCCATAAATTTCCTTTGCCTCTTTAATCAACCATAAAGCAAAAAGCAAAAAACCGCCGACTACCAGGAGCCGAACAATCGGATTAGAATGTCGGGTAATCACGGTTACCTTGCTTCTGAATTCTTTTCCTCCAATCATCGGTTTGTTTTTTTCTCGGCTTTCAGGTTTGGTGAAAGGATCGTTTTCCCATTCATAACCGTTAACATACAAAGATTCACGCAGTGGATGGACTATTTCTTCGTAGTAAGTACTTTGAAGGGTCCGGCGGATTGTCTCTCTGGCGTATTCTGGAGGATGATTTAAACGATAGGTTAAAAGAGGAATTCCCAAAAAACTTGAGCGGGAAAAATTCTTTTGATAAAAATCAAGGACTTGGGAACGAGAAAGATCGGTATAGTAAGCAAAAAGCCCGGGAATCTCAACCGTGTCACCCGGTTCGGTAGATTTCAAACTTCCAGGCAGTGGTGGCGGTTCGGCTGGAAGAGGAAGCAGGAGATAGATTAGCAATAAAGCAATAAAGCAATAAAGCAATAAAGCAATAATTTTCTTCATAGTTCAATTAATTAAAGTGGTCAAAGCTATTGAAATAATCGCGCCCGACCTAATCTGTAATGGTAATCCTTAATTTTCCTTTCCCCAATTTCTCGCGCCGGAACTCCACCAACGATTTTTCCTGGCGAAACATCGTGAGTCACCACCGCCGATGCAGCCACAACTGCTCCTCTACCAATTTTTATTCCCGGTAGAATGATTACTCTTGGACCAATAAAAGCATAGTCCTCAATCGTTACTGGCTCCTCCACTGCTCTCATATATTCGTCATGTACATCGTGTTCGGAGTTGTATATCATCACTTCAGAAGCAATATCAACATGATTACCAATCTTCAATGGTGCCCTACCATCTAGAAAAGCATTATTGCCTATGATAGTATCTTCCCCAATCTCAATATTTCCGGGCTCGAAAAAGCGGCAAAAAACATGAACTTTTGAGCCTCTACCAATTCTAAGTCCTGCTAATCTATAGATGAATCGCCGCCAAAACCAGAATGGACACCAGCCCGAATAATTAATGATAAAAATTCTAAAATCTAACCACCAATTATAAAACCTGACAAAAGCCCGACGAAAAGCTTCCTTAACCGTCAATTTATTTCCGTGTTTATCAGTAAAAATGATACCCTCTTTGGTAATTTTGATATTTTCTTCGTAAATCATGATTTTTTCGCGGTAACCTCTTCTAAAACTTTTAATGTTTCTTTGGCGCATTTCTCCCAGGAAAATTTCTTAACTTGCTCCAAACCTTTTTTAACTAACGCTTCTCTATTTTTTAGGGCTTCAACTATCCCTCGGGCAATATCTTCTGATTTATAGGGATCAACGATTACCCCCGCCCTGCCTGCAACCTCTGGTAAACTTCCGGCATTTGAGACCACCACCGGCACTCCACAAGCCATAGCTTCGACTACCGGTATTCCAAATCCTTCCCAAAAAGAGGGCATAATAAAAACTTTGGCTCCGGACATGAGCGCTGGAACATCCTCTTCGGGGATATAGTCTGTAAAAATTACCCTCTTTTCTAAGCTCAATTCCTTTGTTTTTTCAAAGATTCCTTGATACATCCAACCTTTCTTCCCCGCAACTACCAAACAAAGATCTGGATTATCATGCATTAATGTATGATAAGCAGAAAGCAGTCCCTCGATATTCTTACTAGGTCTTAAAGAACCAAGAAATAAAATGTAGTCTCCAGGGATTTTGTATCTTTTCTTTATCTTTTCAATTTTAAATTTTAAATTTGCAATTTTAAATTTTTTTCTGTCGTATCCTGGATAAGTAACCGTTATTCTATTCTCTGGTATTTTGTACTCTTTAATTATATCATTTTTTGTGCTTTCGGAGATAGTTAATATGTGACTGGCTTTTTTAATTGAACGAGCAGTCCAATTCGTCAACTGATATAAATCTTTTTTAGTAAATTGTTCAGGAAACTTAAGGTACCCAAGGTCCATAATAGAGACTACTAAAGGGATCGGTGACCAACGCGGAGCATAATGCCCAGGCGAGAAAAAAACGTCAGGTCTTGGTCTGTGAATATATAAATTCAGCGGTAGTCGCCACTGAGTCCAGAATTTTTTGGGCCCAAAAACTCGATAGGTCCAATTTTTTCTTACTGGTGGCATATCTGATAAAGGCTTATCTCGGAGATAAATCACCCAGGAGTAAGGATTTTTAAGTCTGTAAAGTGCCCAAAGCAATTCAAACGCATACTGATTTGAGCCGACCCGCTCTCTTACATTCGCCTCGTTCCCATCCACCCCAACAAGCATATCTTTATTTTACCAGTTTATAGATAAAAGTTTCTTTTGGCAGTTGCCAGGTCTTTTCAATTTTTTTAGGAGAAAACTCATAAATTTCCATAATCTTAGCATTCACCGGATCAGGCAAACCGCCCTCAGCCACAACATAAAGAATCTCGGCTCGCTCATAATCCTCCGGCTGCCAATCTAAAGCTCGCTTTTTATAAAAAGCCTCAACAAAATAACGATAATCAACGGCATTATGATCCCAACGATCGGGATTTTTGTAGTTAGCGGCAATGTTGAAGGTTTTTGAGATATCTACATCATTGGCAATAACCCTGGCTACTTGTTTTATATCTTTAATTGTTCGCTCTGGTTCCTCAAAAACCAAAACATTGCTGATGTTAAACCAAAGCATACCAGCAAAAATTATTATCACAAACGACCTCGTCCATTTCTTTTGCCAAAGAAACCAAAACATTAACCCTAAAAATAAAAATGGAATTGGGTAGAGAAAGATGTAATAAAAGAAATAAAATTTACCAATGTAAAAGCGACTGAATAAGGCACTGATTAAAATTGAGGCTATCAGTAAATTTAAAATTAATATTTTAGCTTTGTGAAAGTAAGACCAAATCACTGAGCAAATAATTAATATTAATAAACCAATCCCCCACCATTGATATTGAACAAGCAGTGGTTTGTGGGCAATAATCGAAACCGGAGCGAAAGTCAAAACCGAGCCAAGCTTTCCCCAGAATTCAAATGGCACTTGGGCGGTTTTCAAAAAACTACCAGATAGCAAGGCGACAAAAAGTTGATAAATTGAAGCCACCATCGGCTCAAAAAATTTCGTAGGCGACAAACTAACTCTTTCGCCAGCAAAAAAGTAAAGATAGATATTTTTGGTCAGCATAAAATTATGACGAAGATCGAATAATAAAAGTGGGGCTCCAAATAAAAATAGTATTAAGCCTGAGAGGAAAACCCATTTCTTTTCCAATCGAACAAAACTCCAGATAAAGGCGAAAATCCAAATTGGCATTAAAGCTAGGGCACCATAATGAAGATTAATGGCATAACCAAGAGCCAAAGAAGTAAAGATGAGATAAATTTCCTTTTTTGCCTTAAAAAGTTGATAAAGAAAAAAGATGGTCAAGAGAATAAAAAACGGCTGGGTATTGGGATTCCAAGCTCGATGAGATAACTCAACAATCAAAGGCGAAGTGGCGTATAAAGCGCCAATCGCCAACCCTACCATCTCGCCAAAAAAATCCCGGCTGATATACCAAATTAAAACTACGGTTAAGACCCCAACAAAAGCTGTATAAATATCAACTCCAACCGGATTTAACTTAGAAAGCCAGAGAATCGGGACTAAAGTGTAATAATAAAATGGCGGTAAATAGACTCCTCGCATTGAACTTTGAGGTCCCAAAAGTGTCAGCTTGTGATCAACTAAAATCCGCTTGACAATTAAATCGTCTCGTGCTTGATCATAAGTGAAAAAATGAAGCTCGGTAATCTTATAAAAACGCAAGAAAATCGCCAAAACCAAAATTAAACCCAGGAAAATTGTCTCGAGTTTATTTGATTTAATTAATTGAAGTGCTTTTTTAACGCTCCTTTTTATAAATTCCATAAGCCTTCTGATAAACCCTCAATGTTTCTTGGGCAGTTTTTTCCCAAGAAAACTTAACACTTCGTTTTAATCCTTTTCTAATAAGCTCTTTTCTATTTTTAAGCGCTTTTATAATCCCCAGCGTGATATCCTCAACATTTAAAGGATCCACCAAAATCGCCGCCTCTCCTGCCACTTCTGGCATGCTTGAAACATTAGACGTTACCACCGGACAACCGCAAGCCATTGCCTCAAGTATCGGCAAACCAAATCCCTCATAAAGCGAAGGGTAAACAAACACTTGGGCCCCAGCATAGAGCGCCGGCAAATCCTCTTTTGGTACATATCCCAATAATTTGATATTTGTCATTTGAAATTTGTCATTTGAAATTTCTGTGCCCCATCCAAACTTTCCCGCAATAACGAGGGTGACAGGGACGGACCCTGTCAGCAGTGAAAATGCTTCGATTACTCTTTTCAGGTTTTTTCTGGGCTCTAAAGTTCCTACCGCCAAGATGTAATCTCCCTCAATCCCATATTTCCTCTTCACTTTCTCAGTGTTCTCTTTTGCTCGCTCTGTGAACTCCGTGTTGCAAGCTTCATAAATCACTCTTATTCTCTCCTCTGGGATTCCCAAAATTTCGACAATATCTTTCTTTGTGCTTTCCGAAACAGCGATTATCAGCTTTGACTCTTTTTTCACCCATTCAAGTTTTCTTTTCAAATTGGAAACAATATCATGTCCGCCCCTCGGAACAAAGGTTTCTGGGTATTTAAAAATTGCTAAATCATGAATTGTCGTCACCTTTGGACATCTTGCTGGTGGCTCCAGCCAATCGGAACTATGAAAAATATCCAATTTTCCAGTGAAAGTCTCAATTGGAACTAGATGTAACCTGTTCCAAAGAAATTCAAGTAGAAGTGGAGGAAATTTGAAAATTTTGAATTTTGAATTGTCATTTTTAATTTTTAACTTTGAATTTTGAATTTTAGCCCGCAATGAAGAGAAAAACAAAACATATTCATTTCCCCTGTCCAATTTAAGAAGATTCTCCACCAGGTTTTCAGTATAGGAAGCCACTCCTGTTCCAGGAAAAGCCAGTTGAGAAATATCTATGCCTATTTTCATCGTAAAAGCCTGTATTCCCAAACAGGAATCTGATTAAAGCTTATCTCTTTGATTTTAACATAGCCTAAGCCCCCAAGCCAGGAAACGATTTTTTCTTCAGGATCAAAAACGGGCTGAAGATAAGGGATATAGTAGATTGCTTGATTGCTAGATTGCTTGATTGCTAGATTGTTAAAATCCACCTGCATCACCCTTCTGGCTCCAGGACTAATGCCGACTAACCTCACTTTTCCCTCTGAATAGTATCTCCAGGCCCAGTCTGAGGTTTGAGAAGGCAAAATAGCTACTCGTGGTTTCTCCTGGGTCTCTATAAATCTAACTACTCCCCGCCAGTCTTCGCGATGAAAATAGGGATTTAGATAATATGTTAGAAGTGAGAAGAAAGAAGTGAGAAGTATGACCAGAAGAGAGAAGAAAGCTAAACTCCTATTTTTTATTGACGCTACACCTCCAGCTAATAACAGATAGAAAGCTGGTAGAACTAAAAGGAGGCGGAAGGGCTGGTAATTGGGAATAAAAAATGAAATTAACCAAGCAACACAAACGGGCACAAAGAGCCAGAGAGTAATTAGTAATTGGTAATTAGAAATTAGGAATTTTTTACCCCTAAAGAAACCCTTGGCAATTATGCTCCCATAAACCAAAAATAAAATTCCAGCAGTCAGAGCGTAAAGGGTTTTGTTAAAAATCGTAATTCTGCCAAGGGTAAATTTGATAAAAGTCAAGGGCAAGGCTTTCAGAAAACTTACGTTCACCAGTCTCCCCCATTCGGGTAAAATTTGAATTGCCTGGGAACCAACCTGAAGTTGGATGGTTAACAACGGCAGACAAGGCAAAAAGAGAAACAATGTAGCAATGTAGCAATGTAGCAATGTAGCAATATTCTTTCTATTGATTATTATCATACTAATAAACTGTGCCAGAAGAACTAAGAAACCATAGTAAGACGAATAAAGCATTAGCGTTGTCGCTAGGATATACCTTTTCCATTGTTCTTTGAGAAAAAAATACATAGAGCAGGTCGCTAAAAGAGCTACTAAGGCATATGGTCTGGCTTCTTGGGAATAGTAAATGTGGAAAGGGGCAGTAACCAGAAATAGTGCCACTATTTCTGGAATTTCCAATTTCCAATTTCCAATTTCTAATTTCCTAGAGATAACCTGCCTGGCAATTAAATAAACGACATAGATGGTAGCTACACCAAAAATAACTGATGGCAACCGAAGAATAATTTCGCTTGACCCAAACAAATGAACCCAGGTCCACATCAAAAGGTGATATAAGGGTGGATGAAAATCACCAGTTAATTCAGAAAAAATATCATTAAATGAGCCTTGAGAAGTAATCGCCTGGACCGCCTCATCCAACCATAAAGATTGATTAAGCTTAACCAGCCGCAAAACTAAGCCCAAAATCAAAATTAGGATTATCATCTTTTGATTAACTGCTTAATCAAGTTAAACTTTAAGGTTGAGAAAAGGTGAAAAAAGACTATTATTTTAATCAACCAAGTTTTCCAAACTGAATAATTTTTTTCGCAAAACAAGAAAAGAGAACTGAAATTCAAAAAATAAAATTTCTCTATTCCTTCTTTTCTAATCACTGGCTCGATACTTTTTCTACCAAAATGAATAATTTTTGCATCGGGAATCAGCATTAATTTATATCCCAACTTTTTAAGCCTAAAACATAGGTCAACATCATTAAAATAGATCGGAAAATTTTCATCAAACCCTCCCACTTTTTCCCAAACTTTTTTCCTAATCATCATTGCTGCCGCAGGCAACTGATCTACCTGAAGAGGTTTTTCAAACTTAAGAGCCGAAAAGAGGACGAAAGGAAATAATCTTAAGGCTAAATTCTTGAAAAATTTATTATAGTAAAAAATCGCAAAAAGTGGCGATGGAAATTTTAAATAACAAGGGTCCCTCTGAACTGATCCATCTTCATTTAATAAAAGTGGAGAAACGGCAGCGATTTCTTCACTTTGATTCATTAAACTGGTTGCTAATTTTTCAATCGCTCCTTTCTGGACAAGTGTGTCAGAATTCAAAAGCATTATTACTTCACCCTGAGCTTGTCGAAAAGCTTGGTTATTACCTTTTGCAAATCCTAAATTAATTTTATTCTTAATTAATTTTACTTCGGGAAACTCTTTCTGAACCATCTCGAGAGAGCTATCAGTTGAGGCATTATCAACCACGATAATCTCTGGCTGAAATTTCGATAAACGAAGTGAGGCAAGACAATCCCTAAGTAGGTTTTTAGTGTTCCAACTAAGAATGAGCAGAGAGACTTTAGTCACGAAGAATCCTCCAAACAAACCAATTATTTACTACTAGACCTACCATTTCTCCCCCTACTACCGCCCAGGCAGCCCCCAAAATCGAATAGCGGGGAATCAGAATTAGACATAAAACTACTGCCACTAACAAGTTCAAAACTGCCAGGGGTAAAAATTGCTTAACTTTTGGCGAGTTGAGAATTATATTTCCCGGTAAAGCATTAACAAAAAACAAGATTAATGCCAGCCCCAAAATTGAGAAGGCGGAGACTGCCTCCTTGTAGCTTAAACCATATACCAAAGGAATAATCATCTTGGCACCAAAAAACACCACTAGTCCGGTAAATACACCTCCCAAAAACAAGACCAAAAGACCTTTTTGGTAAATTCTCCAAAGTCTTCTTTTATCTTCCAAAAAAAGTTTTGCCGAAAGAGGAAAAAGCGCCAAGGCTAAGGATTGAGGGATTAAAATCAAGGCCTCAATAAATTTAAAGGCGGACCCGTAAAGTCCAGTAAAATAAGCACCTTTGATAAGCCCAACCAAAATGATTGAAGCCCGAAGATAGAAAACTGCCAAAATGATTAAAGCCGCAAACACCCAAGATTGCGTCAGGGTCTCTTTCCAAAATGCTTTATCTATTATCCATCCAAGCGGCAAACTCCAAGAGGATGATTTGGTCAAAAAGAAAAAGGCAACCAGAAAATTACCTAAGGCATAAGCAAGTAAAATCCAGGCTAAAGAGAGTCCTCCCAAAACAAAGAATACTCCCAGAATAGTGATTAAGAAAATCGTGGCAATGTTGGCTAAAGCCATATATTCCATTTTCTCCCGGGCATTTTGAAAGCTGGCAATCAAGTAAGTTAAGCTATAGGGAAGAAAAGAAAGACCTAAAATCCCCAAATAAAAAATCTGTCTTAAGGATTGACCTAAAATAATCCCCAAAATTAAAGCGGCAAAATAGGCGCCAATGGCCAAGAAAAATCGCAAGGGCAAAAGCCGAGAAAAATAAAAGGAGGCCCTTTCGGGTACTCTAGGAATATCTCTAAGAACTAGTCTTTCTAGCCCAAAATCAGCCACCGGAATAAAATTATAAATAAAGGTAAAAGTAAAAATATAAATCCCAAAATTTTCCACCCCCAAAGCTCGAGCCAAGAAGATAAAATAAAAAAATCCGATTGTTCGGCTTATAATCTGAGAGGCAGAGAGGAAAAGAGTGTTTTTCGCAATCCTTAGTAACATCTACCTAATTCTACCGTATCTCTTTTTTTATATCTACTGGGTTCTATTTACATTCCCCATGAGTAAACCCCCACCGGCCAGAGACGAGGCTGAGTGTCATAAAGCCGGTCGATTTCAAGTTCTTTTTTCAAATTATCCCGCGCATATTCTCTTATTCCCTCAGGAATTCGATCGTCCCAACTGTCCACCACAAAAAAACCTTTCGGGTTGTCATTGATGATTATCTTAAACTCTTGAAGCGAATGAATTATTTTAGCAGAAGAAAATTGGTCTTTTTCGGCATTCTCTACACCAACAGGTTTTCTTGTTAAAAAGTCAAGACTGCCTTCACTCAAATACCAAATTGGCAAATCGTTCCAATTAGTGACTAATATTGCACCTGGACTTTCTTTTATTCTTTTTTCAACAAGCCAGTAAACCCTTTTCCAATCAACCTCCGGAATCTCTTGCATATCGGCATTTAGAGAATAAATTTTCTGGGGAAATAAAGTAAATTTATTGCCCATCCCTACTATGAAAAAAACCAAAATAAACAGAGCTAATGGTTTGACGTTTAACCCCCAGCTAGCGCTGATTAATTCCAAACCAACGGAAGAGAACAAAATTAGGAAGGGAAAGACAATATAAAAATAACGAGTAAATGGTTCGCCCAGTAAAAAAGAGGCGATAGTCCCTTGGACAACCAAGACCAAGGCTATGATCTGCCACTCTTTTCTCTTTTGGAAAAGACAAGATAAAAATCCCACAAAAGCTAAGAAAACTAATAAAGGATAATTATGCCAGAGGAAAACTCTATAATAAAAAAGGTTATTTATCTTTCCAATTTGGGAAACTACTGAAAAAATCTGTACTTGAAAAGCTCCAACAAACACCCCTAAAACTCCCAAGAAAATCAAAAACCCTATTTTTCCTAATTTCCCTGATATTAAAAGATAAACAAACCCAACGAGAAAAATCACCAAACCTAAACCATGCATTAAAGAGGCCAAAAAACCACTTATGAGAAACCCCAAAAAATATCGCCAATTAAATTTTTCTTCTTTTATTAGCTTATAAGTAAAAAAAATCCCTAAAAGAAAGAAGAACTGTAAAGCTTGATAGGGACGAGCCTGGCGGGACCAGAGAATCTCGATTTTCAAAAAGGTGGTAAAAATTGCCGCCATTAAGCCAACCTCTTTACCAAATAATTCTTTACCTAAAACATAAACTGCCCAGATTGTCAAAACGCCAAAAATTACCGAAGGAAATCGGATGGCAAATTCATTTAAACCAAAAATTTTAGCCGAAGCGGCGCTTAGCCAATATTGGAGCTGCTGATCTGGAGTAAAAAAGCCATTAGCCAAAACCGGCTTCCCTCTCTCTAGAATCGCCCGGGCAAAAATCGCCACATGATTCTCATCTGTCCAAAAAGAATAATTAGCATTCAGGCCATAAATTCGATAAAAGAAACCGATTATAATTAAAAAGAGTAAAAAAATCTTAAATTTCATATTCTCTTTTTTAAAATTCTTACTGCCGAGTTGTATCCTAAATACCCTAAACAAACCAAAAGTGTTGCCAAAGAAAATCCTAGCCCAACATAAAATAACTTTTGGGGTTGAAACTCTACCACTAATTCATAATCTTCCTTCCCACCGCTATCTTCAGGAGTAATATACCAAGAATTGGCATAACCATTAACCAAATAGTGCCTGTCTTCAGCAATCGGTTTTTTACCCCAAGTTTCAAAAGTATGTCTATCCAAGAAAATATTCCTGTGCGTTCCCTCTTTTATCTCCCCGTCAAAATAACTCGCCACCGTTTGACCATAATCTGTATCAGCATTCTTTCTATCAGCGATATACGCTCTCCATCTCTTGTGAAAACTTTCCGAGAACACCAAAGTATAGGGCTCTTTCGCTCTCTCCACTTTTACCCTATATTTAGTAGGGTTTATCTTGAAAAAAGTAATCTTTGGCGCTTGGCTTATATTCGGCTTGTCGACTTTTAACCGAAGCATCACTTTCGGTTGAACAATCTGGTAAATCTTGAGATTTTTAAAGTTAACATTTGCCAGCCGATTAGGATCGGAAACGCTCCAGAAAAAAATTCTTGCTCCCAAGGATTTAAAATCCGAATTAATAACTAATTCAAATTTTTGCCAGTCGCCGCCATCGACTAACCCTGAAGGGGGCTTCCTTAGAGTCCTTTCAAATATCTTTTCTGTTTTAACCACCTCTTTTCCCTCTTGCTTACCCAATTTATCCTCCAAAATTCCCACCCCTAAACTTCCATCCTCAGTTTTATAATCAAAACTTAAATAATAAAAGGTGTCTTTCCGCCAGTCATTAATCGGTTGAAAAACAATATTTTCTCCTTGGATGAAAAAACCTTGAGGGAGAAATTTAACTACTTTCTCCTCAATTTGTATCCCCTTCAATTTTTGCCAATCATCGCCAACTAAATTCTCCAATTCTGGTAAATACAAAATCAACCTATGCCCCCCCTCTTTAAAATCTCTTTTCCCTAAATTTAACCATCCTCCTTTTTTCAACTCCATCATCTTTGCTGGTATCACCTCATTGTCTATCTCTACTCCCACTGAAGCCAACAAAAACTCATCAATGCTTTCAGTTTTAATAAATAATTCATATTCCCCCTCCTTAGGAATTTCAAAAGTATATTCCAAATTTTGCAGATCAAACTTTTTCTCCAAAACCTTAATCTTTTCATCTAATTTTGCAAAAACCTCACCCCAGCTCTTAATTATTTCTTTGGTATTCTCATCGTACCTCAATCGACCTCCATGTATCTCCTCAATCTTTTCTTTATACCTTTCCCAATAAGCCCTCAATTTTATTATGGATAAAGCTCTTAATTTTTCAATTTCGGGCGAAATCGAAATTTTCAACTTTTCAATTCCTTTAATTGCTTCTTCCATTTTTATCCGGTATCCTTCGCTTATCAACCTTACCATTGCTTTGTCCCCATCGGTGCCAAATTTCTCAAATTCAGAGATTCTTTTACCAGTATAGAAAAGTTTTTTATCAATTAGTTTTTCCGGATTTTTTCTTACTCTCCATTCCTCGTATTTTTCTCTCAGTCCTGCCAGCTTCCACCATAAACTTCCGGGCCGATGTTTAACGTAGGGAAAAGACGCACTATTTTTAAAACTCTCTTTCTTTTTGAAATAATCCTTATCAATCCCATTTTCTAAGTTAGCCCTCATAAAAACTTCATCCGCCCGATTTAAAATATCTTGATTTTCTAACTTTAAGTTTTCAAAGTACACCCCTGACTTCAATTCATAGTCCCAAAAACTGACAATATCGGGCAGTGTCCCAATATCACTACTTGAATAAATTATTTTTTGAGGAATGTAAAAATGAGGAAGAAAATTATTATTCTCAAAAAGTGAAATTTTATCCCATTCTTGCCGAATGGTTACAGGAGTTTCTTTACTTAAGGAAGCTGCGACTTCTTTTCCCGAAACGCCTATCAGAAACTCGACATTTTTTCTAACCACTAAATACTTCACGTCCATCAAACTTAATAGTTTTGACAGTTTTTCAATCTGTTGCTTGTTTAAAATCTCCTGTAATTCAGAAACCAAACTAGCAACATTCCTCTCGACTTTGTCTGAAATTCCGATTAATCCCGGCTTAGGAGAATAACTCGCAAAAATATCTCGTATTCCGTTGAACCCCCCATAAAACCTCTTATCATCAACAATTTGCAACGCGCTAGTAATAGGAAGATATAAAACCTTCGTATCTGTCTTTTCTTCCCTCAAGCTATTTTCTAAGGTAAAATATCCCGGGGGAAACTTATAAGTCCTTAGCCTATTATCATAATCATGTTTCTGCTCTCCAAATAGCTCACCCGCCCAAAATGGGTAAGCATTAATTACCAAAAAAATAGAGAAAATGATTCCTATAATTTTTACCTGCTTTTGTTGATGCTCCAACATAAAATTCAATACTAAACTCGCTAAAATTACATAGGAAAAAGAGGAAAGAACAGAAAACCGGGCGACATCCCTAATCAGGTCTGAAAGTGGTAATATGGTAATAAAACCAGGTCCTAATTTAAAAAGTATAATTGGTACAAAAGATAATAAAACCAGAGAATAAACTATTCGCCTTTTTTTCAAAAAAAACAATGATGAATAGGCTAAAAACGGAAGAAGAAAAGAGAGAGGCGTTAGTACCGAAGGATAGCTGGTTTCATATTGATAGTTGAATAGACTCCCCCAGACTCTCAAAATATTTATATTACTCAATCTTGCCCAAGTACCCAAACTGACAGAAGACAAACCCAACCCGGTGCTTAACGCCCCACTCTTTTCGCCTAATAAAAATGATAGCCACCAAAAAGCACTCAAGCCTAAAAAAACAAAAAATATAACCGAAAGAGACCTTAAATAAACAAAAAGGCTTCTCTTATTATTAATAAGAAAAAAAACCAGAGAGAGAAAAGCTAAAGGATACCAAACTAAAGATTGGGACTGAACCGTGGCTAAAAAAAATGAAAATCCAGTTAAAATTGAATAGAGAGTTTTTTCTTCCTTCACTGACCGAATAAAAAAAATTAAGGAAAGGGGTAAAATTCCCATTGAAAATAAGATGAACAACCATCCTATTGCCGCATAGTTAAAAAAGCATGGGAGGGTAAAGTATAGAAATCCGCCGAAGAGAGCCGTCATCCTGCTACAATTTAAAAATCTGCACAGTAAATACATAGCAAAAGCAGGAAAGACAAAAGCCAAAATTAGCAAAAGTTTGGTATAAATTTCTCCAGTAATGCCTATTTTTGCCAATAAACCAATCAAAAGCTGGAAGGGAAGAGTATTAAGAAAAAACTGGGAAGAGCCCAAAATTTCTCTATCAGTCCAAACGTAAAGCCCACTTTGGAAATATCGCCATATTTGGGACTGGGTGAGAGGGAAACCCCAATCCCCACCACTGATGATTCCTGGAGAAAATAAAATGCCCCTTAAAAAAATGAAGAAAATTAAGAAATAGAAAAAAACCAAGAGGGTAATCTCCTTAATTTTTGAGACATTAATTTTCATTATTTTCTTAAATATTTTCTTAAAGCCTTTGCTACTAATAAATTTGTCTCACCTTTTTTAAGGGTTTGGTGCATAATAAAAAAAATACCCACTGCTCTTATATTGGACATAAAGGTAATAAAAATAAAAGTTAAGATTAATTGATTGGTAATAATTCCTAAAAATAGGGGATAGCTAATCATAAAACAAAATCTGTAAGGAGAAGAGCGAAGGCAAAGTAAGTTTATCAAAAAACTGTCTAAAGTATTTGGCTTGCGACTAATCTTTCGCATCTCTTTCTCTATTTCCGGATAACGGTTGTATTCTATACCAAATATGCGGTCAAATTCGTAAAGTAAAACCGTTAAGAAAAAAAGACTAGAATAAAAAATAATAGCTAATATAACCCAGATTTGTTTTTGGGTAAGCGCCGCACCGGCATAAAAGACACTCCCCAAAACGATGAGCATTAAAATTCTATCTAGAGTGCTATCAATAAGCTTTCCTAGGGGCTTAGTTTCTTTTGGCAGCTTCACTAATTTGGCTAATCGGCCATCTACCCAGTCTAAAAGAGCCCAAGCCATATAGAGAAAAAGACCAATCACATTATAAAGATATTTTCCTTTACTAAAGAAATAGAAACTAAGAGGGGCCGCAATTAGAAATCTTAAAAGGGTTACCTGGACAGGTTTTATCCCTATTTTCAGGAAAATTTTAGCAATTTTGGAAGCTATATTCAAAAAAAAATTCTCTAAGAATACAATCATTTTTTACAGGTAACATAAAATAACCGGACAAAAAGAGTTTTTCCAAAAATCCATGATAATATCTTTTCAACCGCAAATAAAATATCGGTGGAGAGTTTACTATTACACAAATCATAAAAAGTATCCAAAAGTCTTGTAAATCCTCTGATATTCCACTCAGAGAAACCAATTTTTCTAAGCGCTTGTTCTAACTCTTTAATGCTTACTTCGTAGCCCCCAATTTGTCTTTTTCTTAACCTAGAAATAAAAGTAGAAGAATATTTATTGGGAAAAGTAAAAACCAAAAATCCCCCTAGTTTCATTGATTGATAAAGGTGGTACAGTTCTTCTTGCCACCTTGGAGAATAAGATAACACCCGAATCGCGGTTATAACATCAAATTCCCCCCAGCTTTGGGGAAGAGGATTTACAATATCGTGAACGATTAGTTTTCTAATTTTGGGATTATTTCTAAATTTCCCTTGACAGTAATCAACCATTGTTTTGGAAATATCTGTACCATAATGCTCGACATTATCTCTAATAACCGCCCTGGTGATTCGACCAGTGCCAATTCCAATATCTAATGTTTTAAGCCGCTCATTTCTCAAGGCTTTTTTTCTTGACTTGATAACCCTTTCAATTAAATCAGTTTCCAACTCACTTAATCTTTTCTTTGCCATAGATTCCCACGATTGGGAATAAGTTTCTCCTCGTTTATCCCAGTACCTGGCTATCTTCTTATTGATTATTTTTTCCATCATATTCAAAAAAAGCCCACTTAAAGCCATCTTTCATCCCTTTATAGAAATTAAAGAGAACTTGAAAGTTGAAATATCGGATTGCTTGACAAGTATAGATTAAAAACCAAATCGGATAAAGCAAAATAAATATCGCGAAATACGGCGAATTTTTTCTCATAAATATTATTTTATTCCTGGCTGTCCAATGGGAGCGAGAAAGCCAGCGTTGTTTGCTGGCTTTCTCATCAAGAAGAGGAATTTTATGGTAACATAAAGCTTTGGGGGTATAAATTATTTTATATCCTGCTTTTCTTACCCGAAAGGAAAAATCAGCATCTTCGTAAGAGACAAAATAAATGTCATCGTACAACCCAACTTTTTCGATTACTTCTCTTTTTACCAAAAAATTAGCGGGAGCGATATCAACCTCCTTAACTTTCTCATATTGTCCGATATCCTTCCCTCCTCTAAAAATATTTTCCCCTGTAATTAAATTCATCCCTGTTCCTGCCGCCCAAATTATATCTTTATTTTCCCAATAAAGAATTTTTGGGACGACTACCCCAATCTTTGGATCAGATTCGGCTAATTTAACCATTTCCGAAAGCATATTAGGGTTAAGAATATTATCATGATCAACAAGCCAGATGTAATCTCCCGTCGCCTCTTTCAATCCTGCATTAGCTCCACCAGTGACACCTAAATTCTTCTGGTTTCTGATAAGTTTTACTTTGGGAAACTTCTTCTTCACCGCCTCACTTGTTCCATCCGTCGAGGCATTATCAACAACAATTACCTCAAGATTATGGTAATCTTGATTTATAATTGAATCCAAACATTCCAAAAGAATCTCCTTTAAATTATAAGTAGGTACAACTACGGAAACTTTCGGATGTCTTTTAAGTCTTATCACGATATACTTTATTTTAAACCATTCTAGGTTATCCAAAAAGAAATCTGCCTTTTTAACGCAGTTCTAGAGAAGGTTATCTTCACCATCCAGCCTTTATTACCTCACAAATATATTTAATATCATCAACTGATAAATGATAGTGCATCGGAAGGACTAAATACTTGCTCTCCAGCCTATCCATATTGGGACAATTAGAAACCCTGCCTCCAAAAATCGTATACATATCGTTTCTATAATGAACGGGGTTGCTTTCAATCCCGTTTTCCGCAAGTTTTCTTTTCAAATCTTCCCTTCTTTCTACCAAGACTGTGCACAACCAGCAAGAAGAGTGGTGAATTTCATCGTCACCGATAAATTTAATTCCAGGGATGTCTTCTAAACCTTTCCGATAAGTCTCAAAAAGCTCCCGGTGGTGAGCAAGAGTTTGGTCTAATATCTTCATCGCCTCAATACCCATCGCCGCCGAAACGTCAGTCATCTGGTATTTATAGCCCACTTCAGTAATATCGTTTCCCCATTTATCCTCTAATTTCGCCTTTCTGTCTATTCCAAACCACCTGATTCTTTTTGCCTTATCCTCAAGTCCGGGGTTTTTAATCGTCAACATTCCCCCATCACAAGTGGTAATAATTTTAATTGCTTGAAAAGAAAAAGCGGTGAAATCAGCAATGCCCCCTACATACCGACCTTTGTAAATTGCCCCATGCGCCTGGCAAGCATCTTCAATAAGGGGAATATGCCACATATTAGCAATTTCCTGGAGTTCATCCAAATCAGCAGGCAGTCCACCATAGTCAACACAAACGATAGCTTTTGTCCGTTCATTAACCAACAACTTTACGCTCTCTGGATCAACATTAAGATTATTAGGCTTAACATCAGCAAAAATAGGCTTTGCCCCTAAATAAAGAAGCGGAGTATTGGTGGCGGTACAAGTAAAAACAGGGACTACAACCTCATCTCCTTGTTTAATGTCAGCTAAAATATAAGCTAAGTGTAAAGCGTCAGTTCCCGAACCAACGGCAATTGATTTATGAGGATGGGATATTTGCTCAAACCAAACTTTTTCAAATTCATCTACCTTTGGCCCTTGACCAATCCAACGGGTATCAAGCACATTTCTGGCGGCTTCTCGCGCCGCCTGGGGAACATGGGGGTAAAAAAGAACTATTTCTTTCCTCTCAGCCATTTTCTAGATTGTATCACCCTTTTTGAGCTAAAATCAATTGGTTTAAACCAAGCCGTAAGAAATATTTTCGGTAGCCACTTAATGGTTTTAGAATTGTTCTATCGGCTAAACTATGGCAGGAATCGATTAATTCAACCGCCTTTTCTTGTTTTCTAATAAAAATAGATCTTAAAAATCTGAAAGGCTTGAATAGTAAATTTTCCATCAAAGGGTGGAGAAATGAGATGCCACAAACCTCATGAGTTAAAACCTTAAACCCGGAGTTTTCAACTAATTTTCTTAACTCCTTAATTGACATTTCCGAAAGGTGAGTTTCGGAAATATCATGAAAGAAAATGCTTCTCACCGGAGCAGTTAAAATGATTCTTCCTTTAAATTTTAGAACGCGATAACTTTCGTTTAAAGCCAACTTCGGATTTCGCAAATGAGATATCACCTCATTCATAATTACAATATCAAACAGGGAATCTTTAAAAGGAATTCCTTCTTCTACGTCTGCTTTAAGAACTTTTAATCCCTTTTTACAACATTCTCTTATAGCAAAATCATTTGTTTCTATACCTATCTTTTTTTGGGAAGGAATTTTCTTCAGCAACACTCCAAAACCGCAGCCTATCTCTAAAACTCTATCGCTCTCTTTAAACTTTAAGAGCTCTAATATTCGTTTAATATCCGTCCTCTCTTTAGTTCTATAACTGTATTCATGTTCCTCATAGTATTTTTGGTTATAAAGACTATGTGGCTGATTAGTTTTGCTTTTCACTTTCCACTCCTTTCAAGCCTAAATTAACCGCTTCACGGATTCGGTGAGTTTTGAATTCTCCAAGTTTAATTGTTAAAATGAACATATAAAGGTAGTTTTTCGTTATTCTAATGGCGTATTTTAGATCCTCAAAAGATTGTATTTTTCTTAAAAGTGTTGCCGGTCTCGTAATCGGCCAAAGCAAGCGAGAAAACATTAACCGTTTATGGGCTTGGCTTTGGGCGTGTTTTAGCTCCAAAGGAGTAAAATATTTAGTCGCTGCCCCCTTGTAACCAGAAAATAGAGCGGCGATTTTTGTCTTTTTAAAATCAGCCTCTTTAATCAAGCCTTCATTGACCATAATTTTAGTCACATCAGTCCCCGGAAAGGGCATCAACAGGATAAAACCGACAAAGTCAGAATATGAGTTAATTGCATAATCAAAAGTTTGGTCCATTGCTTCTTTCGTCTCATAAGGAAACCCAATAATATAAGTAGAAAAAGTCCACAAGCCTAAATTACTGGCAATTTTCATCACTTCTTTAGCTTTTTCCAAATTTAAGTTCTTCCTAATAAACTTTTGGGTTTCAGGATGACCAGACTCAATTCCAAATGTTAACCGGTAACATCCACTTTTTTTCATCTTAAGAAGTAATGGTTTGTCTAAACTCCAAATGGCAATTCCATTAGGGGTAGTCCATTTAATGTCTATTTTTCGCTTTAGCAAACCATCACAAATTTTTTCCAGTCTTTCTCTACTTACAGATATATTATCATCCAGAAAATGAATTTCTTTAATTCCATACCTTTTTACTAAATGCTCAATTTCTTGCAAAACTCTTTCCGCGCTCCATGGTCGCCATCGTCTTCCCCAAATCCCTGGCACAGCACAGTAAATACAGTTATTAGGACACCCCCGACTAGTAAACATTGAGGTAAAAGGGCTTCTCATAATATAAGAGCCTTCTTCATTTTTATCATAGCGCAAATAAATATCCATGGGCAACAAATGTCTTGCGGGAAGAGGTAGAGAATCTAAATCCGAGATAAAAGGCCGAGGATGATTAATTATCACTTTGCCTCCTGCACCTCTAACTGCAGTACCAGGAATATCGTCAAGTCCTTTTTTATTCGCCAGTCTCTCCACTATTTCCAAAAGGGTCTCTTCACCTTCACCGATGACAACGATGTCCACATTTTTATCTTGTAAAACACCTTGAGGCATTGTTGAAGCATGAGCTCCCCCAAAAACAACTGAAATTTTAGGGGAGATTTTTTTCACCAGCGCTGCCAGTTCATGGGCGTCAGGAGCAAACGCGGTAAACATTGTACTAACACCCACGATGTCTGGTTTATAATAGTTAATTCTGCACACAATTTCTTTGGCGGTTAACCCAACTCGTAAAAAATTTTTTCCTCTTTTTCTTTCATTAAACCCTTCTGCTAAGGCGTCAATTATTACTACGTCATGACCCTTATTTTCCAAAAAGGCAGCTAAACTCGCCAGCCCCAGTGGTGGCGCAATTCCTGGAACAGTTGGATCGTCTCCTCTAACTGTTATTGGCGGGTAAAACAATAATATTCTCATGCTTAAAAAATTATAGCAAATGGTCTCTTGTAAATCAGTATTTTCATTTTAAACCTGAAGTCAATTTAAGACTCCTCAAAACTATCCGCTCAACTTTGACATCTGTGGGTGCTTTTGCAACCAGGCTATCGGCAAAAAGATAAAGCTTAAGATAAATTTCTCCTTCTTTATTAACAAGGCCAGAGACCTCAACTCGAGAAATGCAATACGCAGACTGACTGGCTGAACAAATGGAGACTGTCTGATAATTTTCCCCATCTGGGCTCGCTTCAATTTTAACCACACTCGGAGAATGAGCAAGAATCTCGGAATCGATAAGATAAATTAAATTATCAGAAGATAAATTCTCCCCAAAGGAAGACTTTAGAATCAAAATGGCCGGAAGGTTAAAGTTTTTAGGAGATATTGGTAAAGCCAAGGGAAAAAAATTTTTAGCAAAAATTATTTTCGTGTCATTTTCTTTAAAAAGGAGGGGTTGTCCGGTATCTATTAAATCGTCTTGCCATAAATAATCACAGTTTTTTTGCTTTTTGTAAATAAGAATCCCCTCAATCCCCTTAAGACAATAACCACCATTTATTAAAAATGAATGAAGTTGAGGATGGTTCTTAAATAACTTTAAAGAAGTGACAATATAGTCGGTGTCAGTTTTATCAGGAAAAAGATAAAAATCTTTGCGATCAGCAAAATAGGGCGCCAGACCAGTATCGGCGGCTAATGATCCCTCATCGGGGATTAGTTTTTTTATCTGGTTAAAAGAACTCACCTCTGGGCTTTTTCTTAGCTCAAATAATCCTTTATGGGTATTCCCGAGATTAAACCCCAGCAAATTTAAAGGACCGAAATAAAGACTCGAGAAAAAAGAGGTGGAGAAAATGAAAATACAAAAAGCTACCTTAAATCTCTTTCTAGAAACAAAATCCAAAGTTACCCAAATTAATAAGGGAATCAACCAACTTTGATAGTGCCAAAAAATTGAAGAAGGTAGGTCAAAATTCAGAAGCAGGTTTATCAAAAAAAATGGAAGTGTAAATAAAACCAGTGGGCTTAGCAGAGCCAAAAATCCTGTAGGGAGGAACATCAAAAAAAGATACTGAATTTTTCTTTGGGTGAAGATAAAATTTAAAAGATATTCTAATTTAGAAAGGGGAGTTCTAGCGCTCTTAAGTAAGTTCTCCCCAAGATGAGAATACATACCAACCTGGGCCGGTAGCAAACCACCCTGACCAAAGTAAGGAATAATCAGGGATTTAATCAGCAACAAATAGCAAAGACCAGAAGTTAGAAGAAAAAAACCCAGTTTTTTACTAGGTTCTTTCTTAAAAAGCAAATACAGACCAAAAATGGAAGCGTAAATTGCAAACTCTTCTCTTGAAAAAACAGCCAGCACCAAGAAAAGAAAGAATAGCTTATATCTCTTCTGTTCTAAAAAATAAATGCTCCACAAGACAGAAACCAAACTAACAATTTCGATATGGAAATCATAAAGAATCTGGAATTGGAAAGCGGGAAACAACAGATAAACCAATCCAAATATTAAACCCAAAAAATCAGATCGTAATCTTTTACGAGCAAGGAAAAAGACAGGGAAAAAACCACTCACACCAATTACAATCTGAATCAGCTGTAATAATATTGGGGTCGGTAGAGTGGGAATTTTAACTAGATAAAGCGGGACAAAAAGAAATATTAGTGGTTCAAAATGCAAACCAAACCAATTCCTCGGGCCATCCAGGTAGGTAAATGTCAAAAGGTCACCGTGAGCGGTATTCCAAAAGACGCTGATAAAAGCATGGCTATCTGGTTTTTCGATTGTTAAATCAAGGGAACGTAACACGGAAAAATAACTCCAAAACAGAACTGATAAAATAAAAATACTCCAAACCCCAATCTCTATTCTTCTTGGCTCAAAAATAGCTATTTTTGAAAAATTGATCGGTTTTAAAAGATTATAAAAAACCCAACTTAAAACGAGAATAAAAAAAAGAAGAAAATAAAAAGTGGTTTGATCAAACCAAGCGGTTTGATTTCCTATGGAAACAAAAACCCTTAAAGGAGAAAAAAACAAGAATAAAATTGGTCTCATTGCTTTAGTCTGATCCCAAACACCTTTAATCCAACTAAATCTTTTTTTATTTTTTGAATATTGAAATAACAATATAAGAACATTAACTAGGGCGAGGGCAAGGGAAGAAACAATCAAATGTTTTAGGAAATCATAAAGTACTTTTTTCTCCGAAATACTTCCATGAAAAATAAAACTCTTTAGCTCTTGAGGATAAACCTGCGTCCAAAGGCTAAAAGCCACCAAGAAGCAAAAGATTCCCCAAACAATAAATAAAAAGCAATAAGTAAGAAATCTACTTTTTAACCGCATAAACCTCCATCGAATCCCCAAGATCTATCCCCAGCGTTATCTTTTCTAACCCTTTAAATTTAATTTTGCATGGGATTGATAACAGCTTCAGGAGTCTTTGAAAAAAATAGGAAGCACTTAAATACCATTTGTATCTTCTGGATATGATTATTTCAAAGCCTGTCATTTCAAGTAGAAACTTTATTGTCTTGGGAGAAAAGTAAAAAAAATGGCCCGGCCTAATGTGCCACCATCTTTCCCCAAGAATTCTGGCAGCAAGGCTATTAATATTCGGCATTACTATACAAATCACACCATCCTGTTCTAGAAGGGAGCAAACCTTCCTAAGGGAGGAAATCGGATCGACTAAATGCTCAAGGACATCAATAAGCGTCACCAACTGAAGGCTTTCCTTTGGAAACTTGACATTCTTTAAAAAACCTTTTTTTACTTTTAAATGATACTTTTCTCTAGCAATCTTTACTGCCCAATTTGAGGGTTCAATCCCGTAAACTTCATAGCCGTAATTTCTAGCCTCAACTAAAAAAGCTCCGGTAGCACAGCCTACATCTAGAAGTTTTCCTGCTGCTCTAATTTTTTTAAGGCTTTTAATAATTCTCTTAAAAGCTAAAGATCTATTGATTCTCTCTTCCTCGTATTGAGGATCATCAAGACTCTGATAATAATGATCAATCGCTTTTCTTGAAAAACCAATCTCTTGGAAAACTATACCACACGAAAGACATCTGAGAATATCCAAGTGTTTACCATAATCTGTTCCTGAAATCTTATATGAACGTTTAAAGGGTGCTGGACCTATATTGGCTGGAAAAACCAGAGAGAGATTTGATACACCACATATTGGGCAACCTTTTTTCATCTTCTTGTAATACTTTTCCTGAAACGTATTAATTTAGTTATTAAATAAACATAGAAAGGGGAACTTTTTCCGAAAACAGTCGATCTTTTAAGCTTTTTGAGAAAATCGTTCTGGTCATCAAAATCTTCAATTTCTACGCCAGCCAAACCAATTTCATTAGACAAATGGGCATCGCTTCCGGCTCCCATAAGTTTTTGGTATCGAAAAGCTAATTTTTGGGCTTGATAATTAGCTTCTTTTGAAAATGTTCTAGAATTAAAAACTTCTAAAATATCTATCTCCCCAAGACAGCTTAAAATCGATTTTAAAGTAAGACTGCTTCTTCTTCCGGTTGAACTATCGAGGAGATGAGGAACATAAACAAGGCCCTTTTGGAGCCTAATTTGTTCAATAGTATCTTTAAGCGACAACCCGGGTTCAATTTTCCTCTCCAAAAAAAGTCCAATTATTTCGCCCTCTTTAGTATTGATTTCCTCGCCGACAATTACCTTTAAAGGCAGCTCTCTTTTCAGCCTTATAGCACCATAAATTTCATTGTGATCAGTAATTGCCAAGGCTTGAATCTTTTTTTTGCGACAAGCATCAAGAATCGCTTTTCTGTCGATCAGACAATCGTAAGAAGCAAAACTGTGGATATGCAAATCACATCTCATATTTTTAATCACCAGGAAGATAATAATACTATTAAAATTAGCAGTATTAATCCTGCTGCTAAAGAAAACAAGGGCTTCTTAAAAAAGAGATTCTCCGGTTCTTTCAATAATCCCTTTTCATCCTCCATAAGGACTACTAACCAAATAAAAAGAAATAGTAACAGTGGCAAAGCGAGAAGCAATCTAGGTTTATAAATTATGGCAAAATAACCAAACAGACAAAGAGTCAACAAGAAATATAAGATTGTTATAAGAAAAATATTGCCCAAGCGGTAATAGCGATAAGAATTCCTATAGTGAAATGGAATAGCTTTGGGAAATTTTTCGCTAAGAAACTTCAGTTCGGCGTATCTTTTGGTGGACATCAAAATCGCTCCGGAAGTCCAAAAAAGAAAAAGAAAAGAAAGCGGCGGAAAAATAAAAGACTCACGAACTGCAAACCAGCCAATAAGAATCCGAAGGGGGTTATTCACCGATTCAGAAATAACGTCCAAAACAAATCTATCTTTTAATCTTATAGGTTTAAGATTATAAAGTAACCCAGCAAGAAAAAGTAAAAATAAAAATTGGAAAACTTTTTGACCAAAAACTATTAACGCCAAAGCCGAAGAAGTTAAAAGCAAAAAAAACATAATTCCATAAAGAAATCTTTTGGAAACTCGTTGATTGGGAATCGCCCGTTTTCCTTTAAGAGGATGGAACGAATCTGTTTTTTCGTCAGCCAACCCATTGACAATGTAATTAACTGAAGAGATTAAACAAGCCAAAATAAATGCAAAAGAAAGTCTTGAGAACAAGAACCACATGTCTGATTCAGGCTTATGATAAAAAATCGAGGCTAGGCCTCCCAGGTAAACCACAAAATTTTTAAACCAATAGCTCGGCCTCAATATCTCAATGTAATAAGACAAATTATTTTTATTTACAAACATATTTTCTCTAGTCTTCTGGAAAGAATTTTTCGTTTATAATTATCAACTAACCAAATTAAGATTTTTCTGGGAATTATAATTGTTCCTAAGCCCAAAAACCAAAATCTGGGGTCAAAAAAATTAGCTGGGCGCAGTTTTAAAAGGATAAGAATCTCTCTAATTAAATTCTTAAAAGTACTGTAATTTTTCAATTGCACCAACCCAATAAAATTTTTTGCCATTTGTTCTATCCCTGCTTCTCTTACTTCCTGATATTTCTTCCCTTGATAAACAGCGTTAAACATTCTTACCCAACTTTCAGTCGGAGAAATGTCGTAGATACTCTTTTTAAACCTTGTTTGTGAACTTTCGATCCGGACTGCCACGGTGTAATCCTTAAGATAAACTACTCTGTATTTTTTGGTGATTGAGGCAAAAGGATAAATATGCGCCGGAAAAGTTTCTTCGTGGAAATCCGTATCCATATATTTTCTTCGGTAAGCCAACCCCGAAAGTTGACCAACTGATTCGAAAATTTTTTGCACTTCTCTTTTACCATCAAAAATGGAGATAATCGCATCTTTATTTTCATCATAAGGAAAGATTGCCCTAACTGGCTTCCTAAAATTCTCGTCAAACCAATAATACGGCCTAGTAACCAGACCAATTTCTTCTCCCAATAAAAAGGCTTTATAGGTTTTCAAAAGAGCGTCTTTTAATAGAATATCATCCTGTCCCATCAAAAAGAGAGTATCGCCTTTGGCCAATTTTCTTAAGACCTGAAGATTTTTACCATAGCCTAAATTGACTTTATTCTGGTGAATTTTTACTCTTTTATCTTTAAGTTTTTTAATTACTTTAAGAGTATCGTCTTTTGAACAATCATCAGAAATAACAAGCTCAAAATCCTGGAAACTTTGAGAAAGAATACTTTTGAGGGTTTCTCCAATCCACTGGCTGCCATTATAAGTAGGTATGCAGATACTAAATTTTAATTTTCTCATTTTGTTAGTTTTTCTATTAGCTCTAATTCTTGCTTGGCCGTTTTACCCCAATCGAATCTATTTGAATTCTCTACCGCTTCTTTTGACATCTTCTGATAGAATCCTCTATTTTTTAATAAACTAATTACCTCATCAGCAAATTTTTCTACCTGCCCAATTTTTAATTTTACCATCCCTCTGGAAAAAATTTCTCCAAAAACTGGCAAATCCCAAGCTACTACCGGCAAACCCAAAGCCTGGGCTTCTAATGGAGTGATTCCAAATCCTTCCTCATGAGAGGGGAAAATAAAAACGCGGCTTGCCTTAATAGTCGTAAACGCCTCATCGTCTTCAAGATAACCAAGTAAATCTACATTATCCTTTATCCCGGCAACTTTAATTTCTCTTTTTAATCTTTCTTCTACTTCTTTCTCACCCTTACCGATAATTCCCAGTGTTGCTTTAGGCTGCTTTTGACATACCAATTTCCATATTTTAATTAAATCAAAAATCCCTTTTGCCGGTCTTAACTGAGCCATAAATATTCCATCATAACCTCCTTCGGCGGCTTTAATAGATTTTAGGTATCCAAGATTAATCCCTGGGTGATTAACGGCTATCCTTTGCAGTTCAAAACCTAATGCGGCGAGATTTTTTTTAAGCAAATTATTATCAACAACCACTAAATCAGCCCATTGTTTGATCAAATAAAGACTAATTTTTTGGGCATAAAAGGGGATTTTCCTTGAAGAAGAAATTAAATGAAAAATATGTTGAATCCAGCGAGTTTTTTTATTTTTAAATTTGAGCCAAAATATCGGTAAAACGTCCGGTAAAAAGTCAGAGGTTCCCAAAAGAATGTCGCTTTTTTGGGGTTTTAGTTTTAAAAAAAATACATTAATCGTCCGCTTAATATAAGTCCAAATTACATTACGGAACTCTAGCTCACGGGTGGTGATTAAATATTTTGCTTCCAAACCATTTTTTTGACATAAATCTTTGCCCAGTAAAGAGGTAACAACAACCTTATCGAATTGTTTAATTCTTTTGGCTACCTCGATAAAAACCATATCGCCCCCACTTTTCCCCTGCGAATAGGCATTCATAAAAGCAAATATTTGGGGTTGATTCTTCATTTTTTAAAAAATTTTTGATAAAGGTAAACCGCGCCCACCCCAAGCCGCAGAAAATACATTCCACCTGTTAGAATGGGATATTTAATTAGCCTTTTCCACTTTCTGTTTTCGGTGAAAACCCCAAAATACCGATACCAAAAACCAAATTGTCTCTTAACATCAAGATCGTTTTTACCCCATTTTTGAATATATTCCTCGGCGGTGGTAGCATATCCTCCTTTTTTACTGAGGTATTTTCTGAGAGTTAATTCTTCTTCATGATGAAATATTTTATTGGCAGTCATCCCAATTTTTGCTCCGATGTCTTTTATTTTTTTATTAAAATCCCAATCATCAAAACCGAAAGCAATATTTTCTTCATCAAAACTACCTGCTTTCAAAAACAACCCTCTTTTTACTATTCTTAGGGCATCAATGCATGTTCCATTATAAAAGCTCCTCTCAAAATTTCTAATCTTTCCAAACAATCCCTTACCAGTTACTTCTTCTGGTATAAACAATGCATCGAAGTTGTTTTTACCAATGAGATTTGCCGCTTCTTCTACTAGCCTTTCCTCAAAAGTCATATCTGCATCAGGGAAAAATATTAGCTCTCCCCGGCTTTTCTTAACACCAAAATTTAATTGCACTGCCCTAGGGTTTTTGATTTTCTTCATTTTCTCTAGACCGGGAAGGTTATAAACTCTCTTGGTGAATTTTTTAGCGATTTCTTTGGTTTTATCATTAGAGTTATTATCAACTACAATAATTTCAATTTTGTCTTGAGGGTAAGTTTGGTGTTTAAGACTTTCTAAACACCTAAAAATATTTGCTTCTTCATTTTTGGTGGTGATGATGATAGAAATTAATGGTAGATTTTTAGAAACCATATTGTCTTCTCCCAAAATCCGCTAAATGTCCCCAAATCGCTTTTCCTGCCCGCCAGAGAAATTTAGAATTGTTCCAATTTTTAGCAACAACTATAATCTTCATTTTGATATCGATTTATATTTATAGGTTTTTAAGCTCATAAGCACCTTTTCCTGCTTGCGAGATAAACTAAAACCAATTTCTTTAAATTTATTTAGATTTTGCCAGTTGTGTAGATATAGATGAAAATAAGTATTTTCACCCTTTCTGCTTGGATAAATTTTTGCCTTGATTCCAAAATCTTTTAAGAGTCTAGCTATATCACTTAATCCTTTGTAGTTAGCAGAATAGGCAGTCACTCTATGTCCTCTCACATCAACTGAGCCATCTGAGTTAAAATAGCCCTGGAGAAAAGCTTTTTTAATATCTTCGTCGCCATTTTTTATCTGTCCAGGAACGCGCCAGACATAGACACCAAATTCTCCATATCTCTTCAAGTCTAAATATGCTTGTTTTGAATCTATAATAACAGTGGTATAGGAAACCACTCTTCCATTCTGCATCCTTTCTTCCTCAATTGGTTCTTTTCTTATACCATAAGTGCGAAAGAAACAATCTGCAAATTCCTCAATAAACTCCTTATCTTTTGCTAGAACAGATAATTTAATTTGAAATCGATCCGTCTTCTGACAACCATCTCCACATAATGTGCCTAGAATATATGCTTTATCTGAAGTTAAAATATGAGCATTCCTTTTAACCTTGTATTTGTGAACACGATTCAAAGGTAAACCGGCCGTTAATAAAGCTTTGTTCCAAAAACCAAATCTTCTGCAAGCAGCGCTAGATAAACCTAAATCATCGTCACATTTTGGTGACTGCCCATCCCTCTCATATCGTTCCCGTAGGGTTTGTAAGATTTTTTCTTTAGTCCACTTTCTGGGTGGACGAGAAAGGATATTTCTTAAAGAAATGCCTGCCTTTTTAAGTATTCTTTTTAATCTATTATCTGCAATGCAATAGGACTTCGCAATCTTTCTAAGACCAAGACCTTTTTTATATTGGAATACTATGTCTTTCTTCTCCTTATTAGTTAAAACTGTAGGAGCAAACTGTCCTTTTTTATTTCGCTTTCTCATTTAATTTTCCTACTTCTGAAAGTCTCTGAGATGTCCCAATACCTTTTTTCCTGCCATTAAAATAAATTTTACATCGTCCAGACTTCTTATATTGATCAACCTTCTAATAATAAACTCTGGATCAAAGGCAACTTTATAAATTTCTTGAACTAACCTCTTCAGTTCGCTATCTTTCATTTTAGTCTTTAATACCGGCTCGCTCATATCATACCTATCCCAATTCAAAGTTTTTAACCAGCCTTTTTCTTTGGCTTCTTTAAACAAAGCAGTGCCTGGATACGGGACAATTAAAGTGGCTTGTAAAGTGTCCGCATAGCCCTTTCTTAACAAATTTTTCCCCAATTTAACTGTTTCCAAAGCATCTTCTTTACTTTCCCAAGGATAACCTAGCATTATTGTAATGTGGGGCTCTAAGCCAGCCTTTTTCGCTTCCCTACAAGAATCTGTTATTTGCTCTACCTTCAAGTTTTTATTAATCTTATCCAAAGTTTCCTGATTGGCTGATTCCAAACCAAATAAAAGCATTCTGAAGCCTGCTTTTTTCATTAGTTTATAGTCATTAAAGCTACACGCTCCAAACCTCATATTGCAACTAAAATCTATCTTCTTGTTGTAGCCCCTTTTTATCATTAATCCACAGAATTTTTTAAGCTGATCGCCAATAATAAAGGTCCCAGTGTCATCAAACACAGTTTGAACTCCATAACTATCTATTAAGAAACCAATTTCATCAATAACCAGTTCTGGCTTCCTAGCTCTCCAGGCGGGAAAGAGAGTCGTCCAACTGCAAAAAGAGCAGCCACCATTGATTCTATGCCAACAATCCCGACCTGCCATAATATAAGTCCCGGGTGTTCGTTTATAATTCCCATTCTCATAAGCATAAAGTCGCCATTTGGTTAAATCACGATCAATAAAAGGTAATTTATTAAGATCGTGATTTAATTGAAATTTCCCCGTGTTTGAATAATTTTCAATTTTACTTTGTAATTTTTCATTTTTATTTTTTATTTTTTCATTTGTTCTGTACCAGATTCCTGGTTGCAGTTTTTCTCCTTTAGTTAAATGATTAGCTAAATTCAAAAGCAAAAAATCATAGTCTCCACCAGTCAAAACATAATCCACTTTTGAATTTTTAAAACTCTCCTCCGGCAATGCCGTAACATGATCCCCCACCAGAACCCACTTCGCCCTTCGCCCTTCGCCCTTCGCCATATTTATAATCTCCCACTGTCTTTTTACCACTGGCGTTTTTGTTTCCATCATTATCAAATCAGGTTCAGCTTTCCTCACTTCCTCAAGCCACTTTTGATAACTCCATTTTTCCGCTATTCCATCCAACCAAATCACCTCGTAACCAGCATTTTCTAGCATTGTTGCTGCATAGGCGGGAACCATGGGATAAATATAAGTCGGATTATGAAACCGCTGAAATTGCCGGTTTTGCGAAAGCAGGGGGATGCCTTTTTCTGAATCCATTGGAGGATAACCAATAGCAATTTTCATTGCTTTTTAGTATAACATAATCATGAATCTTACTCGAACGCAGAAAAAATTCATCAAAAAAAACCTTCGGCGTCTTTCTTTAGCCGAAATTGCTAATAGTCTTAGCCTCTCAGAAAAAGAAATCCTGGATTATCTTCGATCTTCTTGGTCAAAAGAAAAATATGAGAAATTTTTAAAGCAACAAAAAAACGAAACCAAACAACAAACCCCGCTCTTGTCTTCTCTGGCTCATTTGAACTTCAAACAGTGGGTCAAGCAAAATTGGAAAGCCTTTGCCTTTTTGACCCTTTTAGTCTTTGCTGTTTACTTTAATTCTTTGGGCAATGATTTTGTTTCTGATGATATAGGTTCGATTAAAGATAACCCCAATATTGGCAAATTTAGTTACTTAACCTATTTCCAAATGAATTTAAGAGCGATGATTATTTTTTTGACACATAAAATCTTCGGCTTAAATCCTCTATTTTATCGACTCTCAAATATTCTATTCCATTTAGGATCAGCCTGGGTTATCTTTATTCTTCTCGGTTTCTTCTTCAGGTCACCAATTCCTCTATTTACTGCTACTATTTTTGCTGTTCATCCAATTCTCACCGAATCGGTCTCCTGGATATCCGGTGGACCTTATTCTAATGGAGCCTTCTTCATTCTCTTCTCATTTCTAGCTTACATTTACTCGGTAAATAACAAAGGGGGTAAGTTTTACCTTATCTCCGTGTTCTCATTTATCTTGGCGCTTCTTTCTAACAGCAAACTCATTATTTTCCCATTTATCTTGCTTTTATATGAGTTTTGTTTTAATCCGTCAGCTGGTGGATTAAAAATCAATTGGCAAAAAATAATCCCCTTTGTGGGAATTAGCGGATTGGAAGCATTATATCTTTTGGGTTTGCTGGGTGTCAGAATTACTTCACTGGAAACCACCTCTTATCAGGAACCAGGCATGTATAATCCCTTAATCCAAATTCCTATTGCCGTGACTTCTTATCTTGAGCTTATTCTCTGGCCTAAAAATTTAACTTTATATCACTCAGAAATGACTTTTAGCCAATTGGAATATCTTTTAAGATTAGTGGTTTTTCTCTTTTTCCTAGGGGGTATAATTTGGAGTTTTAAGCGCTACCGACAGTTTTTTTTCTGGTCAAGCTTCTTTATAATCACCCTCCTACCCACCCTTATTCCTTTAAAAATTGCCTGGATTGTGGCTGAGCGATATGTTTATCTTGGGACTTTGGGAATTTTTGTTTTGGCAGCCTTGGCAATCCAAAAAATTAGCCAAATCTTTAAAAACCAAAAGGTTTCTTATGTTCTTTTAGGAATTATCCTCTTGCTTCTAGCTACCCGTACAATCACCAGAAATTTTGACTGGAAAAACCAAGATACTTTGTGGTTAGCCACAGCCAAAACTTCGCCCTCAAGCGCCCAAAACCATAATAATTTGGGCGATTACTATGCTCGTCACGGAAATCTAGAAAAAGCCGCTGAAGAGTTTAAAAAAGCGATTGAAATTAATCCTCGCTATGGAGATGCTTACCATAATTTAGCCAACACTTACCAACAGATGGGAAAAACTGATTTAGCCATCGAAAGTTATCAAAAAGCTCTTTCTTTTAATCCTAATCTTTGGCAGTCTTATCAAAATCTGGCCACCATTTATTTTGAAAAGGAAAAATATGATTTAGCCAAACTGGAATTAGAAAAAGCTATTAAAGTCAATCCTCAAAACACTAATTTATACACCAATCTGGGTATTGTTTATCTTAAATTGGGAGAGAAACAAAAGGCCCAAGAAACATTCCAGCAAGCTCTTCAAATCGACCCAAACGACCAGAGAGCAAAAGCCATCTTACTTGAACTAATCAAAGAGGCTCCTTAAATCAATTCAATTGTCCCCGTTTTATTGCCATGGCAAATTAAAAAGACGAAATAGGCTTAAATTTTGAAAATTTTTCTTAATAAAGTATCATTACCAATATTCGCCGCCACAATCAGTCTCAACTCTTTTTCCTCCAGTCCAAAAAATTCTCTTAAAAGCTCTATTTCATCCCGACATTCAAACGGACAAATCCAAACACTCTTTTGCAAAGAAACAAAACCCAATTCTTTCAGTTTTCCCCTCAGGGCTTCTCTGTGTAACTTTTTTAACTGAGCAATATCAAAAATTACTATCCTCCATTTCCGATCCCAATCTTTTGGTCTTTTAATTTTCAAAGCATCTATTTGTAGCCATCCTGCCATCTTTCGGCCTTCCTTTGTCAGACTTATGTAGATTTGATGTCTATCCTCTTTAATCTCCAAGTACCCATGATTGCGCAAGCGAGAGAACACATCGCCCAGTCTTTTGCCTTTATATTTTTGCCATTTCTTCAAACCCCTCATCAGATTTATGCCAAAATAAGGAGAAGTCGCCGCAAAACAAACTAGGCCGCTTATGGCTAACCACTGAATAATATCTTTGACGATTTCAGATCTTGGTTTCTTAAAATAATATTTATATTTCATCTCCCTAAATTTTAACACATTATATTGCCATGGCAAATTAAGATGTTAATTTTGACCTCCTGAACTTGACCCCCCTACTCATCATCCAAGTACTAGACCACTAATGATCTCTTCTTTAATTACGCTTATTTATTAAGTTCTTAAGTATCCCCCTAAACAAGAAATAGAAAAAGCCATAAAGGAGAGTCTCCTTTTAATCAGGGATTAACATTAGCAAGGCACTCATCTTTTCAGTTTCGGGGAGAAAAAGCCTTTGATAAACAAAACCCCGTAAACAAAATGGGTGATAAAAATTGAAGGAATAACTAGCAAAGCCAACTTTAGATTCTTTTCTTTGAAATAGACTTGAATGGCAGTCAATAAAAGCGCGAGAGAATAAATCCCTAAGACCAAAAGGTATAAAAATTTGAAAACAGGGTGGATAAACGCTAAGAAAAGACCAAAAACAAGACCTAAAACGAAAAAGGTGGGAATAAGATAACCGAGACGAAAGGAAGTCTGGGGAAGAATCCGGGCAAAATGACCACGATGGATAGCATAACGGCTAATCTGCTGCAAATGTGGACCAAAGACTTCCCTTCGGTGGTGATAAACTAAAACCCTAGGGTCATAAATTATTTTCTTGCCTAATTTTTTGGTTAAGTCTAAACACAGTTTCGTATCTTCTCCAGGCCAGAAATGAGAATCAAAACCTCCAACGTTTAAGAAATCTTTTTTTCTGACTAAAAAATTAACTGTCGGATAATCATCTACCTCCTGCCTTATACTTACAGCACAGCGATAAGTTCCTGCTCCCCCGCTCCCCAGCGTTGTTGACCAGACATAACCCGAGGCTTTTTGCCGGAGATTGTCGTAAGGAGGCGTTAAAGTGGGACCGCAAACAGCAGAAATCGAATGGTTAAAAATCGCCAGGGCATTTTTAAGCCAGTTTTTATCCGGATAAGAATCATCATCCAAAAAGGCTAAAATTTCCCCCCTTGCCTTTCTGGCGCCAATATCTCTTTTATCTGCTGGACCAGTTTTTGGCCAGGTGGGAATAACTTTTGTTTTGAGAAATTTTTCTTTCGTCGATCTATCAGGAAGAAGGATTATTTCAAAATCTGGATAAGTTTGGGCCAGGATTGCCGGGATTGTCTCTCTCCGGAGGAAATCATTAATCTTTTTAACAGGAATAATAATGGAAACTTTTATCTTTTTGAATTTTGATTTGTCGTTTTTCATTTTTCATTTTTATTTTTTAATTTTCTTCATCCAATATTGACCTTGAAATTCAACTCTGGCTCATAGCGCCATTTGCGGCGATTATGATCATCATAATAGCGAAGAATCCGCAGGCGGTAAAAAACCGCTAATGTATCCACTAACATGCTCCAAATGGTATTAAAACCAACGCTTGAGTATTTAAATTTTCTCGCATCCATTTCCACTGGACCGTCGTGAATCCTCTCAAAGCCCAACCTTCTGGCAACTGCTAATATTTCAATATCAAAAGCAAATGCCTTAATCAGAAGCCTTGGAAGAACTTTTTCTAAAACCTGGCGCTTAAAAATTTTTAAACCCCTTTGGCTATCGGTAATTCTCAAGCCGAAAAGAAGCTTTGTCAAAAAATGATAACCGAAGCTATAAATTCTTCTTTTTAAAGGATAACCATAAACCTTTGAGGCAGAATGGCGAATAGACCCGACAATCACGTCCGAATTATACCAAACCATGTGTTCCAAAAGCATCGGAATTCCTTCAGGATTAATATCCATTCCCGCGTCAATAAAAGCGACAATGTCACCTTTAGATTTAGCCATCCCATAGCGCACGGCATAGCCTTTACCATAATTTTTCTCATAACCAACTACTTTTATTTTTCTAGATTTTAATTTCCTGGCCTCCTCAAATGTTTTATCCACCATGCCGTCAACCACACAAATAATTTCATAATCGTAACGAATTTTCTTAAGGACCTCTTCAATACGACGGAGATCTCTCCGAATAGTTTTTTCTTGTTTATAAGCCGGAATGATGACTGAAAGAAGTTCTTTTCCCCTTAAGCGCATAAAAATAATATACCATTTGGGAGGTAAACAGTAAAGCCGTTATCGCAAGCGAAATCCAGATAACCTGAAGCAGAGTTTGGTGAAAAAGAGTAATAACGATAATTTGGCTTAAGGCGGCAAGCATCGGAAGAGCGACTATTTTGACTTCCCTAATCGACAAATAGAAATTCGTCAAAAGAAAAGAGAGTGAATAAAAACTCAAAAAAATTGCAAAGAGGAAAAGATAGGCTGAGGCAGCCAGATATTCCCTGCCAAAAAGAATCTTAATCATCAATTCGGGAAAAAGTAAATAAACAAGGCTTGCTCCAAAACAAGTAAGAAAGACTAAGCCTAGACTCAAAAATAAAAGATTTGTATATTGTTTTCCATTAGCCTGGCGTTCAGAAACTAAGGGAAACATTACCGTCACCACCGGACCGCTAATAAAAAAAATAATTTTCCCCAAAACTGAAAGGGCGGCATAAAAACCTGCCTCCGAAGCGGTAAGAAAATGTCGAACCAAAATTATATCGGTCGTATAAAGTGAGGTAAACGCCAGAGTTGAGAAAAAAACCGGCAAGGCATACCAGACCATGGCTAAGTAGTCAAGGGCTTCTTTTTGCCCATCCCAGACTGCTCCCTTTAGAAATATAACAGTAAAAATATAAGCCACTATCCCGCCAATAAGTATCGGAAGAATTGCTCCGCTTACGCCAAATCCCAACCAAACAAAAAGAACAGCCAAAAAAAGCTTTAAAAACACCTCAATTATCCCACTTGCTGCCAACGTGCCAAAATACAAAATGCCCTGGAGAAAAGAGCGATTAATGGTGGTAAAAATGCTAATAAAAGAAATTGCTCCAATAATTATCAGGGAGAATTTCTCCTTAAGGTGCAAAAATGAAGATATTGGGGAGATAAAGAGGAAAAAAACAGCCAACCCCACCACCCCAAAAAGAAAAAAAATTTGGGTATATGTCAGAAACATCGATTTTATGGCGGAAAGTTTTTTTTGACCCTTAAAGGCAGAAACAAATTTAACAATCACTAAACTTAAAGCTCCCATGGGAATTCCCAAGAGATAAAGAAGAGAAATAAGACTTTCCAAAGTTCCATAGTTGGCTGGTCCCAACATTCGTCCCATCAAAAGGTGGTACAAATAACCACCAAAATTGGCAATCATGGTCCCGACAAATAAAACCGCACTGCCAGCAATCAGGGGATTTTTGAAAACTCGAGAAGATAACCAACCTAACCAATTTTTTCCCTTATTCCACATGCTTACATTCTACCAATTCTGGGGTTAGAGTGGAAGCCTAAAAACGTTTGGCGTTTATTAATAAGAAACCCTCCCAAACATGTTATTTAGCGGACACTGCCCTGTAAAGAGAGAGCAGTTGAACTTGAATATTTCTTGCTGAGCCCACTTTCTCAATCGCCTTGGGCGCATTTTTGCCCAGCCTTGCCGCCAGCAACGGATTTTTAATAATCTGGGTAATCTTCCCGGCAAAATCTTTCGGGTCATGGGGATCTGCCAGTAAACCACTTTTTCCGTCTTTAACCATCTCCGGAATCCCACCAATTCTTGAAGCCACCACTGGTTTTCCTCTACTCATCGCATCAGCTAGGGTAGTAGGCGCCATATTCTCCCATTGTTCAGCAACAATCACCACGTTTGCCTTCTGGATTTTTTCTAGATAATCCTCTACTGTTTTCCTTTCAGAAATAAAAACCTTATTGTCCAATTTTAGTTTTTTGATCAAGTTCTTCACTTTTCCTTCATAGACAGGATCAAGAACTTTTGTTTCAAGATATAATTTTGCCTCGGGAACTTCCTTTAAGATGTATTTTAATGCCTCAATGACAACATGTACTCCCTTATGGGCTGACATCCAGGCATTCATATAAATGTTGCCTTTTTCGATTTTGTTTTTAACTTTTTCTTTTGGCGGATTGTATACCTGGCGAACAACAAAAATCTTTTCTTCGGAAATACCATAATTAGACAAAAGCTTTACATTAGATTCAGAGAGAACTAAAAATCCAGAAAGCCAAGAGAAAACTAAATCAAAAAGCTTTTTTCTATAAAGAGGAGCGATTTTGGCTGCTGGGCCAAATTTTTTGGTCGCTGAACAAGATGAACACCAAGGCCCATGGAACTTATGACAAAGATTCCCTTCCTCATCAATAAGCGCGGCCCCAGGACAAAAATACCAATAATCATAAATTGCCAGAACAACAGGAATCCCGAAAAGTTTCCCCGCCAAAATCGGCGCAAAAGAAATTTTATTGGCTTTATGAATATGAATAATATCTGGCTTAATTTTTTTTACCAGTTTAATTAAACAAACAAAAGCCAAGGGGTCAAAAGGGAAAATTTGATTTTTAAAACCAGTAACGTAAAGATGAAGTTTTTTGGGGAAAAAATCCTCAACTGTCCAAATTCTGATAAATTTGAATTTTTCTTTAACCTGTTTTAAGGGTTTGGTGGCTCCAACATAAATTTTGAAATTTCTATTGTCTGCCAAAATATTGATATGCCGATAAGCCACCTTCTCTGCCCCGCCCCAAACTAGATAATAGTCGGGTAAATGATCAGTAAAATGTAAAATCTTCATTACCACATAAGAAGATTATCATATTTCTTAAATCTAAACAACCAAAGCTGAAAAAGTTACGATACATTTGAGACAATGAGTAGTTTTGCCAGCAGATTTTCATCATCTTCGGTATAGTTTCCCAAGACTTGACAGAAATCTGTATCGTAGTTATATGACTACTTTACAGACGGT
>JBMORX010000007.1:0-7139 GCA_049322615.1 Patescibacteria group bacterium
CCGGTTTGTTTTACGCCAAAGGTGGCTTTGCTCTTCAGCGGGATTTGAAAAACGACCCTGAAGCGACGATTCAGAACTCAAACACCCCCGCCGAGCTTTTTATCTTCCGGCCGGATTTAGTCTTAAACGCTCCCCGGCAGCTCTGGTCTTCCAAGATGAGCTGGTTAGAAGTGGCTCCCTGATTCTAGAAAAATCAGTAAATAAGCAGATGTTTCCACGCATGACAGGGACGGACCCTGTCAGGGGGATCTGTCACTTAGATTTACTTTCTAATATTATGTTGACGCTTGCGACAGTAAAAAGTAGCGATGAAAGAGGTCGAGCAACAATAGCCTCATCAAGAAGATATAAAGGATTGCGTCGTTGGGAGGCGTCAGGAAAACATTTATTAAATAAACGAGTATAAAGAAGATCATAATTTTGTTTTGGTTTTTTATAAACTGCTAATTCGAACAAAGTTCTGTGCATCACCAACAACAAATCCATATCGTATGCTTTCATTATATTGGGGTCGATCGCGCTTAAAACCTTCAGCTGTATTTTTATTGCTGCTTTTTCTGCGGCATACTTGCCATGTTTTATTAAATCCTCGTTACGGGCAAAACTATCGAGGAAATAAATTATGTGTCCAAATTCATGCACAAGACTAACCATTTGATGACGTTGATTTACGCTTTTATCAATAACTACTTCAAACACATCGTTCTCTTTTATATAACGCGTATAAGCTCTCTCTTTATAGAGCAAGCGGATTTTTGGAAGAAACAATTTAAGTTGGGGGTACATTTTTTTTACAAAATTTAGAACTTCTTCTGGAACGGCAAGCCCTTTAAACGGCACTAGGCACAAAAGACATGGTTTGTTGAGCCGATCATAAAACCATTCCGGGAGATCTTTTACTTTAGGTAAATTAGAATAAAAATAATAAATAACCTGGTCGACATTTACCAGGAAACGGTTAAACTCTTCATTCGGTATCCGGCATTCATCTTTTATAAAGGAAACATAATCTGGATACCCCTTTTTCTTAGCAATAACATTTCGAGATTCCACCATATTCTTAAAAGGTTTCTTCAGCCTATCGAGTGTTAGTCTATATTGTCTGTAGATTTTCTTCCGCTTTTCAAAAGGTTTCGCTCCAAAAAGTTGTCGCTCCTGGGTAGTCAGAAGCTCTAGGGGTAAAATGGAGGAAAAATCTCTAATTGCTTTTGAATATTGATCTTGCTCACCATCAGTTTTTTGTAAGCTAACTTTCTTTAGTGTTTTTATTTGGAAAAAATTATTAAACTCTTCTCTCAACCAGTATAAAGTATATGTAGACAAGCTGTCGCATATCTTAGGAGATTTCGACTTTCTAAAAGAGATAATCGCATTTTCAAAAGCAGAATTTGCCAATGAAAATAAATCCTTCCGTGAGACATCCTTTCTCTCAGCGCGAAACAGGGGATAATACTCCTCGACCAGGTCAGGAATGATAGTTTCTTTAATTTTCTTTACCGAAAGAGGTGAAATAATCATTAAGTACATTATAAATTATAAATAAATTAGATTATAGTTGATGAAGGAGTGGAGAAAAGGTAAAACTTTCGTTTTCAAAGGGGCTGGGACCCACCTTTTCTCCTCCCAGAGATATTCAGTTGGCAATGTGTAGCTTACTCATCAGAGCCAGATTCAGAGTCGGATTCAGCAGAGCCAGATTCAGAGTCTACGTTATCTGGGCTCTGGCTGCACCCAGCGCCAACTCCTGCAGCCGCTTCGAATTCTAGACTCTCGGAAATCGCGTCTGCGGCAGTTGAACACACACGGCAATCAGCACTGATGTAGTACTCTACGTCTTTGTCACGCGGCCCACGCATCTCGTCGTCCCTTAAGTGAGCAAACAGGGCTGTTAGGCTGGCAAAATTGCGCCTGGTGTGATCGACCTCCGCCAAAGGCGGACACACCCAACCCAAACTATCCGATATAATTAAACCATCACGCTGCTGTGATGGAGAATTATCGATTTCAACGTGCCAAAACTGAATCTATTGAAGCATTTTATCGCTATCGGTCGAGTTTGTCAAATTTCCGAGCTTTAAATGTGTCGCAGAAATACTGTCAGTGAACAGAACCGATATTTCTTGACAAAAACACTGCGACTTGTGCCAATAGGGTAGGTATATCCCAAAAATGAGTTGGTTTGTGATATAATTTGGGAGGAGGGGGAGTAGCCTCGCAAGGCAACTCCTTGAGAGGCTAAAAATAAGCTAATACTTGACAAAGGGTGGGGAGGGTGGTAGAGGTTGGGATAGAGGATTGAAACGAAACTCTGATGCTGGAATCGGAAGAAAAAGCTAAAGATTTATGATATAATTTGGGGAGAAGGGGGAGAAAAATGGATGGAAAAGTTGAGAGACAAGTTGCGCCGGGAGAAGGGTGGGAAAGCCTGGTCTTAAAAACAGTTGAGACCGCCAGGGAAGTTTGGCAAGCCTGGAATAAATTGCCTCGGAAAACAAGAGTGGTAGCCGCTGGCGGAGCTTTGACTGCTTTAGCTGGTCTTATTGCTTGGAGACTTGAAGGAGGACAAATCCTTCCTCCAGTCGTTTCCCCAGTTGAAGGTAAAGAGATTACTCGTGAAGTCTCCGCCGCCGAAATTCCCCCGGCTCCAGAACTGATCGGCCCTCAAACACCTCCCGAGCATAAAGAAGTTGATAAGCAAGTTCCCTGGGAAGAACTTGAACTTTGGGGTAAAGAGGAACCTCAAGAAGAGACTCCCGAACCTACCACTTATACAGTTAAAAAAGGAGATACTTTAATAAAGATTGCTAAAGAACATGGAAATATCCCCTGGCAGATAATTTACAATATGAATCGAAAAGTGATTGGCAATAATCCTGATTTGATTAAACCAGGGCAGGAGCTTTCGATAATTCACTGGGGGCCGGTTGAAGCAAGTCATGATTTTGCCTATAAGAAAACAGAAGAAGCGCTTGCCCGAGGAGAAAAAATCAACTGGGTTTATTTTACGTTAGGAAAAGAAGCAACGGTTCAAGAAGTAGCGGATTTTTTTGGAATAAATGCCCAAGAACTAGCAAAACTTAATAGAATTGATAATTCCGCTACCCCTTTGCTTAAAGATTATTACTTAATGATTCCAATTGGAAAAGAGGGCTTTGCTTTTAGCGAGGCAGATCGGAAGGCAGGGAGAAGATGGATACCAATGCCTGGGATTTCCTTAGGAGCGGTTTGGTGGGTGAGACCAACGGGCTTAGGACCCACAGGTCCGTGTTACCCAAATGAAGCTTATGTCTTTGAAGCCTATCGTCAAGAATATTGGGTTGAGGAAACCTGGTCAACCGCCTGGCCCTTTTTTGAACAAAACCCTCAAGAATTTAGAGTTAGAGAAATCACTAACGAGCCATACGATATTACCATTGGAGATTATCAAGGGAATGTGGTTGAAGTGAGGAAGGGTTTTAAAGTTATTGGCCAGCGTCGCCTCTGGCACACCGAGTATCGCCCTGCTAAGGCAGGCCAATGGATTGGTGGACTAATGTGACTTTTTCAGTCTTTCTCTTATCCTTTCCCTCGTTTCTTCCCGTTCAAAGTCCTTTGAGTTAGGATCAAAAGTTTTATTTATTTCGGCCCAAAATTTGTTTCGTTCTTCAGCTTGGACTGCTTCCCACCAGGAATTAAAACCCGGAGAAACCTCTTCTGCCCAAGTTAGCCAGGTAGAACCATCGACTATTTTTTGGGGATAGCCTAAGATACCTAGTTTCTGATATTTTAGCTTAATTTTTTTATAGAAATCTGGATCGTGATAGAAAACTTTAACTTCCACCGGAAAGTCTTGCGGTCCTAGTTTTTCTACCTCCTCATTTATCCGGAAAAGCCAATCCATCGCCCAAGCGACTCCCTCATCAGTGAATACCTCTACCCCTAGCGAAGAAATAAGATTTGTCACCTCCGGACAATTCATATTCCAGATGTGAGCCATTTCGTGAGCAACGGTCTTAATATTTCTTGGATCTCTTGGAGCATTAGGAATCTCAATCGCCCCAGCAGGAAATTCTGGCGAAGGAGCAAGGGTGCCTCCCTTCTCGCCTCTCCTAATTGGAACTTTCCCCTCTGGCTTATTGGGTGGACCAAAGTTTTCAAGGTAAAATTTATAAATTTTGATAACATAGTTATTTATAAGTTTTTCATCTTCTGCTGGCCAGTTTTTATCGTCAGCACTTATCTCGGAGAGAATTTTTATTTCATTGATTTTTTCTGGTTTTTCTATTTTTAGTCCTTGCTCCTCAAGAACATTTTGGGTTGGTAAACCAGAAGTCTCGTAAATTTGAGCTTTGGCTTCGGGAGGTGGGGCGGCAATGGGGGAAGAAGTTAGTCTATCGTGAGTTATCTTCCCAGCAGTTAGAAGTGTTGTTCCTGCGGTGAGCCAACGAATAGCCTTTTTAATTAACTCTTTCCGCTCTACTTGACTTCCATCCATAATTAATTTTATACTAAAAATAAGGATAAAAGTCAAAAGTTTCATTCCACTTTTCAGGTGGACATGGACAGGTGCAGGTGGACAAAAGTTGAAGGGAGACAGATTTTTTGATATAATTTTCTCATGAAGTCAACCTCTCTGCCAAAATCTCTCCATCGTTATTTTTGGGATGTTGACGCTCCTCAACTTAATCTTCAGAGACACCCTCAATATGTAATCCAGAGACTTCTTGAGATGGGCGATGCTCATGCTGTCCGTTGGGTAAGGAGAAATTTTTCTGAAGAACAAATAAAGGAAACAGTTAAGAAAAGGCGGGGTCTTTCTCCAAAAACAGCCGGTTTTTGGGCCTCCTTTCTTAAGATTCCTTCTAAGGAAGTCGTATGTTTACAAAAACCCTATCTCGTTCAGCACAGAATTCATTGGCCATATTAGGCAAAAGCGGGTTATTAAAGGATGGTTATTTAGCTGGCGGTTCGGCTTTAGCCCTTCATTTAGGTCATCGCTATTCACTTGACTTTGATTTTTTTACCCCAAGGTCATTTGATGCTAAACAACTTACTCTTAAACTTGGAAAACTTGGGAATTTTAAAAAGGAAACAATTAAATCTGATACCATTGTAGGCGAGTTTAATAAAGTCAAATTTAGCTTTTTCTATTTTCCATACCCTCTAGTCAAAAAACTGGGGCGATTTTTAAATCTCCAACTGGCGGATCCAGCTGATATTGGGGCGATGAAGATAGCGGCTATCGTTGATCGGGGAACAAAAAGGGACTTTATCGATTTATATTTTCTGATTAAGGAGAAATATCAGATTGAGGAAATTCTTAAATTCTATAACAAAAAATATCAAAAGCTATCGGAAAATATCTATTCAATTATTAAAAGTCTTAAATATTTTGAAGACGCCGAAGAATCAGAGATGCCGAGGATGATTAAAAAGATTTCTTGGGAAGAAATAAAAAGATTTTTTGAGAGTGAAGCAGTAAGATTAGGCAAGAAATATCTATAAAATGATATAATTTGGGGAGGAGGGGGAGAAGATGACGAAGGCGATAGCTGAAGGAGAACCGCGTCTAATTTCTCCGGAAGGGAAAAAATTATACACAAGGAAAGAATTTCTGGTGGCAGCAGCCTTAATTCTTGGTGGCACAGTCACCGCTCTTTCTCCGGTTGGTAGGGCATTTTTGAAAAATCTTGCTTCTGCTCCTTCTTCTGAAGCAAAAACAGCCCCGGAATGGATAGCAACCCAAGAACGGGTGATTAAGGATCTTCATAAAACTGCCGAGTTGGAAGTGGCGCCATTTGGAACCGTTGATCTCACGTCACCTCCATCTGGACAATTTCACTCTTCGGTTTTAGAAGAAATTGAAAAATGTCCTACTTATAAAATTGGAAACCGAGAGATTGTGGCTGCCCCGTGGTGGGGCGCATTGGTTAAGACTAAAGAGAAAAATGTTTATGCCCTGACAAGCTTCTCCACTATCCCCGATAGATTAAATCCAGAAACGCGAAAGCTTTTTTTCGGATGGAGATTTGATGAGAACGGAGATTTAGTTATAACCTCCGAAGATATTGATACATTACAAACATGGCATTCTGAAGACGGTTTCAATTGGGTAAGAGTTAAATAAACTGAATAAACAGGGCAAACCCCTTGACAATATTTTTATCCATAAGATAGTATAGAGATAGAGTGGAAGAAAATACTGTTACAGCCCAAAATCTTCAAACATCTCCCCTGAAAAAGGTTTTACTTTGCCTTTTAAGTTTAATTATTGTAGTTCTTTTGATTGAGGGAGGATATTATCTTTATCTTCAAAAACAAATAAAACTAAAGGAAATTGAATTATACCAAGAACAAATAAAGACTGGCGGTGGGCTTCGGAATTTAGGCCAGGAGATAAGTGGTTTTTCGGGGGAAGTAAAAGAGAGGGGAGAAAATTTTTTAATCCTTGAGGGAGGAGGAAAAACTATAAAAGTAGAGATTAATAGCCAGGTAGCTTTCTGGGAGATCCCTTGGGTTTTAGAGGAATCCGTAAGCCAGTTTATTCACCGTAAGCCTAAAGTTGTTGATTTTGCCGCCATTAAAAAGGGTGATTTTGTCGATGTAACCGGAAAGTATAAGGGTGATTTATTGACAGCTATGACAGTGATGGTCTATGGAGAAAAAATTAATGAATAAAAAACTCTTTTTACTAACCTTTTTTTTCTTAGCCTTAATCTCTTTTTTATCTGTGGTTTCCATCACAAATCCTGCTTCTATTTTTGCATGTTGTTTAAGATGCGATGGGACAGAAAAACCTCCAGGTAGTCCAGACTGCTGGTGGCAAGACTGTTGTTGTGATCAGGGTGGTTGGAGATGGGGGGATAATTGTTATGGCATGACGTCAGGGTGTCCGTATAATAGAAGTATGTGTATATGTGCTTGTCCGCCGGAAACTCACAACGAATGCAGAGAGGGCAGATGTACATCGGTTATCGGGACAGGTTCAGATGCTTGTTATACTGATGCGGACTGTATGGGACCCCAAGGCAAGACCAACCTTTATATCGATCCCAATCCTGCCAATCAGGGGACAACTCTAACCATAATTGCGACCGGGACGACCTCTTGTAGTACCTATATTTACGACCCACCGCAGTCTGGAGGAGGGTACACTAATT
>JBMORX010000008.1:0-51443 GCA_049322615.1 Patescibacteria group bacterium
CACCGTCTGTAAAGTAGTCATATAACTACGATACAGATTTCTGTCAAGTCTTGGGAAACTATACCGAAGATGATGAAAATCTGCTGGCAAAACTACTCATTGTCTCAAATGTATCGTAACTTTTTCATAGTAATTGGTAATTAGGGAAAAAAGGCGCGGCGAGGGGAGAATTTTTGTGAAGGTTTCACCTGGCAAGGGACGTCAGACGTCCCAAGCCCGAGGACTCCGGAACACAACTCGACATCCGAACCCAGAATCCGAGGGCGACCCCCGAAGGGGGATGCCATGACGAAACCGAACAACAAATTCCTACCCGAGCCACCTAAACCCCGGTCTTAAACTCGATTACATCTCCATCTTGGACCACATAATCTTTTCCCTCAAGTCTTATTTTCCCCAACTCGCCTGCTTTGTTCCAAGAACCTGCCTTCACTAATTCATCGAAAGAAATTACTTCGGCTTTGATAAAGTTTTGGGCAAAATCTGTATGGACCACTCCAGCCGCCTCAAGCGCCGTTGACCCAGATTTTAAAGACCAAGATCTCACCTCTTTACCACCCTTGATAGTGTAAAAGCTCAAAAATCCTAAAATCTTATACGCTTCTTTTATTAATTTTTCAAGCCCCGATTCTTTAATCCCAAGCTCGGAAAGATATTCTTTTCTTTCTGATGGTTCTAGCTCCGCCAACTCCATTTCCAACTTAGCACAAATAATTATAGGCTTGACGCAAAATTCTGCTATAGCATCTGTCTGTGTCATCAACTCAGATTGGCTTTCCTCTTTAAGTTGCTTCTCACTGGTGTTAAGAACGTAAATTACAGGCTTTTTAATCCCCGCCAATTCAAGTTCTAGGTTAACAATCTCCATATCTCTTTTCGGGTCTAAAGTTTGGTAATAGTGCGGCACATCAGGATTCTCAAAAGCGCGAACAATATGGACAATCGCATCCACTTCTCTTATTTTTGCCAAAAACTGATTTCCCAAGCCCTCGCCTTTATGAGCATCGCGAACCAAACCGGCAATATCAATAAAAGTCACTGTCGCCGGCGTCGTTTTTTCCGGCTTTATCATTTCTGAAAGTTTCTCTAGGCGTTCATCCGGAAGGGCAACTACGCCCTCATGAGGCTCAATCGTCGTAAACGGATAATTTGCCACCTGGGCAATCTGCCTTGACAAAAGGGCATTAAAAAGCGTCGATTTTCCAGCGTTGGGAAGCCCCACTATGCCGACTGATAAAGACATCTTGAGGTAATTTTACTCCGAAGATGTTTCGATTACAAAATCCCGATGTGTCAACGTAACACACACCCGGTGTGTCTATTTATATTTAAAAAGAAGAAGGCTGTGGTTTAAAATTACTTTGTATCCACCCACCCTGTCATCGCCATAAAGGCGCATCTTTTCATATCAGCTAATAGGAAATCCCCCTTAGAACTAGCTTCGCTGCCTTCATCTAAAACTTGATTAGGGTCACGACCAAAATCTGTTGGTAAGACTGGTCGGGCAGACCAACCCTCAAAAGACTCATCGTCTGGAACCATAAGCATAAAGGCATCGGCTCCATATTTCCTTCTCACTTTAGCTAGTTGTTTCTCCGCCTCTCTACGTTTAAAGGGATTTAAACCTCCTGGGGTAAGTGGAATTGCAAAGGTTTTTATATGAGTCCATATTTCTTGGGGAATTCTTCCGTTTATTACCCAACCGTTGGGTACTCCTACTCTCTCTAACAAATCTATCCTTCTGCCATGTAATTTCTGTGCAAGTACTTGGGGGTTATCTTGTTCTCTGCTCTCCTCAATCTCTCCCATATGCTGTCTTATATCATAATCATGCCCTAAAGTCAAATTTTTTACGATGTATATAATATTTCTATGTCTTATAAGTACAATTGGTCTTTACTTCGTGCTGAATTTATAACTGGGTCTTGGTTAACTGTTTCAGATTTTTTTAGAGATAAAGGAATTTCTTCTAATTCTCGTACCAGGACAAACGCTAAAGGATGGAACGGGGCCAGGGTTGATTATCTCAAAAAAGTGATTTCTCAAACTCAACAAAAGGCTATAGAATCGGAAACAGATATAAGAATAAGACAACAACAGGAAGCTAAACTCCTTCAGAGAAAAGGATTAGAAAAACTGGATGAACTTGAGATAAGGACGGTTGAAGAAGCTAGACGGCTAATTACATCAGGACTTCAGGAAGAAAGACTAGCGCTTGGCCTGGACCAAAAAACTGCTACCCAGGTGCAAAGCTATTCCACCTCCCAGGTGATAAAACGTTACTCTCCCTGAAGGCGGCGAATAAACGGGCGCAAACGCTCAGGGTCAGCCAATTTTTCGGGGTCTCGGATAGCTTTTTGATCATATTCTTCTAGGAGCTCGTAAGTTTTGCGATACTTATTTAAACTATACTCTACACTCTTGCTGACTGGCAACTCCCCATTCCTAAAAAGAGAAAGTTTATTAAACAGATCTTTAATAAGTCTTTTCATGGTAATTCTATTATATCAGAAAAGGTCCAATGTCAATACTCCAATAGTAGCTCTGCGTTCCCACTATCCCGACTGAAAGGGACATGAGAAGATTATATCAAAACCCAAATTCTCGTGCTTTTTGTGCTTCCACCTTCCTTCTTCCACCTCCGAGGTGGAAACCTATAGAAAAAAATTTTAAAAAATATCCTCTTATGGTTTTGTGGCGTAATAACCATAGAGATGGAATTTACATATTTCACCTTCAGTCGTTTCAATTCCACCACTTATGCTTATAATTATCGCTACGCTGGGAATAGTAGGAGGAGTATCGGCAGCGATTTTATCAACATCTTTCTTTTTAATCTTAATCACAAAAGCATCTTGGTAACTTCCCTTCTTGGATGAGTCAACGTAAATATTAAAGTCAGTAATTGTAAAATAGGTGCCTGGTATTTTTTGGGGATTCCCAGATATCTCAATTTTTGTTTTGTCAACACTTTGTTGCTTTAACGCTTTATCAGTTCTTTGGATGACCACCATGTTGCCTTCAGCATCAATATAAGAATCCCAATAAGCCCCTTTGTTACTACTATCTGGCCTTGGGTAACAGTAGGTTGTTTTGGTAGTTGACGGCTCGCCTAAAGAAAGAGAGCTAGTAGCGATAACGGTCAAAATATTTTTATAATCAGCTGCTTTACTCTCAACTGATAACGGGTAAGTGAAATAATACATCTTGTTGCCATAAGGTGTGAGAAAGAAAACCCGCTTTTCTGCATATTGAGAATCCCTCCAGGCCCCAAAATTAGTCACTAATTTAAGAAAGGTTCTGTTATTTAAACTTACGTCACTTGCCGAAATCGTATGTCTTGAGATTTCTTGAGTTGTATAATCCCAATCAATTGTTTTATAAAAAGCTTCTCTTCTTGACCCGCCTTCATAGGCAAAGTAGTAAAAATCAAGAATTTTTTGACCACCTGAGTCAAGGAGATAAGAACCAGCGGCAAAATTTCCAGTACCAAATCCTCTATTGGGATTGTATTTCGCTACGTATTGCGGAGGATACCAGATAGTAATCCCCGCTTCTGCATCTGAGTATTTCAGCCAACCTTGGGGTATTTTATATGTTTGAGCGGGGACTTTAGTTGGTTCAGTTGTTGGGGTCTCAAAAGTAGGACTGAGTAAAGGCGTGGGCGTAACCGACGGATATTCCACTCCACCACCCTGCTTCTTTCCAAACTGAATTCCTGCGAAAACCGAAAGTCCAACTACCAATATTGCCCCAACGGCCAGTAAGGCGATTTTTAACCAATTTTTAGAAAGGGCAGTTTTGACTTCGAATTTTTCTGGTTGTGAAGCTTTCTCAATCTGTTCTTCTCTCATCTTAATCTTAATTCTATTAAATCTTTTTTAAAACTTTTAGTCAAATTTTAAAAATAATTCGGCACCTGGTGGGCTAGGATTCTGCCAAATTCATCTCTTTTAGTAATAATTCTTCCCTTCTTAGCTTTCGGTAGCCTGGCTACAATCTCAAAAGGTAGCCTTGCGTTCCCACTATCCCGACTGATAAAGACATCTTAAGGTAATTTTACTCCGAAGATGTTTCGATTACAAAATCCCGATGTGTCAACGTAACACACACCCGGTGTGTCTATTTACAATTTTCTGCTTTATCGACGAAATATTCGTGCAGTAAACTTACCGATTTCTCCCCTCTTGTCAAAAAAAAGTAATAGACAAAAAAATACTTCCAAGGCTTTTATCAATTTCACCTTTAGGAGTCTGTCATAATCCTCTATCTTTTTTATTAAATCTTTATCTCCAAATTGTCTCAATATTGCCTCAGCTGAAACAAACTGTGCTCTCAATCTATAACTTTTAATAAGCCATTCGACCCTCCTGCGATGAAATTCATTACTCAAAAAGGCAACTTTGTTCCATCTATTTTTCTCACAAAGTTTGATTGAATTTTTTATGTTATCAGAGGTCTCTTTTGCCTTTTTTTCTAAAAACACGTTCTTCAGGTTTGATTTTCCCAAATTTTCTTTTTTTAAAAATCTAAACATAACTGCAGCTTCTGAAGGTTCGTGTTTTCCTTTGGTCTTGCCCCCTGTTAAAACTAAATTTAAGGATATTTTCCGCTTCAATAACTCGCTTGCAGCCAGCGCTCGCACTTTTCCTAAAAAACCAAGGTTATATTGACCATCTTTATTGACAAAAGAAGATCCAAGAACAATAACTACATCAAATTGTGAATCTACAGAAAGCGGCATGAGATGATTATAACATCAAATTTATTAGAATTGTATTTTCTCTCATAATTTGATATCCTGTAAGCCGCGGCGTTGCCTGCATTTAAGATATGGTCCTCCAAAAACGTGGTATTGCACCATCACCACCAGAAATTACAGATTTACCAACTGGTGTCTCTGAAGAAACCTATAAATTCCTTGTTGATGCAAAAAAAGTGGTGCCTATGAAAAATTGGATCCCATAAAGAAAAGGTAATAAGGCTGAAGAACCGTAGTGAGGCTACCAAGAGATTATGGCAAGATCCCAAGTATCAGAAGACAATGCGACCGAAAATGGGTAGTACTTCTGAGAAACTTAAGAGACTATGGCAAGATCCTGAGTATCGGGCGAAAATAGGAAAGGCGCATGAGGTAAAAGGTGACATCGACAGACAATTGTGGCGATATGCGATAGATGAAGGCTTATTATCTCAAATAGTTAAAACAGGGATGGTGACAAAAGAAGAGATCGAGAGCTTACGAATATTTTTTGAAGGGAAAGGGCCAAAAGTAGAACTGGAGGACATTCTTGATAGGTTCTCAATCGCCATCGCCCGGCTTGCCTAAACCTTATTCGAAAATTACTCTTAATTTTGCCTGTTCAAGGAAGGCTTCGGTGCCATTGATTGATTTCATTTGAACTCGATAAAGATTATTCCCTCGCCAAATTGTAAGGTCTGATGAGCGAACGAGGGTGAAAGAATCGGAGATAGTTTCAAGATCGCTGTAATCAATCGCTCTTTTGTTAGTTACATCATAAAGTCTAGCGTAAATCTTTCCCGAGCCATGAAGAGATTTAAGAGAAGCCTCCCAGCGAACTGTTTTTGCGCCCGGATAATCTGAAAGATCAAAATAAAAATCGGAGGAGGCAATGTCAGTCCAGTCCATTTTAACGGTTGAAGCAGAGGAAATTATGGGAATATAAACCACCTTTGCTCCAGTTGCTCCAGAAGGAGTCGGGGTAGATTGAACAATTTTTTCTTTAACTGTTGAAGGGGTGGGTAAACCGGAAACTGCTTTTGATACCTCTTCTTCAATATATGTTTTACATTGGGGAGTGCAGATTTCAGCTGGAGTTGGCATTGGCGTTTCAAAAGTTGTCTTGGCAGTTTCCGTGATTTTTGGTTCTCTTTTTTGTCTTGAAACCAAAACAAAATCCAAAAGCAGTAAATTAAAAATCATCAACGCCCCACCAATCCAGGGTAAAATTTTAAAAATTCTTTCAGTCATAGGCAGCATGTCGCGTTTGACGCGATTTAATTATTTAAACAAAATCACTTTAATTAATTAAAGTGCCTTCTTTTTAACTTTTGGTCCTTCTGGCGTGTCCTCAATAATAAAACCAGACTTTTCAATTTCTTTTCTCGTCCTATCCGCCTCGTCCCATTTTTCCTGTTTTCTCAACAATTCTCTTTTTTCGATGAGCTCTTTTATTTCTTTTGGTACTTTTGATACCTTTGTTACTTTTGATACTTCCTCAAGTTTCAGTCCCAACACCTTGTCAAAATCCAAAACCAAATCCAGTTTATCAGGACTTGGAATGTTTGACTTCGCCACTTCCCAGACAACTGCCAAGGCTTCGGGAATATTTAAATCATCATTTATTTTTTCCTGGAATTTTTTCCTAAAACTATCAATTTTTAAAACATCTTCTTGGGAAACCACCTCTCGGTCCCCCCTCTGCCATTCTTTTATCATCTCCACCAGTTTTCTGTAAGCAGTCTGCCCCGCCTCCAACCCCTTCCAGGTAAAGTTCATTTTGGAACGGTAATGAGTGGTTAAGAAAAGATAACGCAGGGCTGGCGGATCAAAGCCTTTTCTCTCAAGATCCACGACCCGAATAAAATTTTTCAAACTTTTACTCATCTTCTGACCCTCAATTATTAGATGTTCACCATGACACCAGTAGTTAACCACCTTATGTTTATACAAAGCCTCATTTTGAGCAATCTCGTTAGTATGATGCACAGGAATATGATCAACTCCACCAGTATGAATATCAAAGTGTTCACCTAAATATTTAATGCTCATAGCCGAGCACTCAATATGCCAGCCAGGAAATCCCCTACCCCAAGGGCTATCCCATTCCATTTGTCGCTTAATGCCAGGTTCAGAAAATTTCCAAAGCCAAAAATCAGTTGGGTTCTTTTTTTGGGGATCTCTTTCAACCCTCGCCCCAACTTTTATGCCTTTCAAATCTAATCTAGCAAAATCAGCATAAGTAGGAAATTTAGAGGTGTCAAAACAAACTCCCCGATCAATTCTGTAGGTAAAGCCTTTTTTTTCAAGTTTTTTAATCATCTCAATCTGCTCCTTGATATGATCGGTGGCTCTACAGATAACTGTCGGTCGCAAGATATTCAATTTATCTGTCATTTGATAAAAATCATCCATATAAAACTTGGCAATCTCCCAGGCGCTTTTTCTCTCTTCCCGCGCAGCTTTTTCTACTTTGTCTTCGCCTTCATCGGAAATATCCGCCTCAGTCAGATGCCCAACATCGGTAACATTTTCTACTTGTTTTACCTCAAAACCATTAAACGTTAAAACTCTCCTTAGGATATCGGCAAAAACATATGTTCGGGCATGCCCAATGTGAGCATAATCATAAACCGTCATTCCGCAGGTATACATCCCCACATTGGGCAGATTAATCGGTCTAAATTCCTCAATTTTTCGGGTTAAGGTGTTATAAATTCTCATCCGCTGATTCCCATAATTTTTCTCTCACCAGTACCACCTTTCTTTTTTGCCAACTCAGCCACTGGTGGTAATTTTTTCTTTTCTTCCTTTTCAATTTCAATTTGTTTAATCGCCTTTTCTTCCGAGAATCCCGGTTTGCCGGTAACTTGGGCCGGTAATCTTTCAGCTTTCCTCCGTTTAATTGCCTCTAACTCTCTCTCAAGATAGGAAAGGCGGCGTTGGTCCTGAGCTTTTCTTTGGGCAATTTGGGTCGGGGTTGGTCCCTGACCAGTTTGTTCAACACCAGGCTCAGGCTTTACTCCAACCTGCTTTGCCGCTTCCTCCGCCAGTTTTCCTGGTTCCTGGACTACCTGTTTTACCGTCTGTCCGGCGGTTTGTCCCAGAGATTCAAACGTGTCTGCAATTATTTGTCTAGGCATTTCTCTCCTTCAATTTTACATTTTAAATTTTAAATTTTTTTAATATTCTCTCCTTCCTTCAAGTGCTCGCGAGAGGGTTACCTCATCAGCATACTCCAAATCCGCACCCGTGGGCAAGCCCTGACCGAGGCGAGTAATTTGTAATTGGTAATTAGTAATTGGTAATTCTTTTATTTTCTTAGAAATAAACATGGCAGTCGCTTCTCCTTCCATATTTGGATTTGTGGCGAGGATGATTTCTTTCACCTTCTCGCCCTCTCGCCCTTTCACCCTATCAAGCAACTGCTTGATGTATAATTCATCTGGACCAATGTTATTGAGTGGCGAAATGGCTCCATGCAAAACATGATAAACTCCTTTATAATTTCCTGCCTTCTCTAAAGCCAAAATATCCAAAGGTTGCTCAACCACACAAATAGTCCCTTTATCTCGGTCTCGGTCAGAACATATTGGACAAGGGTCGCTTTCGGAGACATTAAAACAAATTGAGCATAAAACCGTATCTTTTTTTAAATTCTCTAAAGCTCCGGCAAATTCTGAAAGTTCTTCTTGAGGAACATGAAGTAGATAAAAAGTCAGGCGGGCGGCCGTTTTTGGTCCAATCCCCGGCAGTCTCTCAAACGCCTCAATTAATCTCCTAATTGGTCTGGCAAGTTGCATTAAGAAAATTATATCATTAACTTGACTTTGAAGCCAGAAAGTTGTATATTCCGCCCACGCACCTTGATTTTGTGGGATTCTAGTCCCAAGAATAGCCTTAGGATTTAGAAAATATACTCCTGGCCGCCGACCCCAGGAGGAGGAAGAGGAGGAAAAAAATGATTTTGCTAAGGATTATCTTCTCGAACGAAAAGCTGGTGCCACCTCGCGAAGTTCTCAGGCAGATAGCAAAAGCCGTCTCACAAAGCGCTGGCGGTCGCCAAGTTTTCATCACAGCAGAACAGGGCAAAGTCGAAGGAGCTACTGCTGGTCCAGGCGTTCCCTTCTATCCCATCTTGGCCCTGTACGATTGCAACCTCAACGAGAAGCCTGAAGAAATCGAGGAAATGATAGCAAGGGCTCTCGGAAAAGCGCCCTTCGCCCCTGAAGAAAAAAACAGAAGTATCGTCCATTTCCTCATCTCCGCGACACCAGCAAGTAAGGCACTCGCTGATCTCCCTTGGCTCGGTTGGGCATGAACTAGATGGTCGGCAAGTGGCGGCGGCGAAGTTCTGAATAAATTCAGAAAAATCAGAAACTAGTCGCCGCCACCAAATCCCTCTTTAAAATTCTAAAAGTAATATTGCTTAAAAATCGGCGACCGCCGTAAAATATGCAATGTTAACTACTTAACTACTAATAATTAATCTTCTAATTTCCTTATAAACTTTATCCCCTAACCAATTATCTGGTAAAAGTTCGGCTGGTAAACAAGGATCGAGGCGTAAGATTTCTTCATATTCTGAAAAAATCTCGCTTGTACTCCTTCCCTCTTTTATTTTTTCATAAAGATTAAGATACTCTTCATTTAATTTTTCCAAATTCCAAACTTTTTCTGCCAGCGCCTTCTCGTTGCCAGCAAAAAGTCTCTTTGAGACGGCAACAAAAACAAAATCTCCCAAGTTTTGCGCCAGAATAAATTCTCGAACATCTTCAGCCACATCAAAAGGAGAAATATAAACACTTTCCTGAAGCGCTCCAAAACCCAAACTCTTCAACTTTAACTGAAGCCAAGTCCTAGTCTTTTTATCCTTTTCGGGAATATCATAAAAAACCATTCGCCAAAACCCATTCCACTTTTTTCTTTTGAAAGCAAAAATAGGAAAATCGCGGACAAGCGCTTTTTTACCTACCCCAGTCAACCTTAAATAGGGTTCACCGTTTTTAATTACCTTCTCAATTGAACCGGTCCTAAGCATTCGGGAAACGGCAACAGCAAAATTTGTTGATTTATAATCAGAGGGAAGAACGCCTTTTATCTTCCCCAGTTGGGCTGAAAGTGGTTCGGCAATCTCAAAATACAAATCTCCCAAAATTGCCGCCCCGAGAAGAATTTTGTCTCTAACTCTTAGTCTCTTCGCCACCCTATTACATATTTTAAAGCGATCGCATAAAAATATGCAAGGGGGAATTTCTGTAGATTTTCTAGAATATCGAAAACACCTAAGGTGTCAATAGTAATCCACCTTAGAGGTGGACCAGATAGGACACCTGAATATCTGACAGCTTACTTTCTAAATTTGATCAGGGAAATGACTTTGTAGCCGCGGAGTTTTTGGCGAGGAGAAAGATAGCAAAGTTCGTTTAGGAATAAAAAAGCGGTTACTTTTCCCCCTAATTTTTCTACTAGTTTTGCGGTTGCCCAAGCCGTCCCACCGGTGGCGATTAAATCATCAACAATCAAAACCTTTTGTCCTGGCAAAACCGAATCAGCGTGAATCTTGACTCCATCTGTTCCATATTCAAGTTTATATTCTTGCTCAACCGTTTTTCTGGGAAGAAGTTTATTTGCTTTTCTGACCGGGACAAAACCAACTCCTAACTCTCGAGCAATTATTGGTCCAAAAATAAAACCCCGCGAGTCAATTCCTAAGACAACATCAACTTTCAGCTTGCGCACTGCCTTAAGCATCCGCCTTATGGCTTCATTAAAATATTCTGGGTCCAAAAGTAAAGGGGTTAAATCCCGAAAAACAATTCCTTTTTGAGGAAAATCAGGGATATCGGCAATCTTATCCTTTAAATTAATTTTTTTCCTCGCCTGTATCATTGTAATAGTACAATAGTACAAAATATTAGCCTACGCGGCTGCCGACAAGGGCGTTTTTGCACTCACATTCTCTTTCTTTAGGGATTCGACCAACCATCTCTTCTACTAGTTTTTTGGCTTTCCCAATATTTTCTCCAAAGACCTTAATAACTTCTTCGGTTGAGACTGGCGCCAATTTTTCTCGGGCGACAATCCCCACGTCGTAATCAGTCACCAGAGCGATTGATGAATAACAAAGTTCCAGTTCTCTGGCTAAAGCCACCTCTGGGTATCCAGTCATATTGATAGCGTCCCAGCCCATTTTCGTAAACCATTCTGATTCAGCTCGAGTTGAAAATCTTGGGCCTTCAATGACCACCAAAGTTCCTTTGGGATGGATTTTAATCTTCAATTTTTTACCAGTTTCATAGGCAATTTTTGAAAGTTCCGGACAGAAAGGATAGGCAGTTGAAATATGAACAGTTTCTGGTCCATCATAAAAAGAAATATCTGTCCGCCTGGTTCTGTCAACAAACTGATCTAAAACCACAAAATCTCCCCTTTTAATTTCTTTCTGAAGTGAGCCGCAAGCAGTAACGGATAAAACCCTTTCCACCCCAAGTTTTTTAAGAGCCCAGAGGTTGGCTTTATAAGGGATTTTATGGGGTGGAAATTGGTGTCTTTTTCCATGTCGAGGTAAAAAGGCGACTTCTCTGCCAGCAGTTTTTCCTAAGGCGATTTTGTCTGATGGCCAACCAAAAGGAGTCTTGAGTTCAATTTCCCTCAAATCTTCAGCCAGACCGTAGAATCCTGATCCGCCAATGATGCCAATTTCTGCTTTTCCAATCATAAGATTTTAGCAAAACGACAGGCGATCGCGTCTTGTTGTGGTAAATTTAGCGACCAAGTAAACCTGTTAACCCACCTGACATCTGTTGAAGTTTGGCTGCCGCCACCTCTTGGGAGCGCTTTATGGCTTTATTTAAAACATCAATTAAACGAAAATTTTCCTGACCATCAACCCAAACCTTCTCTACTCTCTGGTCGCCGGTCATCACAATTTTTATTCCCTGTTCTTCAACCTCAATTTTCTCCTCGGCCAACGCTTTCTGGATTTGCACCGCCTGGTCCCGCATTTTCTTTAAATCCCTAAGTTGTTGTAACTTATCAAACATGGTTTTGTTCCTTTGTTTTATCTAGCTTAACAACTTTCTGCATGCAAATCAATGGCGAATTAATTATGCGAATTTATGCAAAATTATTCACTAAGCGATCCGCTATATTCTGAATTAAGAATCCGCCGAAAAGCAAGCTCCTCACCTCGAAAATTTACGAGAATTCCCAATTTTTTCTCCATCAACCTCTAAATCAACTTCAATATTGCTTTTAAAAGGAATTGTTTCTTTCCTAAGTTTAATCTCTAGCGCCCGGTGATAGTATTTCTCCTGATATTTTCCACCCAATTGGTTATGGACATCTAAACAAAGTCCGATAAGGCAGTAACTTAATTTTGGATATATAATCTTCCCCATCAAAGATCTGACTATCCTATTTGCATGTAAGATAACCTCTTCCTTATCTTCGCATCAATTCGCATCCACTCCAAATATTTCTTCAGCAACTTTGATTATATCCTCATCGGTTGTTTCCCCATTCCCCGGAACCGCAGAGACACCGAACCCCGCCCCATCTGGTGCGGGGCGCGGAAACGCAGAATCTTTCTGCGCCTCTTCTTCCTTCCGCGCCTCTGTGGTTATTTTCCTCTCTCCCAAAATACATTTTAAGGAAATTGGCGTTCCCAAAAGCTCGGAAGCTGCCTCCTCAACAATTCGCCGAATTCTCTCTGTCTCAAGTTGATCTTTATGGAACTTATAAAAAACCTCCAAAGTTAAAACTTCACCCGCCAAATTTATCGGTCGAGTTGCCCGAAGCAAAGCCTCAACCGAGTGATTTCTGGTTCTTGTCGCCAGCAAAACCTCTTGCCATCGGGTTTGAATTTCTTCTAAAGAAACATTTCCTTTCCCTTTCATTAAAGCAGGCGAGGCTGTTTGAGGAGAAACAGAGATTGGCTCTCCCGATTCATCATTTTTAATTTTTAATTTTTCATTTTTCATTTGACTTCCGCACCACTCCACCACTGCCAATTCCAAAGGCAGCTGGGGAATAACGGCCTCTTTTAACTCCAGCGCTGCTTTAGAAAAAATCTCAATCAAAACCTTTATCTCTTCAATCTTAAGTGTTTCAGTCACTTTCAGTGCTTCAGTGTTACCAGTGTCCCATTCGGGAAGACCCAATTTCTCAAGTAAACCCTGCCGCAAAATCTCAAGCAATCCTTCGGTATAAACCTTTAAATTTCCTCCCATCTTGACCACCCTGTTAATTTCGGCAATTCCCCCCTTGGCGTCTTTTACTCGCAAAAACTCAAGCAGTTTCTCTGGCTCAAGACCGGCTGTTTGCCCTAAAAGTTCTTTTACTTGCTCAAGCGTTATTTTGCCGCCAGCAAACGACGCTTGCTCTAAAATTTTTTGGGCATCGCGAAAACTGCCGGAGACGCTTCTTGCGATTTCGCTTAAAACCCCAGATGTAACTTCAAGTTTTTCAAGACTGGAGATTTTCTCAAGTTTTGAGACTATTTCAGAAATACTGGCTCTTTTAAAATTGAATCTTGTGCAGCGAGAAATTATCGTCTCGGGAAGTTTTTCAGGGGCGGTGGTGCAGAGAATAAAAATGGCATGTTTTGGGGGTTCTTCCAAGGTCTTTAAAAGAGCATTAAAAGCCTCTAGGGTCAACATATGGGCTTCATCAATAATATAAACCTTATATTTGGCAAGACTTGGGGCAAGCTTTATTTTTTCTCGGAGGTCTCTGATATCATCAATCCCCCGATTTGAGGCGGCATCAATTTCCAAAACATCCAAATTTGTCCCGGCAGTAATAGAGAGACACTGATCACAGGCGTTGCATGGTTCTAAACTTCTCTCTTCGTCCTTCTCACTTCGCCCTACGCAGTTTACTGCCTTGGCAATAATTCTGGCGGCTGAGGTTTTTCCGGTTCCCCTTGGTCCAGAAAACAAAAAAGCATGAGGAATTTTTCCAGATTTTAAAACCTTTTCCAAGCCCTCCCGGACAGAAGTTAAGTCCAGTTCGGAAACTTTTTGCGGTCGATATTTAGTGGTGTAATCAGACATATTTTAGATATTAAGAGATTAAGATATTAAGTAATTAAGTAAAATGGCGCGGCGAGGGGATAATTTTTGTGAAGCCTCAATGTGGCAGGCTTGCGTCATCCGGAAACAGCGCCACCGACTCTGGAACCTTCATCTAAGCAAGCCGTGTCCCGATTTAATCGGGACGCCATCTCTTGAGGCGAACCAAAAATTCATCCCCGAGCAAAAGCGCCTACATCATCCAAGCAATAAATTCGTTCCCGAGCCCAAACTGTCAATTATCAATAGTTCTCGCCTAATAAATGTCTTAATCCGTGTTCGACTAATTCATTAATTTTCTCATCCACCATTTTTCCCTCTTCAGCTGCCTCTTCCCTTGCTTTCGGATAGCAGACAACGATATCTCCTAAGTGTAAAATTCCTTCCTGGTCTCGTGCCTCCTCTAAAGGAAACGACAAGACATCCGTTTCCTCATCAATTTTCCTAAAAATTCGGTTAAGTTCTCTTATTTTTCTTGTCCCAGCAATTAAAATGCTTACCTCAACCTCCGAAAGACCAGTTTCCTTCAGGAGTTTTTCGACTGCCTGCCGGATTTTTTTCCTATCAACTTGGTATCTTGACTCTGAAGATATTAAAACGGATATCATAAGAGGCTGTCAACTAGCAAATAACATATACAAAGTATATCAAGAGAATTTCTAATTTCTAATTACTCTAATTTCTAAATTTTTTAGGTCAATTAGGTTAATTTGCCTTCAGATAAACTCTTCTTAACCATCTCCGCTACTTTTGTTCCTTCGGCTTGACCTTTTACCTTCGCCATCACCGCTCCCATAACTTTGCCAAAATCTCCCGGTCCAGTTGCTTCGGTTTCTTTAACCATCTCTTCAATTATTTTAGTCAACTCTCCTTGGGAAATTTGTTGAGGTAAATATTTACTCAAAATTTCAAGTTCTTCTTGTTCTTTCTCAACCAAATCATCTCGTCCACCAGTCTTAAATGCCTCAATTGATTCTTTTCTCTGTTTGATTTGTTGCCTAATTACTTCTACCACTTCTTCGTCAGGTAAATTTTTACCCTGAACCGCCAGTTGGCGGTGAAGGACGATTTCTTTGTTGTGAACGGCTGATAACAAAAAGCGCAAAACAGAAACTCTGACTTGGTCAGAAGCCTTCATCGCTTCTTTTAAATCGTTTTTAATATCTTCAATAATCATCCAAATTACTAATAACTAATAACTAATAACTTCTTCTCGGTCTTCTTTTCTTTAGGGCTCTTTCTTGTTCATACCGCTTCCTAGAGGGTTTTAAGTAAAATTCTCTTGCCTTCATCTCTTCTAAGACTTCCTCGTTTAAAATTTTTTTTCTGAATTGAGCAATTAAAGAATCCTCAGATTGTCCTGGTTTTTTCCGAACAATAGTTGCCATTTAGACTTATTCAGCCTCCTTTCTCTCCGAGCCGTAGGCTAGACTTTCCGCTGGACAGTTATTCCGCCTAAAAGATGCAGGTGTAAATGATTTACCAGGGCAGCTCCACCGCCGTTTAAGACTAGACGGTAACCCCTATTTTCCAAACCATATTTTTTAATCAACAGACTGGCTTGGTTAATCATCTCATCCCAAACAATTTTATCTTCAGGACCAATGGTGGCAAATTCTAAAATATGTTTTTTAGAAACAATTAAAAGATGAATTTCCGCCTGGGGATTAATGTCAGGAAAAACAACTATATTCTCGTCCTGATATTCAAATTTTGTCGGAATCTCCCCATTGATAATCTTGCAAAAGACGCAATCATCCATTAAAAATCACAAGTATTATTATAGTTTTTTAAAAATTTTTTACAAGTCCCAGGGCGCACCCTCCTAAGACCGCTCCGTGAGACCCGTTTGACGGGTTCGAACGGGAAGGTCAGGAGGGAAGACCCAAAATTAAAAATCTTTGCTATTGTCTGGAATTATCGCCCCAAAACCAGGTTTAACCTCGAAATGCAAGCTGGAACCAGACAACATAAAAATCGGCGACCGCTTAAAAATATGCAAGGTTTGGGTTAAACCTATTCGGATTTATTCGAATAATTTTCATTCGGATGAATTCGGATTCAGGCTTGTTTGAGGATTTCGATAATCTCCGAAAGAGAAAGTTTGGTTGGCACCATATTTGGATCCGACCGGGAACCATTAAGAAGAAGACATAAACTTGGATGAAGATACCAGGTCGCCCCAGGATCAAGCCTTTTAAATTCTTTGTAAGGCAGACTCAAATCCACTCCTTTATCCCAACGGCTGTAAATTCTCAAATGATTGTTTCTTGGATCCTGTTTGGCGACCAAAATATATCCCTGTTTTTCTCCAAGGGAAAGAACCTGATCATTTTCGGTTAAAACCGCAATCGCCTTTCCCCATTTTGTCTTAAAGGAAGTTCCCTTTTTAAGCTCTTTTTCTGCCCCAATCTTGCCTTTAAGTGTCTGATAAATTGCATCTAGGGCTTGGGTGGAAAAATCGAGAATCTTTTGATCTTCTCCTCCTCCATCCATCTTTTCCAGGAAATTGTGAAGGCAAAATTCATATCGGTCAGAAAGGGGATCGCTCCAGGTTATATCCCGACCATTATCAATTTCTGTCACAATGGCGACTAGTCTTTTGAGGGTCTCCCCTTTCTCCTTGCCAATCTTTGTCTTCCTAAAAATTTTTTTTAAACAAAGTTCGGCTGAAGAGGTGTAACCTTTCTTTTGATGATGATCAAGGCAACCAAGTCCTGTATCAACATGGAAAATCTCTGGGTCGGCGTCCGCTGGCGCCCCCCGAAAGGTCTCCCCAGCAGGGACAAATTTTATCTCTGCTTTTCCAAAGCCAGGGAGAAATCTTTTAACCAGCCAAACGCTACAAACTGCGTCTAAATCCGGATTAAAATGAGTCACAATAATTTTCATTTTGCTCTCCTAAAAACAAAGCCTAATTTTCGAAGTTTCTTAATCACATCCCGATACTTCAGCGGCAAAACTTGAGGCATTTTTAATGAGTAGAAACGATCAAGGGAAATTTCAACTTTAGACTTGCACAAGGAATCCGGGTAGTTCTTTTAAGTTTAAGGGGAATTTTAAGCCCCTCCTCTTTATAAAGCTCAATTAAGGATGAGGCAACATAAGAGAGTTCATTGATTGCTTCTTCGATTGTCTCTCCCTGAGCATAACAATCATTCCACACTGAACAATAAGCAACACATCCTCCTTCTTTTTGCTCTTCAATCCTTACAGGCAATTCGTATTCGGCAATGGTTAATTTCTTAGTTCTTCTCATGCTATTTCAATAATAGCAGATATTAGTCGTCCATGCAACGACTATTTCGCTAAAGGAGTTTCATCAGGGCTTTGGCGATTTTTTCCGGGTCGTGGCGGATAAGTTTTCCTTTTTGAGCAAAAGAGCCAGTGATAATCTTGACTCCACTAATTTTCTCCAAATCCAGTCTAACTGGTTCGGATTTATATTTCTTATACCATAAGGCAACGGAAACCGGCAGTTTAAGTTTTTTATTGACCACAACCAGCGAAAGTTTTTTACCCGCCTCCCCAAGATATTTTCTAATTTCCCTTAAAAAATCAGAAACGGCAAATCCTGAAGTCTCTCCATCCTTAGTCATTAGATTACAAATATAGACTACTTTTGCCTTTGACTTTTCAATTGCCTGGTTTACCCCAGAAACCAAAAGATTGGGAATGATTGAGGTGTACAAATCTCCTGGACCCAAAACGATTAAATCTGCGGAAAGGATTGCCTTTTTAGCTTTGGGAAAAATCTCACCTTTAGGCAAAAGATAAACTTTCTCAATTGGAATTTCCGGCTTGATTTTTCGGACATCAATATTTGTCTCTCCTTTAATCACTGTTCCATCCGCAAGTTGAGCCACTAAATCCGTGCTTTCTGTGGTTACCGGTAAAACTGTACCGGAGACCTCGAGGATTTTTTCTGCCTCGGAAATTGCTAAATCTTCCCTACCAGTGATTTGGACTAAAGCCGCTAAAAGTAAATTTCCCAAAGAATGTCCAGCCAACTCGCCATTGTTGAAACGGAAATCAAAAAGAGCCGCCAAAGTTTTTTTCTTAATATGAAGACCGGATAAAGCCAAAAGAGCCCGTCTTATATCTCCTGGAGGCAAAATCCCAAGTTGTTCCCGAAGTCTGCCTGAAGAACCGCCGGAATCAGACATAGTGACAATGGCGGTTAAGGAAACCGGATATTTTTTTAAACCCAAAAGCACCTGATAAGTCCCCGTTCCTCCACCAATAACGACAATTTTCGGTCTTTTTCCCACTGACATACTATTATAAGATTCCCTGGACTAAAAAGTCCAGGGTTCTTGTCCCGCTAAGCGGGACAAGCCAATCTTTCAAGCTCTGCTTATACCAAAACAAAAAACAAAGGCTTAACGCACTTCTGTTTTAAACAGAAAGACCTTTGACGGCGCTTTAATGGGCGCACCCAAATATTCACTTTTCTTCAAGACAAGAGGATACTCCTGGATTTTTTCCTCACTCCTGGGATTTGCCTCTCTTTATCTGGCTCTTATCTGGCTAGCCAGGAAGGAAAAGGCCAGAGCGAAGACACCACTCAAAAGAGCGATCCCCACCTCGTTGCCCCTGAATCCTGGAACGCCTATTAGCCCCAATCCCAAAGACAAAAAGTATCCCAGACCGCCCCCTGTCAGTCCATGAAAGAACCTATCACCTTTTGGGTCAGTCCAGCCCTCGCCTATTCCTACCGCTATCCCGATTCCAACCCCAGCTACTAGTAGGATTACCCACATCTCTCTACCTCCTTAATTATTTATTTTTCCTAACCGTGCCTCTTGTCTTGAAATATAAAAGAGCGAGGGGTTTTGGCGAAGTTAGTCAGCAAGAATTTCTTCCTTCGCTCGAAAACCTTTATTAGATTAGTTCTAATTACTGTGTTTCCAATCTTTGGCTCCCAATTCTACCATTCCCTATGGGTTTTGTCAACTCTACTTGTTAACCTCCATATCACTCCCTTAATCATTCTCTCACAGCTAAATATAATTTTTGCCTAGGCAAAAAATGTAAAACAATAACGATAATTTGAGGCTAGATGGAGACTTATAATATGAGCGATATCCTATAAAATAAATCTTTTATCCACCTTATCTACAAACCAAAATGTCTTTTAAACAGATTTTCTCCTTCTAATTTCTCAACCATCAAAATTCGGACATACTCCCCTACCCCTAAAACCTGGCGCAAAAATTCGATTTCCGAAAAACAAGGGTAAGGAGTTAAAAAGACGCTCTTCTGAAGTGGATAAAATTCGAGCTGCTTTAATTTCTCTCTAAAAACCTCCCTTTCTCCCTTTTGCGAATTGGGAATATCAAAAACAACCACTCTCCATTTACCATCCCATTTTCCCGGTTTTTTAATTTTCATTCGTTCAAGATCATATTTCAAGAGGTATGTTTTTCCTTTTTCGGCTAGTTTAATAACTACTTCACCATCTTCCTCCCCTATCGCCAATAATTTTCTCTTAAGAAGATTTTTAATTCTTGGTTTAAGTTTTTTCTCATCAAATTTCTTCCAGGGGCTTCTTTCTTCAACAAAAAGCCGGCCTACTCCTGGCATAATCAGAATTGCTGGCAAAACTGCTCCAGCGGCTAAAATCCGCAAAATTGCCTCGGTCAGATTTCTTGGTTCCTCTTCAAAAATCTTTAACATAAATTACAAACTACCATGGGCATAGCCCGTGGTATCCTCAGGCTACGCCTTCGGCGAGTTTGTTTTCTTCCGAAAATAATTTTTGCCTAGGCAAAAAATCGATTTATATGGTTCATTTTTGAACCTAAATTATAACTTATAGTCTACTAAGGTTCTCCGAACAATTTTAATATGCTTGGGCAAAGAGCCAACGATGTATTGCTTCTTTACCACAGTAGACACACTTCCCTTTTTCTTCTTTAGTATCTAAAGGTAAACAGCGTATAGAGGCTTTTGTTTCTTCTTTTATTTTTTCTTCACAAGTTTTATCTTCACACCAAAAGCTCTTGATAAACCCGCGTTTTGTTTTCATTATTCCCTTGAATTCTTCATAAGAATTGACGGTAGAGGTGTTTTCTTCGGTAAACTTCTTGTGTCTTAAGAATAGATCATTCTGCATCTTTCTTAGAAGGTCTCCGATTTCCCCAATTTTTAGTTCTTTTTTCTCGCTGTTATGGCGAAAGACGGCGGTTGGGATATTTTTTTCTGCCTCCTCCCTACCAATCTCTAGTCTTACGGGTACGCCCTTTAACTCCCATTTATGGTATTTAAAACCCGCGGTTTCTCCTTCTACCTCATCTAACAAACACCTAAAACCGCTCTTGGCAAGTTCACTCTTAAGACCGCGGGCATATTCATAAACCCTAAGACGAGAACCTGGAATGGGAATGATGACTATTTGAATTGGAGCCATTTGAGGGGGTAAGACCAAGCCGTTATCATCGCCGTGAACCATAATTAGCCCACCAATACTTCGGGTGGAAAGTCCCCAACTGTTTTGCCAAGGATAAAGTTTTGTCCCATCCTTATCTTGGACTGTCCAGTTAAAGGCTTTGGCAAAGTTTTGGCCTAAGTCATGAGAGGTGCAGCCCTGAAGGGCTTTTCCGTCAGGCATCAGCATTTCAAAAGTATAAGTCCTTAAAGCGCCAGCAAATTTTTCTGACTCACTTTTAACGCCAGCAACTCCATACATCGCCATTAATTCATTATAGGTTTTTTGATAAGCATCAAGAGCCCAAAGAACTGTTTCCATATTTTCTTCATGAGTCTGGTGGGCACAGTGCCCTTCCTGCCAGAGAAATTCCGAGGTGCGCAAAAACAAATAGGTTCTTTTTTCCCAACGGACAACATTATTCCACTGATTAATAAGAAGCGGAAGATCACGCCAAGACTTTGTCCACTTCTTATACATTTCATACATGACTGTTTCTGAGGTCGGTCGGATAATTAGTTTTTCTTTTAACTGCCGACCACCGGCAATAGTGACCACGGCAAAAAGAGGAGAGAAACCTTCAACATGTTCTTTTTCAAGTTTTAAAAATTTCTCGGGAATAAAGATTGGAAAATAGGCATTAGCCACCCCGTGTTCTTTAATCAGTTTGTCCAAAAATTCTTGGATTTTTTCCCAGAGCGCATAACCGTAGGGTCTTATGACCATGCAGCCTTTAATCGGAGCATAATCGGCAAGTTCACTCTTTAAGATAACGTCATTGTACCACTTAGCAAAATCCTTAGATTTTTTAGTGATTTCTTTTTTTTCAAATTTTTCCGTCATTGAATTGATTATATGAAGAAAATTATTAAGAAGCAAATTTCAAGCCCCGAGAACCTTACCGTTCGCCCTTTCATGCCTGTCCGCCTCTTCTGGCGGAGCTCACGGAGCGGTTTTAACGGGGCAAGCAAAAAAAGACCCCAGTTGAAAATGCCTTTTGGCAAATCCCCAACTGGGGTCAATTCGCACCTATTCTGCCCGCTTGCTTGTCTCCACCTCAAAAATCATCCTTTCTGCCCAGGGGCAAAATGTTACTTGATGAAGAGGACAATCGTAGCACTCTAATTCCAGGACCTACTCCATCTCCAGAACGCTGGTGGGTAACCGACCTTCTCGCCGTCCGTAAATCCAGCAATTTGGATTATCCCGGCCGACCCTTTCAAACCAGTCTTTTCCGGTCGTACCAAACTCCTGGTAGTCAACAAAGTACTCTTTCATAAGCAATATAAATCCAGGCTAGAATTTTCTGTTTAAAATATATCACAAATTTTTCCAAAAAACCAGGTCTATAGGATAAAAAGTTTCTTCAATTCTGGCATTGGACGCCACAGTCCTTTAGGTTTATGTTGTCCATCGTCGCTTGGATTCAATTGTCTCAACCTTCATATATCATATATCAATATATGATATACATCCCACTGACAACTGGAAGATTAAACAACAGGAGGCGCCTCAAAAGACAAACAAATATCTTAATCGTCAGTTCCAGTCCAGATACTCCAAGACAATATTCCCAGAAAATATTACAAAAACTGGAGCGACCGCGCCAAAAAATGTAATATTCATTTCCCGGTTTCCACCGTTTCCATCCCAGAGGTGGAAGGAGGAAGGTGTAAGGCTAGAACGGTAGGAGGGATTTGAGGTGGGTGACGAAACCTGATTGCTGAAGAATTCGGGCGATGTCATTTATGGTTATTAAAAGAATTAAAAATAACAAAAGCGCCATCCCGACCGTGTGAACCCAGCGTTCAAATTTGAGATGAGAGCGTTTTCCAGTAACTGCCTCAACCAAAATAAAAAGAAGTCTTCCTCCATCTAAAGCCGGTAGGGGTAAAATATTTATAACTGCTAAATTAACTGACAAAATTCCTAAAAACTGTAAAACCGATAAAATTCCAGTCCTTGAGACTTGCCCGGTTATTTGAAAAATTCCCACCGGTCCGGCAACATCTTTTGGGACAGTTCCGAATCTTATAAGTTGCCAAAGCATCGCCCCCAAAGCGCCAACAATCATCCCTGTCCAGGCAAAGGCCTCCTTAAATCCCTCAACTGTCCCCCTTGGGATCATTTCCCAGAGAGGATAAAATTTCATTTCCACTTGAGAGATGGCCACTCCCAAAGGTCCTTCTCCTTCGGGAGGTTTTTCCCTGGGGATAATGGAAAAAACCAAATTTTTGCCTTTACAGGAAATTTCCAGTCCTGGCCAAGCGCCCAAAACTTTTTCTTTGCAGGGATTATCCTTTTCTCGGCTAATTTCCAAAGCCATCATTTTCCCAGCATATTTTTGGGTAATCTTGATAAAACTTTCAGTATTTTTAATTTCCTCCCCACCAGCCCAAACGGCAATATCACCTTCTTTAAGTCCCGCCTTTTCTGCTGGCGAACCAGGGGCAATGCCCACAATCTTCACCCGGTCAGTTTTGGTCGGAATTCCCAATTTGGCATAGATAATTGAGAAAGCAAAAACCGCCAGCAAAAAGTTCATCAAAACCCCAGAAACAATCACCGCCATCCGAATCTTTTTAGGCTTGGCAAAAAACGCCCCAGCCTCGCAAGCCCACGGCTTGCGAGGCTGCTCATCCTCACCGTATAATTTGACAAATCCACCGATGGGCAACCAGTTAATGGAATAAATGGTTTTACCACGTTTTACTCCAAAAACTCTTGGTGGCAAACCAAACCCAAATTCCTCAACCGAAATCCCGGTTTTTTTCGCCACTAAAAAATGTCCCAGTTCATGAACTAAGACTAAAATTGAGAGAATTATTAAGAAAGTGAAAATAGTGAGAAACATAATGGGTTATTCAATTGTCATTCAGTTGAGATTCAGTAGTTATTCAATAGACAACTAAATCACCACCGAATCACCATTGAATCACTACTGAATCACTATCGAATAACTATCAAACAGTTAACAATTCCTTCTCTTTCTTTTCCCCCATCTCATCTATCTTTTCCACAAACTCATCAGTTAGTTTTTGTAAATCTTGCTCAAGGCGGAATTTTTCATCCTCATTTAATTCTTTTTCCTCAAAGGCGCGTTTAATATCAATCATCTTGTCATGTCTTATCTGCCTAATCATCACTCTGCCATTTTCAAGTTGCAGGTTGAGAAGTTTGATAAATTCCTGTCTTCGCTCTTGGGAAAGCGGAGGAATTTGGATTCTAATTATTTCTCCATCAATAATCGGGGTCAGTCCGACGTTTGCCGCCTGGATTCCCGAACGGATCTCGCCAATAATGGAAACATCCCAGGGTTTGATGGTAATTGCTCCAGGGGTAGAAGCAGAGATCATTCCCAGTTCAACCACTTTTAAATTCTGACTTCCCCCGTAAACCGAACAAACAATGTTTTCGACCAAGGAAGGACTTGCTCGACCAGTCCTAATCGTTGAGATTTCCGCCCGGATAATCTCTAGGGCTTTCTCCATTCGCGGGGAAACATCGGAAAGATCCATAAGATAGAAATACTACAAATATTACAAATAAGCAAATGTCAAATACTACAAATTAATTTCCAATTTCAAATTTTCGACCCCTTTTGGCGTTTTTGATGATCGAACTAACAATTAACAAAATTTCCTTGCCTTCTTGTAAATCCTTCATCTGTTTTTGCAAGTTCTGATTAGTGTCAAATATAAGCCTTAACCAGTAATTTGTTTCTTTCAACTCTTTTTTTACTAATGAGAACTTGGCAATAAAGTCTCGTCTACTCTCGCAAGCATCAGCCTCTTGGTCATTGGCGCCAACTGAAGTAATAGGCCGTCCACATTGGTCAACGATTATTAAGTTTAATGGGGTTTTGGGTAAAGAGGCGAGAAGCTTGAGGACTCGTAATATAAATTTATAGATTCTTTCATGAATATCTATTTGACATTTGCTTATTTGCTTATTTAACATTTGCTTATTTGCTTATTTTATCGATGCCTAGCTCAAATCTCTGAAACCTGTTAATTTTAATATTTTCGCCCATTCTGCTAATTGTTTCTTTAACTAACCCTTCAATAGTCTTCGTTTCATCCCGAATCCAAGGTTGTTTAAGAAGTTCGTCAACGCTTTCGGGATTCATCGCCGCCACCTGAAGACAAAGTTCATGAACAAAATTTTTAAATTCCTCGTTTCTTGAAACAAAGTCGGTCTCACAACCGACCTCAACCAAAACTCCAATTCTTCCATCGGTATGAGTATAGGCTTCAATCAAGCCGCTCTTTACCTTTCTCTGGGCTTTTTTATCTGCTTTTTCTAGCCCTTTTGCCCGAATCCATTCCTGGGCTTTTTTCTCATCTCCTTCGTATTTTTCTAAAGCAGTCCGGCACTCCATAATCGGCGCCCCGGTCTGGGCCCGAAGTTGTTTAATTTGGTCTATTGTTATCCTTGCCATGAATGCTCTCCTTGATCACTGAGAGCACTGAACACAAACGCTCTACTTGTCTTGGTGCCTTCTGGAACATCAAATAAGTAAAACAGTTTTAGTCCCGTTTTACCCCAGAAAGCACAGAAAAGAACAAGCGCTAATCTCTGTGCCCTCAATGATTACTCTTTTTTATTCGGTTTTTTCTTACTCCCATTTTCTATCGCCTCGCCAATCACCCCAACTATTAACTCAATCGACTTTTGGGCATCATCGTTTGCCGGTATAACATAATCTACCAAATCCGGGTCAGAATTGGTATCAACAATCCCAACGGTGGGAATTTCTTTTCTTGAGGCTTCTCGAACCGCCCCGGCTTCGGTTTTAACATCAACGACAAAGACTGCCTCGGGTAATTTTTCCAAAGAGGAAAGCCCCCCGAAAAATTTCTCTAACCGCTCAATTTCTCGGTCAATTAACAAATTTTCCTTTTTTGTATATTCTTTATATTTTCCTTCCTCTTTTTCCCTTTTCAGGGTCTCAAGTTTTTCTAAAGATTTTTGAATTTGCTCAAAATTAGTCAAAGTTCCTCCAAGCCAGCGCTGGGAAACATAAGGCATTTTTACCTCTTTGGCAGTTTTTTCAATAATTTCTCTTGCCTGTCTTTTAGTGCCGACAAAAAGAATTTTTCCACCCTTGGCGGCCGTAGCTTTAACAAAAGCGGAGGCGGCCTCAAGTCCCTCTTTGGTTTTTGCCAAATCAAAAATATGAATTCCTTCTCTGGCTTCAAAAATATAAGGCTTCATTTTAGGGTTCCACCGAACAGTTTGGTGTCCAAAATGACACCCTGCCTCAAGAAGTTCTTTTAAGGAAATTTTTCTCATTGTTTCCTTACTTGGCCTTCCGAAGTCCCGCTTAGCGGGACGAAGGAGGCTCCGCTACTCGGCTGAAGCCTTTACCCCGAATCCCGATTTAATCAGGGTGAGGGGAGGAAACTAGTCCGAGTATGTGTAATCTCTAAAATTCTAGCACAAAACTCAAAATAAAACAACTACCAGACTCAACAATTGTCAATAAACTCCTTAGAGACCTATAATGTTGACTTTTAGGGGAGTTGTGCTATAATTCGCTCATAAAATTCAGCTCGGGCTCTTTGAAAACTAAATTTCAATAGGGAGTTATCGGCCTGGGAAGTAATCTCTTCTGGTAGCCAAGAGGCGGTGACCAGCTGGAGTCTTCACAAGTCGATCATCTCCCTACTGCCATCTTATTAAAAATAAAGGAGAATAAGGGTGGAAAAAAAGACATTGTCGTGGTACCTGGGAGCCGCCGTGATGGTGGTGGGCATGGCGGTGGCGCTAATACTAGCTATTGGGGCGGCCCTCCAGGTGAGAGAAGCCTCCGAACCCACCGTCGTCACCCTGTATGAACTTAAGCCGGAGGGAGATCATAACCTTCTTATTACAGTCCTCGACGGCACAAAAGAGGTACCAATTATCCTCAATAGTGATTTCGTTGAGGTGAAGGGGTGGACCAAGGCAGGCGACACCGTCCATTTCACTGAATGCATCCGCTCCTTTAAGGGACAAGATCCCATCGGCTACAAGGGCAAGTTGATTTTACCCAAAAGGGGAGAAAATCCAATTGTGAGGATTGAACTGCTCCCCGATTGGGATAAAAAGTAGGAAAAAATGGCAGTAGGGAAAAAGGGCAGCAAGGTTGGTGAGAGCAATCTTACCATTTAGTCTTACCTGACACTTGCTGCTTTTTTATGGCATTCGCTAGACTAGGCAGGGTAAGGAGTTCTGGACAGGAATTTTTTACCCTGATTTTAATGATTCCTCGGCTAATATTTTCTCAATCTCATCCCTTAAATTTTCCGTGAATTTTTCATCTTCTATAAGTTTCAGGTTTATTCTGACGTTTTCCAAAGCCCCATAAATGGCGGCGGTTGCCAGTTCTATTCCACATCTTGCGTCAGAAAGGCAATTTTGATTTCCTTTTGCGGCCGCAAATGAAGCCAAACGCAAAACCTCAAGCGATTTTTTGGCTGTCTCCAGCGGAACTTCAGCCGCTTTTTTTAACGCTTCCTGAATTTTCTCCTTTCTTCTTTCTTCGCCCTTTTCACTTTTTTTGGACAACCGATAAACCCCAACTACCTCATCGTAAGCCTGACAATCTTCGTCAGCCAATTTTAGAAGTTCACTTTGTAGCTTAATTGCTTTATTTTCTAGTTGCTTAAATTCTTCGCCCAGAGTCAAAACCGCTACTTTTCCAACCAGTCCTGCCGCCACTGCTCCAGCCAATGCCGCCGCCGCCCCGCCTCCGGGAGTTGGGGCACTTGAGGAAAGCTCTTTTAAAAACTCCTTTACCTTTTGGTCCTTGATAGAGGTCATCTCAATCGATCAATTTTGAAATAAGCAAATATTACAAATTAATTTGAAATTTGTAGTATTTGTATTTATTTGCTTATTCAAAGTCTATTTTCCAAAATCTGTTCTTTTTTGAAATCTATCAACTGAAGTTCGTCTAAGTTTATTCTCGCCAGGGCTGTTTTGGGAATCATCCCATAGATTTCTGAACCCAAAACTCTAACTCCCCTTTTCTCTGCTTCCTCTTTTATTTTTCGGAAGACCTTATCCATATTGGTTTTTTCAAAATCACAAAGATTCATTGAAACTTGAACATAACCTTTGTCTTTGATTTCAAATCCTAAAGCCTTAACCGCCGGAAATCCCCCATCTTTTTCCCGAACAATTCTGGCTAAATCTTTGGCAATTTGGACATCTTTTGTCTCTAAATTAACATTAAAGGCAATTAAAAATTTTCTGGCACCAACTACCACTGCTCCGGCAGTTTTATGCATTTTCGCTGGCCCAAAATCAGGAATTCTTTCTGGATTTGTCTTGATTTCTTCTTTTAATCCTTCATACTCACCTCGCCTGACATCTGCCAGATTTACTCTATCAGGTCTGGTCGCCGCCACCTCGTATAAGTAAACCGGTATCTTCAACTCTTCGCCAACCTTTTTGCCCAAACGCCTTGCCAACTGGACACACTCTTTCATGGAAACATTCGCCACCGGGATAAAGGGAACGACGTCAGTTGCCCCTATCCGGGGATGCTCGCCATGATGTTTTTCCATATCAATTAATTTTGTCGCCACCTTAATCATCTCCCAAACCGCCCGAAACACCATCTCTGGCTCCCCGACGATGGTGGTTAACATCCGATTATGATCTGGGTCTGACTCAATATCCAGAATCTTCACGCCAGCAATTCTTCCGGCATCAACAATGGCTTTAATTTTTCTCTTATCTCTGCCTTCGGAAAAATTCGGCACACACTCAACAATTTTCATTTGATTTTCCTAAACTTTGGGTGTTTTTTGATAATTGATAAAATTTCCTCGGTTATTTCCTCTTTTTCCCTTTCTCCATCGACAACGGCAATCTGGGCCCACCAGAATTTTTGCCCAAGCCAATGATAGGTATCCCAAGTCTCCTCAAGATGTTCTTCTTCCTCAAAAAGTTCAACTCCCTGTCTTTTTTCATCTCTGACAATTCTCTCTAAACAGATTTCCGGAGAAACCTCAATAAAAATGGTTAAGTCTGGCAAAATAAAATCCCGGTTTAGATCAAGTAACCACTCTTTAGAAAGGTCAACCGAGCCAAAAGCCACCGTTGACCAGGCATAACGGTCAGTGATAACCATCCTGCCTTTTTCGAGTTTGGGGATAATCTCTCTTTGGAGATGTTCCCCTCGGTCAGCGGCAAAAAGAAGTTGTAAGGAGTCGGCTGGTAAAGAAATTTTTCTTTGGAGGACTTGACGGATAAGTTTACCAACCGGTCCAGTGGTTGGCTCTTTAGTAACAAAAGGTTTAATCCCTTCTCTTCTTAAACTTTTAGCCACCAGCCTCACTTGGGTACTTACCCCTGACCCATCAAGTCCTTCAATATCAATAAAAAATCCCGGTAATTGATGAATTTTCATAAACTTCTTCTTTTGAAACCACAATCATCTGGGCTTATTCCATCACCGGCTCCTATTCTAAATCTTTTCCATCCCTCTGGACATAAGACTTTTACTCCATCAGTTCCCGCAACCTCTTTTTGATCCCAAAGCTCCGTTGCCTTCAACCCAAACTCTCTTATCAACAAAGTGGGATCTATATCCCCATGGACGTAATCCAGATGTCCAATTGAAAGACACCGCCTCTGACTACTCCATTTTTTCTCTTCTTTCCAACAAAGTTCAATCATCCTCTTTTTAAAATCCTCAGTAAAACCGGCCTGTTCATAATCTCTACCCCTTGTTCGAATCCGCTGATCGTAGGTTTTTTCATCAGGAATTACGCTAATCGCCAAATCTCCTGGAAAAACAAACGGCATCATTGCCTCCCATATCCGCAAATATTCCTGGTATTGTTCCTCGGTTATTTTCCCTATCTCTCCAAAAGTTTGGGCATAGAAGGTGTCCGTTTCTATCGAAGGCTCTATAAATACTGGCATCTGGCTTGATATTTCTTGCGCCTCAAGATAGTCTTGAAATTTGAGCAACAAAAACTTTATCTGAGATTTTAAGGCTATCTCGGGATCACCTCTGCTATAAGAACCGCTCACAAATTCATTCTCCTGCCACCTTTCAGAGAGAACTCGACGACCGAAATGAGCTCCTAGTTTTTCCGCTGCTTTTGTTTTTCCTCCACCTGGAGGACCAAAAATAATAATTATTGGATAGCGCGCAAGTAGTCTCTCCGGAATCCGAGGTGGCTCTAAATTAAATTTCCAATATACATCTATTAATAAAGGTGGCAATGTTTTTATTCCCTCTTCTATTCCTCTTCGTTTTGTCAGAGATTCAGCGCTCATGGTTAACTAATGAAGAAAATGCCTACCTCGCCAAAGCCTAGGCGACGGCGGGCCTGCCCTCCTCTTTTCACAAATACCACTAATCTTTTTCCTCGTCAACTAGCAAATAATAGGTCAAATCCGACCAGACTTTAAATTAGTCTGTTCTTTTTGTAATCTTCAATTTGCAAATTATATACCGGTTGGCCACACCATCCTTCTTCCTCTGGACATCTCGGCCTCATCCGAGCACCCTGTCTCACTCCACATTTTGCCAGAATCATTTCTCGCGCTTCTGGCAAGACTGGAATTATTTGCTCTGTCTGTTTCACGGAAATAAAGAAAATCTCTTCTTGAGCTCTGTAACATAGCCTATCTTTAAACCGATGAAGCCAATCAAGAAGGTCGCCAGTTTCTACTAATCTTAATGCATGAGCGTTTGGTAAAAGAAGCAAAGCCCATTCCTTAGGAATGCCCACCTCTAAACATTTCGCTACGTTTCGATAAATTTTCTCCATTGTCGCATCGTATTCTCCACGTAAATCTTCATTTTCTCGAATAATTAAAGGAGTTATATAATCAGCTTTCCCATCATACATTGCCTTAATTGACGGGGTGGCTCCAGGTGTCCGTCTTTGTCGCTGTCTTTGGGAGTCAGCCGTGTGAGAAAGTCTCGTGGCAAATCTTACCGATACTTCCCGTAAACAACTCGTCAGTGGGTCCATTATCCCAACCTCGTAAACATCCGCCAGCAATGGATTTTTAGCTGGATCCATTAATCTTTTTAAAGCCTCTGAATCAGATAGATATCTTTTTGGCGTCCCTAAAACATTTCTCACCGCATTTGCTAATTCTTCTTGGATATTTTTTGGAAACAAAAGGAGTCTTGTTTGTCTACCACCCAACCAGTTATCAAATTCTTCTTTTTGTTCTCTAATATAAGTTTCCTCAAAATCTTGTTCATCAACCCTGGTCAAAGGCTCTCTCAAATCCTGAATGATTCCTTTATCAAATTTAGCCAACTCCGTAATCATTAAGGCAACAAGATATTTTGCCTCTTTGCAAAAATGTTGCATCTGACTGGCTCTAAATAACCGCAACAGTTGGAGTTCATTTAGGGTGTATTCAAGATTAGTTTTTTGGGCAATTGGCAAGACATATCTTGCCACTTCTTGAGACAACTTCCGGGCTTTAGTTTCCAATCTTTCGGCTACCCTTGGAGTTCTCCATCCTTTCTCCGGATACATTAATTGCAAGCGTCGCTCAACTTCAGGTCGTAAAATCTCTAAAAATTTAAAATATTGTCTGTTGGCAAAATTGGCTGCCTCAAGATAAAGCTTTCTTTGTTCTTCTGTTGATTTTGCTGGTTCTAGATAATTCCCTTCTTTGGCTTCAACATATCTTTGGCTTTGTTGAGAGGTATTGTAAAACGGAGGAAAATGGAGAACGTCATGAACAACGCTTCTTGAGGCTCCCTCAATTAGAAAAGTGTAGTGAGAGTGCATTCTGGTGGTATGATGACCAGCCTCAAGGGTTGTCTCGGCGAGTTCTTGATGTTTCTGGGTTGGTCTTTCAACCATTGGGGCAATTCCTGGAGCATAACATTGAAGAGCCGCAGAAACAGCAATATCTCTTGAGTCAATATCCTTTTCTCCGGGGGGAACTCGAGTAATTAGCGACAACTTCACCTTGGGAGGATCAACAAACTCTTTTTCAAAACTCAAGTATTCTGAAAGATTACGTTCGGCTGATGGATTACCTCTAAATAATTCTTCCTCTAGCAAATTTTTCCTTTCCGGGCAGGAGATTAGAAAATTATTTCTTTTTGGGCAGTTTGGCTAACTTAACCTTGGCTTGCCTTAAGAGTTCTTTGGTATACGGTTGGTCAATATTTTCATAAACCTCGCGATAAACAATCTTTTCTATCCCGGCATTAATAAGAATCTTCGTACAATGTTCACAAGGAAGATAACGGGTATAAAGAGTGGCTTCCTTGGTGGAGATGCCATGATAGGCGGCTTGAGTAACCGCGTTTGCTTCGGCGTGAACCACTCTGGCACAATGACCATTGACGATTCGGCAACCAACTTCATCACACTGGTCCGTTTTCCGCGGTGAACCATTATAACCAGTCGAAATGATCATTCGGTCACGCACTAAAATCGCCCCAACATGGAGTCGTGAACAAGTCGCCCGAGTTGAGACTAAATCAGAAATCTGCAGAAAATATTCATCCCAAGATGGTCTTTTAATTTTTGGCGGCTGTTTAGCCATAATTCATCCCCATTCAGGGACAGGAACAATTTTTTGTCGGAGCAAGAAAACAATTTTAGGTTAAAGGTTTAAGAAAGAGTTGTCAAGGGGCAAACCACTAGTGAGAAAAATCTTCAGATTTTGCTGGTCCTGCCTTTGTAAGTGGGACATAAATCCAAAAACCAAAGCCAAATTAGAGACAAAATACCGCTTTGGCGTTATTTTGTCAAGAGCGTAAAAACCGAATTCTCCACGTAAAGTGGCTTTGCCATCGTAAAGGTGGGTAACACCAACGATGCTTTATGCCTGAAATTCCGAGGTGTCCTAACCTAGTCCACCTCTAAGGTGACACGTCAAACGTGGAACGTTAGACGTTCCGTACCAGACCCGTCTGGCGGGTCGTAGACCACAAGACGAGGTAAGCATACTGACGTGGTCAAGCTCCGGGCCGCAGACCAAGTATCCTTATCGACAAATTAAGCCTTTGGTTTTATTTCGCGCTTCAGAATACTCCGCCCCTCCGTGGGCGGAGATGAATGAAGCAAGAATCGCAGCCTTTCCGCCGAAGGCGGAACCTTTCTCGAAAGAGAAACCCCGCCCTTCCATGGGCGGGGAGGTTTCATTTTGTCCGTACGGCCGGTTAATTTCCAGACACCCACAAACAAATTTTAAAGCCCAAAAAACTCCTTGAAAGGTTTACCGTTTTCAATTTCCGAGACCTTAAAAATTCGCACATATTCCCCTACTTGCAAAAACTCTCTTAAGAATTCTACTTCTTTTTCGCAAGGATAGGCATGAAGAAAAACGCTCTCATGAAGAGGATAAAATCCCCAGGACAAAAGATAAACCCTTAAGGTGTTTCTAAAAAATCTCAAACTCCCGGGGATATCATAACTAATAAGTCGCCATTCCCCATCCCAGATTTTTGGTTTTTTAATTGTTAGCTCCTCCAGGGAAAATTTTAAAATTCTCCGCTTTCCTCTATCGGTTATTTTTACCACCCCTATCCCCTTTTCCTCACAGATCTTGACCAACTTTTCTTTTTCCAATCGTTTAAGAGTCCTTTTAAGGTATGGAATATTAAATCTTTTCCAAGGATCGTATTCATTCTCATTTTTAAGAAATGGCGCAAGGGCCAAGGGTAAATTGGGAATAACTATCGAGCCAGCCAAAAAGGCGCCAGCGCCAACTAATTTTAAGACCGCGGCGGCTGGCGCGTATTTCTTTTGAAAAAATTCCCTCTCAATTTGTCGGGATAAAGCCTGAGAAAGTTGGCCAATATAAAAATCGGCTTTTGGAGAAAGAGGAATGTCTTCAAACCGAATTCCCTTTTTTCTTTTTTTAATTCTTTTAACACCCTCAATAAAAGTCATCATGGACAGAATAAGCCTTTGGTCTTATTTTGTCAATAGGGGCATTAAATACCATCGAAGAGAAACTATTTTTCCCTTGCGCTTCCGAACCCTTCCCATTTTCTCTACTCTCCAACATGTAACAAAAGAGTCCCAGTTACCAAACCCTATTTCCTCTGCCAACCTGCAAAACAATCTCTAGATTACAATCCGTAAGAAGAAAGGGCGACGTTGCCCCGCCCAGCGGGGCTTTACGCCGGTAGTCAGATTCCCTAAGGATTTTGCTTAAGATTCATGGGCATTGCTTTTACAAATTCTTTGGTGAAGCGATCTTTCTCCTCCGGAGACAAATGACTTATGCCAACAGTATTGATCGCAATCCGGGCCATAATTTTTCTCAAATTATAGCCCCCTCTTAAAAGGTGAAAAAGAATATCTTCTGGTTTTGCTCCCGCTTTTTCCCAGAAGAAACAAAGCTCCTCCAATGCCAATAAAATAGTCCTTTTAATCCCAACTTTGCCCTCAATAGCCAATTTATCGTTGAGAACGCGGCTGACAAAATTATCCTCAAGAATTCTCTTATCCTCAACACGATACCCTAAAACTTCTATCAGAGCATCGGCAAGAGCCTCTAGGGATGTTTCAAACTCAGCCTGACTAAGAGGAAGCCTTCTTTCCATCCTTGCCTTTTGCTTTCTCACCTCTCCAGTTACCTTTTGAATTGCCATTTCAGTCAGTCTTATCTCTTTAGTATGAGGTGAAGCAATCCTAACCAAAATCGGTTTTCTTTCTGTTCCTCTAAGCGAAGAAGCGATAAAAAGAGCAATCGCCTTTTGCCAAGGGCTAGGCAACACTTCTCCTGCTTCCTTCTTTCCTGCGGCTTCGTAAGCCCTAAAATGGGAAGCCTTACCCCACTGGTTAGTGATAAACATTTCTGGAGTCAGAATCTGAACCTCTGCCAAAGGTCCACCCCCAAAGCGGACAACAACATGAAGGGCTTGGTATCCCGTTGGTTTTGGGTTTTCAATATAGTTGTCAATTCTTTCATCAAGAACAAGAAACTCTTTGTCTTTTCTCATCATTTCTAAAACTTGGTAGCATTGACTTACCGTCGGAACCACTATCCTTAAGCCGGTAATATCACTAAAAGTTGCCAAATCTGCTTTCTCTGGCATTCCTTTTTCTAAATATCTTTGCTGTTTTGCCCAAATACTCGCGATTGATTTTGTTCGGCTGTCAATCCTCAATGCCAAAATCTGTTTCTCTTTCAAGAGTTTGCCAAGTTTTTCCCCAATCATGACCTGGTAAGTTACTGTTTCAGGATGAGCAATTCCTGAATAAAGACGTTTAAGTTCTTCTTTGATCGTCTGAAATTCCTCTGGATGAGCTATTTCGAAAACCCTGTCGTTAAGTTTTCCCGCTGTTCGCTCAAGTCCCAGATAAGAACAGAGCGGAGAGTAAACAGCAGACATCTCATTTGCCACTTGGGCTTGCTCATCAGGGTTTAACCTCTGAATGTTTTGGCACCTATCAAGACGATCAGCCAAGACTAGAAGAATTGAGGGAAGATTGGGACTACTTAAAACCAAACGGTTTGCCACCTCAAAACCATTCACCATAAACGCATCTTTTAGTCCGAGACTTCGGGCTTTGGCTTCAACCACCGCTATCCCTCGGTGGATCTCTAAAATCTCATCGATTGTATTAACCACTTCTCCCTGGCTCCACAAAAAACTTTCTAGACTATTACTGGGTATTTCGTGGGTTAGGGCAGCAATCAAAAGACGGAGGTCAACAATACCCCACTCATAAATAATTCTTGCCACTCCAAGAGAATGAGAAAGCTTTTCATCTCCACTGGATCTTGCCAGTTCAATTGACGACTTTAGTAACTTTACTTCTGGGTCTTTTGGATCCTCTTCGCTCTTTCCCAAAGAGCGACAGACACGGATTGTGAATAGTTCTATATTTAGATCAAGCTCTTCTTGGGCAGGAAAGGCAGTGTCTGGTTGTCCTTCCTTTACCATGCGGCAATTTTATCTTATTTACCTTGGAAAAGCAATTAAACTCCTGGCTGACATCATAGCCCATAAGATGTCATAGGAGCGTTGCCGATGCGGACCCGGGGAAGCTCATAGGGAAGTTTGGCGCAAGTTAGACCGCGATGGCTGGTGACGGCAGCTAAAAAACCTCCCTCGCGCAAAATTTTTTCCGCCAGACCATTGGCATTTCCGTAAGGATAGGCAAAGACATTAATCACTCCTCCCAGATTTTGCTCCAAAATATTTTTCGCGGAAATTATTTCATCTTTAAGTTTTTCTTCGGACAAAGGAGGCAAGGACGGATGAGAAAGAGTATGATCACCAATGGTGATTAAGCCAGAAGACTGCATTTCCAAAAGCTGGCTCCAGTTTAAATAAGCGCTTCCCCCAACATGTTGGGAAATAACAAAAATCGTCGCTTTAAAATTTAGAGATTTTAAAACTGGGTAAGCGTTCTCGTAAAAATCTCGATAACCGTCATCAAAAGTTAAAACTACTGGTTTTTGGGGCAGGGGTTTTCCAACGGCAAGAGTTTCAACCACCTCTGGCAGGGTGACCGTGGTATAACCCTTATTGGCAAGATAATTCATTTGTTCCAGAAAATAATCTTTCCTAACGAAAAGCCAACCGGACTGGTCAGCCACATGATGATACATTAAAATTGGAATGTTTCGGCAAGGTCCGTATTGGGCAATAAATTTTTTAAGTTCCTCCTCCTGACGTTTTTTCTCCTCCTCGACTTTCCTTTTCTCTTCAGCCAGTTTTTGCGCCTCTTGGATGGCGGTTAAAAAACCAGACTGGGTGGCAACTTTTTGTTCCCCCGTCGGAAAAATCAGTTCTTTTCTAAAACTTCTTGCCAATGCCAACCCGCCAGCCACCAAAATTATTCCTCCTAAAAAAAGAAAAAGAAATTTATTGCGTAGCAACAAGCTTTGCTTATTGCGTAGCAACAAGCTTTGCTTATTGCGTAGCAACAAGCTTTGCTTATTGCGTAGCAACAAGCTTTGCTTATTGCGTAGCAACAAGCTTTGCTTATTTCTCATATTCAATTCCCTAGGTGTCCTACCTAGACCACCTCTAAGGTGGATTAGGTTGGCACCTCAGGAATCGGACCAGTTTTAGGCTTGCGCCAGGTGGCAAAGTTGCAGGCGGGCCAGTTTGAACAACCGTAAAAAGTTTTTCCTTTTTTGCTCTTCTTAACCACCATCTTCGCGCCGCATTTTTGACAGGTAAAGCCGGCGTCTCGGAGATATGGCTTTGTGAATTTACACTGGGGAAAGCGGGAACAAGACAAAAATTTCCCATATCGACCAATCCGCACAACCAAAGGCGCGCCGCAGTCTGGACATTTCTCATCAGTTACTTCGGTTTCAACCGGAACTCGCTCGGCAATTTTTGAAACACTGGTAAGTTTTGTATTGAAAGGGATATAAAATTCCCTGACCACCGGTACCCACTTTTTTTTACCATTAGCAACCTCATCCAGGTCATCCTCCATGTGAGCGGTAAAGGCAAGATCAACAATATCTGGAAAATACTCTACCAAAAAATCATTGACCGCAAAACCTAAAGGAGAGGGCTGAAATCTACCTTCAATCTTCTCCACATATTGCCGTTCCTGAATAGTGGAAATAATTGGGGCATAAGTTGAAGGTCGACCAATTCCGTACTCCTCCAAGGTTTTAATTAGTGAGGCTTCGTTGTAACGAGGTGGTGGCTGAGTGAATTTCTGTAAAGGATCAATCTTCATTAAATCCAAGTCATCACCCACATTTAACTCTGGTAATTGTCTTCCTCCTTCTTCGTCGCCTTCGCCTTTACCATACAAAGTCAACCACCCGGCAAACTTGATGATTTTCCCCAAAGCCTCTAGCAAAAAATGGTTAACCTGCCCGGTTGCCAAAACGGAAACTTTTGTTTCATCATAAATCGCCTCTTTCATTTGACAAGCGACAAATCTTTTCCAGATTAGTTCATAAAGTCTCTTTTCGTCACTTCCCACTTCCCACTTCCCACTTCCCACTTCCCGGCCAACATCAGTTGGTCGAATAGCCTCATGTGCCTCCTGGGCAACCCGCGATTTTGTTTTATAAATTCTTGGGGCTTCAGGTAAAAACTCTTCTCCGTAAGTCTTTTTAATATAAGCCCGACAGGCAAAAATCGCCTCCTTTGCAATATTGGTTGAATCAGTTCGGTGATAAGTAATTAAACCTTTTTCGTATAAATCTTGAGCTGTTCGCATGGTTTTTTTCGCTGGCCAACCAAGCCTCAATGCTCCCTGCTGCTGGAGGGTTGAGGTGGTAAAAGGAGGAGAAGGAAATCGCTGAACTTCCCTCTTCTCAATATCTTTAACTTCATATCCTGCCTTTTCAAGTTCTAAAACCAACCCATCTGCTTCCTCTTTACTGCGAATCTCAATTTTTTGACCATTTTTTTGCCCAAGTTTGGCAGAAAAAACTGGCGCCTCTGGGAGTTTTCCTCCTAAGTGTTTTTTTAAGTCTGCATAAATTTCCCAATATTCAACTGGAACAAATTTCTCAATTTCCCGCTCGCGATCAACAATTAAACGAACGGCGACTGACTGAACCCGACCGGCAGACAAACCTTTTCGGATTTTAAACCACAAAAGAGGCGAGAGTTTGTAACCAACAATTCGATCAAGAATCCTCCGTGCCTGTTGGGCGGAAACCAAGTCCATATCGATTCCGCGAGGAGAATCCAGAGCTTTTTCAATTGCCGATTTTGTAATTTCGTGGAAAGTAATACGGGATATTAAGATATTAGGATATTGAGATATTAAGTGATTTTCTTTCTTTTTTGCTCTTAATATCTTAGTATCTTTTTCTCTTAATATCTGGCCAACGTGCCAGGCAATTGTCTCCCCTTCCCGATCCGGGTCAGTGGCCAGAAAAATTTTGTCTGCTTTTTTCGCTTTGGCTTTCAGATTTTCAATGATTTCACTTTTTCCAGGAATTAAAACATATTGAGGCTCAAAATCTTTATCAGTTTTAATCCCAAATTTTTTCTCCGGCAAATCCCGAATATGGCCCATGGTTGAGACAATCTGGTAGTTGCCACCCAAAAATTGGGAAAGTGTCCTCGCCTTGGTTGGACTTTCAACGATGATTAGATCCATAGATATTAAAAATCAAAAATTAAATAGCAAATATACATAGCAAAAAGTCAAAAAGTTTTTTCTTTTTAAATTTTAATATGTATTTTTTATTTTTGATATTTACTTTTTGCTATTCTTTATCGCGCTAGCGCGTAGACCATTCCTCCTAAGTTCTTTATTTTCCCCTTAATTTCCATCATTGTCAAAATTGAGGCGATTTTTCCCGAATCCATCCCGGTTTCTTTAATAATTTGGTCAATATGTTTTACTTCATTTTCCAACATTTTTAAAATTATCTCTTCTTCTTTATTCTCTGGCAGAATCTCTCTTGCCACTTCTTTCTTCGCCCTTCTTTCTATCTCAAGTTCGTCCAAAATGTCTTTAACATTATACACAAGTTTTGCCCCTGTTTTTAAAAGTTTGGCTGTCCCAGCAGTTTGTTGAGAAGTAATCGGTCCGGGAACAGCAAAAACCTCTCGTCCCTGTTGAGCCGCCCAAGAAGCAGTAATTAAAGAACCCGAATCTTCAGCCGCCTCGGTCACCAAAACTCCTAAAGATAGTCCAGAGATAATCCGATTTCTTTGGGGAAAAGTCTCTGGTCTTGGATGGAAACCCAAAGGAAATTCGCTTACCACCGCTCCCTGACTGGATTTTACAATTTTTTCCACTAAATATTTTCTGTATCCTGGAATAACTGAATCTAATCCGCCAGCCCAAACTCCAATTGTCCGACCACCCAAGGATAAAGCAGCATTATGGGCAACTGAATCAACCCCGAAAGCAAGACCGGAGACAATGGTTAAACCAGAAGCGACTAAATCAGAGACAAGTTTCTCGGTTACTTCTTTTCCATAAGAGGTAATTTTTCTTGTTCCCACCACTCCGATACTTAAAGAATCTTTAGCTAAAATTTCGCCTAGAATGTAAAGCAAAAATGGAGCATCATCAATGTTTTTTAGGTTTTCTGGATAATCTTTATCCTCAAAAGTTACGGTCTCTATCCCCAGTTTTTTCAACCGAAGAAAATACGAAGGGGGGTCAAAACTTTCCCTAAATTTTATAAAATCCAAAACCAATTTTTCTTTTAAGCCAATTTTTAAAAGTGTTTCTTTTCTTGCCTTCCAGGCTTTCTCGGCTTTGCCAAAATATTTTCGCAAAAGAAAAAATCGTTTTGGACCAATTTGGGTAAAACAAGAAAAGGCAATCCAATGTTTTCTTTCTTGGACAGTCATCAGAATTATCATAGCACATCTTAAAATTGATGTAACTTGTTGGCTCTTTGTCTTATCCCCTTTGCGGATGTGGCTTGAAAAACGGTTTGGCAGGGCTGGCTTGCCAAATTAGAAAAAAGCTAGATTAAGAAGCCTGAACCAAACCTAGATGTAATAGGTTGCGACCGCGTCACGTTCCATCGAGGCTAATAATTGCGTATGAGACGACTAAATTCCCTCCGTGCCCTCTCCCTCTCGCCCAACCAATCAACGGGCAAAAGCTCTTTTGGCAAATGCGGGTCTTTAAAAATGAGATCTTGATAAGCAAGCCAAAGTCTTTGCACTTCGGTTATTTTATCTCCTCTCTTCTCCCTTACCCTTTGACAGTCTTCAAAAAAATCTCGATACTCCTCATTCAATTTTCCTAATTTCCAGACATAATTTGCCAATGCCCTATCGTCACCTAAATCAGACCTCTGGGCGACTAAACAAACTGCTTCTTGAGAAAGCTTTTTGGAAACTAAGTATTGATTAATTTCTTGTTCGATATCAAAGGGGGTAATATAAACCGATTCCTGCCACATCCCGAATCCCAACGATATAAGTTTATCTCTCAAGGCTTCACGGGTGGATTTATTCTTTTCCTGAATGTCAAAAATCACCAACCGCCACTTTTTATCCCATGGTTTGCTGGCAAGTCTGACAATAGGGATATTTTCCTTAATTCTTTCCGACCCCAGAGAGGTTAGCCGATAAAAAACATTTCCGCCTTTCTGAATTTTCTCGATGTCCCCAACCGATAAAAGTCGGCGAACAGAGGACTCAAATGACGAACGTTTATACCATCCTTGGCAAAAAAGCCGTTGCATCTGGGCATGATAAGTATGAGCATCAATCTCGTCTATAAGAAAACCTAGAAAAATTAGTAAGTCTTTTGTTAAACTCTTTCTCAACATTTAGAGTAGATTAAAATCTAGCCAGGATAGAACTGGTTGCGACCGCGTCACATTCCATCCTATCTTAATTATATTAACCACCGATGGTGCTGTCAAGAAGATTGCCAAAAAATATGGGAATAATTTTGGAAAAGACTCGTCAACATGAAGACAAAAAATTATTTTCTAAACCACTCTTCCAAAACCTTCTTAACTATTGGGGCGGCGACGGAGGAGCCTTCGCCACCGGCTTCAACTAAGGCGGTAACGACAATCTCAGGATTTTCGGTCGGAGCAAAGGCTGTTAACCAGGCATGAGTCCGACCGGCAGGGTCGCCAAACTCGGCGGTTCCGGTTTTGCAAGCAACTTGAGGTTTGAAATCAAATAAGGGAAAAGCCGTTCCCCCTGGAGAACAAGCCTCCCTCATCCCTTCGGAAATTAAGTTAATTGTCTCCGATTTTAAACCAACCTCAAAACAGACACTATTTGCCCCGATATTTCCATGCGCTGGAGGTTCAACCTCGGTTGCAAGGTGAGAACGGCACAATTTGCCCCCGTTTGCAATAACTTGGGTCATCGTGTTTACCTGAAGCGGAGTTAAACCCAAATTTCCCTGACCAATGGACAAATGATAAGTATTGCCTAAAAACCACCCGCCTTGCGGCGATGCAGGCTCCGGCAAAAAACCAGAGATTTCTCCAGGAATATCAATTCCTAAAACTTGGCCCAACCCAAACACCTTCCCCCACTCGACCAACTTTGTTGCTCCGACAAATTCTCCTACCTTATAAAAGAAAGTATCGGTCGAGCGCTTAATTGCCCGAACTAAATCGATTACCCCCTCGGTTTTTCCATACCGAGTAAAATACCAGTTACTGAAGCGATATTTACCAATGACAATTTCTCCCGGATCTAAAATTTTGGTCTCAGAGGAAATTTTTCCTTCTTCAAGCCCGGCCGTCGCCGTGATAATCTTAAAAGTGGAGCCCGGCGGATAAGCCCCAGAAATTGCCCGGTTAAAAAAGGGCATCCCAGGATCAGTTAAAACCTCTTTTTCGATGTTATTTGGATTGAATGAAGGAGTTGAGACTAAAGCTAAAACCTCACCGGTGTTGGGATTTTGGGCAACGACCGCTCCCCTCCGGCCTTTTAAAGCCTTAAAGGCGGCAACTTGAAGATCTGAATCAATTGAAAGGGTTATATCCGTTCCCAAAACAGGCTCTTTTTTACCAATTTTGCGAATCGTTTTGCCTTCGGTATCAACCTCAACCAGCTCTCCCCCATCCACCCCCCGCAGCAGACATTCATATTGTTCCTCAATTCCGGTTCTGCCGATTAAATCACCTAATTTGTAATTTTGATTTTTGCATTTTGAATTTTGAATTTCGTTTTCCGTTACCTCGCCAAGATATCCCAGCAAATGGGCCATCGCCTCCCCAAAAGGATACTCCCTGCCAATATCAATCGCCAAATCTGCCTCCTTCCCCTGCGCCTCCAGACTCAAAGCTTTCTCCCGGCTAATTTCTTCGCACTTCCCACTTCTCACGGAGTTTACCCCGCCAGAAGCGGGGCACTTCTTAAATATGGGCACGTTCCTCACCAGCGGTCTGCCATTTCGATCATAAATCATCCCTCTTGGAGCAGTAATTTTTCGCAAACGAATTCTTTGTTCATCAGAAAGCTTCCGATTTAAGGCTCCCTCAATTATGGTCAATTGAAAAAGCCGCAAAATTAAAATTCCAAAACAAAAAAACAAGAAAAACCAAAAAATAAAAATTCTGCCTTTCATAGAGAAATTTTTTCTTTCTTTGGAAAAGAGAAAATTGCCACCGCCAAAGAAAGAAAAAGTACCTCCAAAACTTTAAAACTCCTTCCGGCTGCAAGCCTGAAAGGGAAATAGAGAAAAAAAGTTAAAAAAAACACCGCTAAGGGATTTGAAAATGAAAACCTTTGTTTAAGGACCAGGACTATCCCTGAGGTCAATAAAAAAAGAATTGAGGAAAAACCTAAGGTTTGAGCCAAAAAAATATCAAGGACAAAACCCAAAAAGAAAGCCAGGGCAAGGGCGCGCAGAGGGTTTGACTTTAAAGCAGAAAGCAAAACTCCAGCAAAAAAAAGACCAGAAAGCAAAGAAATCATTTTAAAATTACTAAAAAAACATTCTCAAGAGAAAAAGGAGAAATCAAAGGCTCAACTTCTCCTTTTTGGAACCCTTCGGATTTTCCTCTTTCAATTTTTACGAGTTTGCCAATCAGTAAATCTGAAGGGTACCCATCTTTGCCAGCGGTTAAAACTAAATCACCTTCCAAAATTTGCTCTTCTGGCAAAACCCGATCTATGAGAAGCTTTCCTCCGGCAAAAGTGAGAAGCCCGCGAGCCGTTATTCCCTCAGCCGTTTTAGTCCTGACCACCACCGGAATTTTCAAGTTTTGACTTTTGGGGGTCTCAAGCCGTGAGATGTACTCACCCAAAGAAGTTATTTTACCAACAAAAATATTTTCAAAAACTGCCACCTGACCTAAAAAAACATTGTCCGCTCGTCCTTTATCAATCAAAAGTGTTCCATCTTCAGTTCCAATTACCCTGGCAGGCTGAAATTTCCAAGTCTGGGGTAAGGGAGCGCCTAAAAGCCTGCGCATATCCGCATTTTCTTTTTTAAGAGTTGAAATCTCGCTTTCCAAAACGGCGATCTTTCGCTCCAGCTCTCCTCGTCCTCTCGCCCTCTCGTCCTCTCGCCTTTTTAGGTCATACAGTCTTTCCTCAATCGGCACCAGAATTTTTTCTATCCCCCCTCTTAGAGGTCTTATTACCCCAAGTTGGTCAAAGATTATCAAAGAAAGAGCCAAAAGAAGAAAAGTTAAAAACTTCCTCATCTTTACCAGTATACCTTGCTTGGCGTGGTTTTGGCAAATGTGAATTTAGCTAGGGTTCATCCATTGACAAAATACCGCTTTGGCGTTATGTTGTCAAAGCTTCACCAAGCCTCACCAACTTACAACAAACCAGTGGATATCCCAAATTTTGTCGTCGTTTAACCTATCAGAAAATCTCTGACAGGGTCCGTCCCTGTCATGCGTGGAAATATCGCCCCAAAACGAGGTTCAACCTGGTTTTGCTTGGAAATATCTACCTATCTTAACCCTCCTGTTACTCTGACCCTCCGCAAGAGTTCCTCGTCTTCTAAAACCCTGCCGCAGCCCCGAACGACCGCGGTTTGGGGGTCATCGGCCACCCAAACCGGCATTTTCGTGGCTTCGGCGACTAGCTTGTCAAAACCAGAAATTTGAGACGACCCCCCGCATAAAACTATTCCCCGACTCATAATATCAGAAACCAACTCTGGCGGAGTTTCCTCCAAAAGGTCGGAGATGACAGAAACAATCGATGAGGCAATTGGGGAAATGGCTTCCCGGATTTCCGTCTCCGAAACTTTTAGGGATTTTGGCAAACCGGTCTCTAAATCTCGACCGCGAACAACTGTTTGTCTCTCGCTTTTTTGCGGGTAAACTGACCCCAAGGCGATTTTTATCTCCTCGGCCGTCGGCAAGCCGATTAAAAGTGAATATTTAAGTCTTAAGAAATTAACGATTGTCTCATCAAACTCATCTCCGGCGACTCTCAAAGAACGATTTAAAACTATCCCTCCTAAAGAAATTATGGCAATCTCGGATGTCCCTCCGCCTAAATCAGCAATAAAAATTCCCGCTGCCTCGGAAATTGGCAAACCGATGCCGATAGCGGCTGCCATCGGCTCTTCGATTAAAAATGCTCGTCTTGCTCCCGCGCTAAGCGCGGCTTCCTGAACTGCTCTTCTTTCCACTTCGGTTACTCCGGAGGGGACTGCCACCACCACCTTTGGCTTGGGAACTTTAGGAATAAACCCAGGCGTTTCGTGAACCTTTTTAATGTAATGCTCAAGCAAAACCTGAGTGGCATCAAAATCAGCAATCACCCCGTGACGAAGAGGGTGAAAAGCCTCAATGTTTTTTGGGGTCTTACCAAGCATTTTCTTGGCTTCGCTGCCTATAGCCAAAATTTGTTTAGTCTTTTTCTGGCGAGCCACCACCGAGGGTTCCCTAATTACAATTCCTTTTCCTTTAACCAAAACAAAAGTATGGGTCGTCCCAAGATCTATGCCAAGGTCATGCGATAATAAACCAAATATGGCATCCAACATAAACTTTACCTCCTAAACCAGCCCGCCCCGTCAAAGCCGCTCCATGAGGCGCAGTAGAAATCTACTAAGCCGAATGGTAAGGCTATACGGGGTCCCAAGATCTATGCCAAGGTCATGCGATAATAAACCAAACAGAGCATCAAACATACAATCAAAAAATCCTGAGGCAGGCAAAAGAAGTATAACATATCCAGAGAAATCAGAAAACCAGAGGATCGGAATACTCAGAATACTCGGAGAACCAGAATATCAGAAAGTCAGAAAATCAGAAAATCAGAATTTTCCAGAACGCCAGTTTTTGTGAAGTGAATTTAGACGCTTAGATAAAATTTTATATTTCCCGGCTAATTTTCCCGCTTCATCGGTAAGTCTTGGGACGGCAATCGCAATTGTCCGTAGATGTGAAACGATCTCATCGCTTGAGCCAATAGCCATTTTTAGAAAGCGCTTGAATTCTGCTTCAGAAGACCGCTTGGCAAAACCTTCGGCAATAAGAGCAGAGATGGACTTGCCAGCCTTTTTACATTGAACCACACTGTCGTATTCAGACCTAGGAACTTTTGCGAGAAACGCATACAACTCTTTAAGAAGAGTCAAGGAATCCCGATAAACCTCCAAATCAGTTACGTCTTTAATCACAAATCTATGATATCAGATTATCTGATTTTCTGAAACTCTGACTATCCGATACTCTGAGTATTCTGATTTCTCTGATCCTCTGATCCTCCGAGTTTTCCGAGTATTCTGATTCTCCGAAATCAGGGTGCGACTTCAAGCCAACTCATCTCGGAAGACCAAAGCTCGCGGGGGGCATTTAAGACTAAATCTGGCCGGAAGATAAAGAGTTCGGCTGGGGTGTCGGCAACTTTTGGACTAAACGAATCGAAAATCTATTAACTTAAACTCAAAATTGAACTTACTGGGTCCTGAAGATTGATGTTCTTTTTGTTTTCTTCCAGTATTTCCCAAGTGCGCTTCTGATAAGAAAAAGATTTTTGTCTTTTAATCATCTTTTTGTATTTTTTGGGAAAAATCTTGGCCATAACGGAAATCTGAAGAAGGTCAACAGGGATGTGGATTTTGGTTGTTTGATCTTCTTTGGCAAAAGTTTTTTGGATGTAACAAGAGATTTTGTAGCTCAATTTTTGGTTTTCAGAATAGGTAAGCTCAACATGGGAAAGCTCGTGTATCAAGGTAGTAAAAACCTCATTCCAGTTCTTAGAAATCCGAAAAGTCAAAGGGCTAGAAAAGGGAATTACTTTCCTCCATGGAGTTACCGGGTAAGCTAGCCAGTAGTTTGGCAGTCTAAAACCAAAAGATTCAAAGGCAGAAAAAACTTTATCATTTAACTTATTCCACCTTTTTTGAATCTCTCTTTCGTATTTAAAACCGTCTTCAGCATATTTTTCTTTCCATTTTTCCCCCAATCAGGAGGCAATAGTTTTGTCATAAATTGAAGAGTAATAAAAACTAGTTTAGTCATCTTCCCTGCCCCCAATCATATCACAAATTCTCCTCCACATTGTTATAATATTCTTAATGGCGATTCGGAGAAGTGTTTCCGTCCTGGTTTTAAATGAAAAAGGAGAAATCTTGCTAACCCAAAGATACGATTTAAAAACGTGGGGCTTTCCCGGAGGAATGATAGAAAAAGGAGAAGAACCAGAAAAGACAGCCAAAAGGGAAGTTAAGGAAGAAACAGGGATAAAAATTAAAATTATGAGGCTAACGGCTATTTATCTTAACGATCATCCTTTATGGAAAAACATCATTTTTTTCTTCAAAGCCAAGAAAGAGAGTGGCAATTTAAAGAGGCAAGAAGGAGAAACACTTAAAGTTAGCTGGGTTAAAAAACAAGATCTCCCCAAATTCTTATCTCCAAGGCACTATCAAAGATTTCTCGATGCCACAGCTTCCAGTCAAGAAATCAAATTAAGAGTTGAACGCTATTTTCCTCTCCCCTTGAAAAAATTACCTCTTTTCTTCTGGAGAAGAATTTTAGGAAAAGGACTGGGTTTGGTTAAAATGTAATGCCTTTTGGAGAACCAAAACTCGGAAATTGATTGGGCTTGACCGATAGTGGTATAATGCTTTAATAGATTCAGTTTTGGCACTTTGAAATCGATAATTCTCCATCACAGCAGCGTGATGGTTTAATTATATCGGATAGTTTGGGTTGGGTGTGTCCGCCTTTGGCGGAGGTCGATCACACCAGGCGCAATTTTGCCAGCCTAACAGCCCTGTTTGCTCACTTGCGAGGTGAGAAATGTCCGGACCATTTGACCGTCTTCCGGAGTCCCCTGCAGTTCGGGCGCTCCGAGAAAGCTTGGGCATCCCGCGCATCGATGAGATCCATATCTCTTCCGATGGTAGAGTGCATTCTACTTTGGGGGGGGCAATTGATGCGGAGATCGCGGCCAAGCTAGCGAGGGGAGAGCCTCCCTGCCAACAGTCTCCACAGTCTCCGAAGAAATAGGAGAAAAGGATAACCTCTCGCTATCCAAAACTGAATAAGTAGCGGGCTTTCAGGGAGAGTTGCAGCTTAAAGCTGTAGAGCATGTGGCTACCATGCGAGGGATATACTCCTCAACTCTCTCTTTCTCTTTTGGTAAAATAAGAATAAAAAATGAGGAAGCCAAAAATAAAAGTTATTCCCCTGGACGAAAAACATCAAAAACTCGCCAAAATACTCGAAGAATATTACGCTATTGCTCATCGAGAACTGATTGAGGCAATTAGATTCGAGATTTTTAATCCCGACAGAGATCTTAGGAGACGCAAAAAAGCATATAGAGATTATGGGGAAGTAGTTTTTAAACTTCAACCTATATTTAAAAAACTGGCTACAGAGCGCAATCGATTGGCAAACGAAGATGGATACAAAAACTATTTTGATTTCATTACCACTTCCGATGGAATACCCAAAGATAAACTGGAATTATTTTTTACTAAAGCAGACGAACTTATTAAAGAAATTAATCAGAAACTTCCTCTGCCTCCCAAAAATTGTAAGTGGTATTGGTCCGAGTTTAATATTCCTGATTTTCTTTCTTTAGTCTCCGCACCAAAATTTTCTTTGCCCAAGGATATTTTTAAGATTGCAAGAAAGATAAATCCGAAATTTAAAGAGGTTATTCCCAAAATCAAGCTCATTGGAAAAATAAAGGATTTCCATCCCACCACAAGGTATGACAAAAAGAATGGAACGATCACCATTGAGGCTTTACTTAAACCCAATATTTATAACGCTTTAACTTTAGTCCATGAGCTAGGTCATGCTCTTTCTTTTTGGGAATGTTTGGAAAAAGGCGTTGATCTTTCCACTAAAAGCCGGTATTGGAAAGAGAAAGAAGCCTTTAGAACTTTGTTTGAATTTGAGGAATTTGCCTTACCCAGGGAAGTTAAGAATGCCTCACAAGGACAGATTTTAGGTGATTTCTTAACCGCTTTTTTTGAATACGAAATCTATACCAACCCGAACCAGGATTTTGATAAACTCTATGCCCAGGCGCATAATCGGTGCCACCCCCAAAGTAAGCAACGGAAAAATCCCTTTTATGTACTGGAAAATAATTTAGTTCTTTCTCCTTGCAGTGTAGTTACGACTAGCGTAGCTGAGACGGAGTTGTTATTAAAAAATTAAACCACAATTTTCTTTCTACGGGACCACTTCAAGCCAACTCATCTTGGAAACCCAAAGCTCCCGGGGAGCGTTAAGGACTAAATCCGGACGGAAGATAAAAAGCTCGGTGAAACTCCCACTTCCAATAATCTTACAAGTTGATTTATTCGACATCAAAATTGTACAATATTGTTGTGAGTAACCAGTTCCGCGTCATGGAAAACCCTGACGCGCGTGCATGGGATGATTTTGTTGGGGCGCGCTGTGGTCACATTCTGCAGTCTGCCGCGTGGGGCGAACTAAAATCGCGTTTCGGTTGGAATGCGCTACGCCTTGCCCTTATGAGCGATAATACAATAATTGCAGGGGCTCAAATCCTTTTTCGACGATTTCCACTAGGGCTTCGCTTTGCCTACATTCCGCGCGGTCCCGTCGTTGACCCCAACAATCCTAACGCTCTTGCTGTGCTTGTAAAGATACTTTGCGATGTAGCAAAAGCGCGCGGTGCGTTCGCCCTCAAGATCGAACCTAACTGGTTTGACGATGCCGCTCTCGATTTACGGGCGCTCTGTGATCCTGGGCCTAAAACCTACAATATGAAACTTGCAACCTCAATTCAGCCCCGCACCACGATCCACCTTGACCTTACATGCGACCTCGACGCGATTCTCGCCCAAATGAAACCCAAATGGCGCTACAATATCCGGCTCGCGGAGCGCAAGGGCGTCGTTGTGCGGGCGAGTACCGCGGATGACGTGGCGACGTTCTGCCGCTTACTGCAAATTACAAGCGAGCGCGACGCGTTTGCGATCCATTCATTCGACTACTATCACGCCGTATATGAACTGCTTACCGCGTACGATTACATGCGTCTGTTCATTGCCGAGTATAAAGGTGAACCACTTGCCGCGATCTTTGTCACCGCTTTTGGCGGAGAAGCAATTTACCTGTACGGCGCATCATCGAACGCCCATCGTGAGCGGATGCCGAACCATGCACTGCATTGGGCGGCGATAAAATGGGCAAAAACACGCGGGTGTGTACGGTATGATCTCTGGGGGGGTGCGGATGTCGCGGATGTCGCGGATGCGCTAGTTGAGACGACGCATCCAGAAAAGACACTGGGTGAACAAAACGGGTCGAAATCGAAGTCGGCGGTGACCCTACCGTATGGGCTGTATCGGTTTAAACAAGGATTCGGAGGGGAATTGGTACAATACGTCGGCGCATGCGATGCAGTTTTCTCCTGGTGGCGCTATACGCTCTTCACGCACGCGAGAACGTTGAAACGTGGATTATTAGGATAAGAAACCACTCCAGGAATGTTATGTAAATAAGCTATTCTTGGGTAGACGAACCCCTATCTGCTACCAAGGGCAGTCATCTGGACACTGGCAATCGCAGTCACCTTCTGCGTTTGTAGCATTACCAAGATCCGATTCGTCAACCAAGACGTCTTCTCCAAGATCTTGCCCGGCATCCATTATCGCCTCACCCCCTTTCTTTTGTTTTTTTAGATTGAAGCAATAGGTAACGATTGTTTACTTTTATATAAAGTTAATTGTTCTCTTCTGATTAGGTTTAGTGCTTTTACTCGAAGTAGTCGCGGGATAACTGCCTGCACAATATCACAATAAGGTGACGAGGTATTCACTCGCCCTTTAGCGAGCTTCGTTAACATTGGGCATGAACCCCCACATTGAAATTTCCAAGCGCATTCCTTACAATTATCGTATGCCATAACTGAGGCAGACTCAGTGAGTTCTGGAAATACATCCTGTTTCCGGATTTTTTCCAGAATATCGATGTCGTCCACACTTCCTACCGCAGGACGTCTATTTATATCCATGTGACACAAGTAAACCTTACCATCATGAGATATAGCCAGATACCTTACGCCTATGGTGCAGCCTCTGGTACAACCATTCGTCAATGCTAAACTCTCGAAATTATGAATGAAAGGTCGTGTTCTTAGAGGCAATAACCTTTCAATAATATCGTAACATTGATTTAGTGTTTCGATAACTTCATCTTTGTGGCCGCTGATGTTATATCCTGTTGCTAAATCGCGTAATAAAGAATAACGAAAACTAAGCTCTTTGCTCATAAGGTACTTTGTCAGTTCACGCAATCCGGCTAGGTTTTCCAAGGTTATCGTAGTGAGTATGAATGGATAAATTCCATTTTCAATCAGGAGGTCAATGTTCTTCAAGATGATATCAGCCGCCGGTTTACCTCCCGAGAACATGCGATTCTTATTAAATTCACGCAGCCCATCTATCGATATCGAAACACCAATATCATACTTTTTAATCATGTCAATAATGGGGGGCGTTATGATGGTCCCATTAGTAAGGAGGACTATGCCTCGTCTGACGCCTGTTTGTGCCGAGAGTTGCTTTGAGTATTGGAGTATCTCCTTCACCACGTTGATATTAGTGAGAGGTTCTCCTCCAGAAAGACAGATTAGCAACCAATCTGCGAAGTCTGGATGTAGCGCAAAAACTCTAAATAGCGCCTCGACTGACTTTCTAGCTGTAGGGATGTCCATAGAAGCGCCGTTCTTTTGGATATAGCAATAACTGCAATTTAAGTTGCAGGCATTCGTGGTGTGAATCCAAGCTCTAAGTTTTGGCGGTTTGGAGGATGGCTTTAAATCTGGTTTATGTCCGCCAAACTTGACAACGCCTTGCTGCTCAAGCTTACCTAGCACAGAAATAATCTCTTTTGGCTGATATCCAGTTTTCACCGAGATCGCACTTATACTGTTAGCACCGGTACACAACTTAAGTATTTTGTTTACGCGTTCTCTAACTAAAACCAGACCTCTACCCACCTGTGGATTAAATAATAAAGTACGGCCGGCCACTCTGTCCGTATAAACCTCGCTGGGGATAGTTGGGTTATCAAGAATATCCAACATGTGTCAGCTAGCAATACGTTGTAAGGCAATACTCTTTGTTTCTTTTAAGTATTTAGCCGATGTTTTATTCTGGTGATAACTACCTACCCTATTATACAACTTTTGTCAAACCGGTATCCTGGCTGACCACATCGGTAATGGCTTTTTTACGGTGCGACTTCCTGCCAGGACATCTCGGAGACCCAGAGTTCTTTGGGGGCATTTAAGACTAAATCCGGCCGGAAGATAAAAAGCTCGGCGGGGGTGTTTGAGTTCTGAATCGTCGCTTCAGGGTCGTTTTTCAAATCCCGCTGAAGAGCAAAG
>JBMORX010000009.1:0-7683 GCA_049322615.1 Patescibacteria group bacterium
TAGACAATTGGGTGGTATACTATAATCAGGTGAGACCACACCAAGCTCTTGGCTATTTAACACCTTACCAGTATTATCAAAAAGATATGAGAAAGGAGGATTGTCTCAAAAGTATGTAACCAGAACATACTATTTACTAATTTCCAATTATTTGTTATACTTTCCTTTATGCGAAAATATGAGTTGGCAATTGTTTTGGACCCTGATTTAAAAGAGGAAGAAAAAGAGAAATTGGTCGAGGAGATAAAAGCAGAAATCGAAAAACTGAAGGGAAAGGTGGAAAAAGTTGACCCTTGGGGTAAAAAAGAGCTTTCCTATCCAATTAAAAAGGCAAAAGAAGGGATTTATTTAATTTTTAATCTAGAGCTGCCTGGGGATGGAACAGCAGAGCTTGGAAAAAAATTGCGTCTTAAGGAAAAAGTTTTAAGATATTTATTGGTAAAAGTGGAGTAAAGGAGGTGAAAACAAAAATTCGTGGCGGCAAGAAGTTTGAATAAGGTGCAGTTGATTGGTAATTTAACTCGGGATCCGGAATTGCGATATACGCCTCAAGGAACAGCAGTTTGTACTTTTGGTTTGGCAACAAATAGATATTGGGTAACAGAGTCAGGCGAGAAGAAGGAAGAGGCAGAGTTTCACCGAATTGTGGCTTGGAACAAATTAGCCGAACTCTGTGCCCAACTTTTATTTAAGGGCAGAAGGGCTTATGTTGAGGGAAGACTCCAGACAAGAGCTTGGACAGGTCAAGATGGGATTCAGAGACAGACAACGGAAATTGTCATTGAAGACATGATAATTTTGGATAGTCGCCGGCAGCCTGGAGAAGAAGTCGCAGCCGTCCCCACTGAAGAGGCTCCGGTTGCAGAGGTGGCACCAGAGGTTGTAGCCGAACCCTCGGCAGTTACCCCAGCGGCGACGCCTTCAGATACTGGGAAGAAAAAGAAAAAGACCGAAGCCCCAGAGGAGACAGAAGAAAAGACCGAGAGCACAAAGAATTCTGAAGGGGAAGAACCCGGGGAAGAGACAAATCCAACCGAGGATATACCGTTTTAAAACATGATAAAAAGAAAGACTTTTATCCGCCAAAAGCGGGGAGAGTGTTATTTTTGCCAAGGGGGAGTTTTGCCGGATTGGAAAAATCCGGAAATTCTTTTGAAGTTTGTCTCTGAGCGTGGGAAAATTTTGGCTAAGCTTAGAAGTGGTGTCTGTGCCAAACATCAGCGAAGGCTTGCCAGGGCGATAAAAAGGGCAAGATATTTGGCCCTTTTGCCATTTATTACTCAAGTGAAATGACCTGTCCAGACTTTGAGATTGCAAACTGTACTTTTTCCCTTTCTTTTCCTTTGGGGGGTGAAGTTTTGGTTAGGGAAAATGATGAGGTTTCCAAAGGTGAACTTTTGGCAACTAAAGAAGAAGAAGAATTTCAAGAGCTTGACCTCTCTGGACGCTTGCTTGCCGCCTCTCTTGGCTCAAAAATAGAAAAAGACCAGACTCTTGCTTTCAAGAAAACTTTTCTGGGGAAAAGAGTCGAATTTAAAAGCCCAGTTTCTGGGATCTTGGTAGATGTTTCAAAGCAAGGGATTTTAAAGATAAAAACCAAGAGTGAGAAAAAGGAAATCCGTTCACCTTTCAAGGCTAAAGTAAAAGAAGCTGGCCGCGATTTTTTGGTTTTGGAATTTAAAGGACTAAAAATTGAAGGCAGTTGGGGAAAGGGACCAAAGGTTTTGGGAACTCTCAAACTTTACGGAGAGAGAGAAAAAGAGGTAAAACTTCAAGATCTAGGACCCGAACAAGTAGGGAAAATTTTAGTTTTTGCTGGTAAAATTTCTCTTGGGGTTTGCCATAAAGCCGAGGCATTGGGGATTAAAGGTTTGGTTGGAGGTTCAATTTCCCAAGAGCTTGGGCCGAATGAGTTGACGATAGTCACCATTGGAGGTAAAGACGAATTCATTCCCAAAGAGGTTTGGCTTGAGTTAGAAGAGAAAGATGGGGAGGAGGCAATAATTTCTGGGGAGGAAAAGTATCTTTGTTTTCCAACTTAAATGAAAATTCGCATGACCCTTGTGCAAGTGAGAAAAACTATTTTAATCTTAGCATTAACCTTTTTTGCTTTTGGAACAGGCTTTTGGTTTGGGGAAAGACAGCTTAAGCTTTCTTTTACAAATTACCAGCCAAAAGTTACTCTTGAAAGAAAAATTCCCGAAGGCAAAGAAGATGTTTCCTTTTCTCTTTTTTGGGATGTTTGGGACCGCCTAGAGCAGTCTTATCTTGATAAATCAAAAATTGATTATCAAAAAATGGTTTATGGGGCAATTTCGGGAATGGTTGCCTCGTTGGGTGATCCCTACACGGTTTTCCTGCCACCCCAGGAACAAAAACAATCAAAAGAAGACTTGTCTGGAGCCTTTGAGGGAGTGGGGATTCAACTTGGTTATAAAGATTCAAAAATTGCCGTAATTTCTCCTTTGTCTGGGACGCCGGCCGAGAAAGCGGGAGTCAAAGCCGGAGATTTAATTTTGAAAATTAAAGATGAAGCAAAAAATATTGATAAAGAAACAGCGGGAATGACTCTACCTGAAGCGGTAACGCTCATTCGCGGACCAAAAGGGACAGAGGTTTCCTTGACCATGTTTCGGGAGGGAAAAGACAAGTTTGAGGTAAAACTTAAAAGAGAGACCATTGTCGTTCGAAGCGTTGAGGTAACTTTCCGGGATAATATTGCTCATTTAAAACTTTTGCGCTTTGGTGAGCGGACTTATCAAGAATGGGAAGAGGCAGTAGGGAAGATAGAAGAGAGAAGGGCGAAGGGTGAAGTCAAAGGAGTGATTTTGGACCTAAGAAATAATCCTGGGGGATTTCTTCAGGGGTCGGTTTTTATTGCCTCGGAGTTTTTAGGGAATGGAGTGGTCGTTAAGCAAGAAAAAAGCCGGGATGGGGGAGTGGAAACCTTTTCCGTTAACCGTAAGGGAAGATTGTTGACTCTTCCCCTTGTTGTTTTGATTAATCAGGGTTCAGCTTCGGCTTCAGAAATCGTCGCCGGGACTCTCAAGGAGAGAAGCAGAGCCAAGATTGTTGGCGAGAAATCATTTGGCAAAGGAACAGTTCAAGAAGCAGAAGAGTTGACTGGCGGAGCCGGGCTCCATATTACTGTTGCCAGATGGTTACTCCCTTCAGGTAAGTCGATTGATAAAGAAGGAATTACCCCTGATTTTGAGGTTAAAATGGATGAGAAAGACCAGACAAAAGATCCTCAACTTGAAAAAGCAATCGAAATATTACTTGAAATGTAAAATTAAAAATGTAAAATGATAAATAAAAAATAAAAATGAGAAAAATAAAAAATCTTCTTCTTGGCCTTGCTGTTTTGATAGTAGTGGCAGTTTCTGTGTTGGGGGGCGCTGCCTCTGATCGAATTTTTGGATACCGAATCCTGGATAAACTTTTTCCTAGAAAAGAGGCTGGTTTTCGAATTCCCACCGAAACCCAGCGAATTTTAAATGAGGAATCGGTGGTGATTGAGGTGGCAGAAAAAGTCTCTCCTTCAGTGGTAACGATTGGGATAAGTAAAACCCAAAAGACTCTTCAGTTCCCGGGTTTTGAGGAATTTCCTTTTTTCTTTGGTTCCCCCCAACCCCAAGAAAAAGAAGAGAAAATCGAACAAGACATTGCCACTGGCTTTATTATCACCTCTGATGGCTTAATCGTCACTAATAAGCATGTTGTTGCCGACACCCAAGCCAAATACAGAGTGATTACTAAAGATGATAAAACTTACCAGGTGCAAAAGATTTATCGCGATCCAGCCAATGACATTGCCATTTTGAAGGTTCCCGCTTCAGGACTTAAACCGGTTGAGCTTGGTGATTCCGCAAATCTTAAGGTTGGTCAATTTGTCATCGCCATTGGGACGGCTTTGGGAGAATTTCGCCACACGGTCACCACTGGAGTGATTTCTGGTCTTGGTCGGGGAATCACCGCCGGTTCTCCTTTTGAGGGTTATGTGGAAAGACTGGATGATGTTATTCAAACCGATGCCGCCATAAATCCCGGGAATAGTGGGGGACCGCTAATTAACTCCGCTGGTCAGGTGATAGGTATTAATGTGGCGGTTGCCCAAGCCGGACAAAATATTGGTTTTGCTCTGCCAATAAATTTAGTCAAAGATTCGATTAAAAATTTCAACGAAACCGGTCAGTTTTCTCGACCATTTTTAGGGGTCCGTTACCGGATGATTTCCAAAGAAGTTGCCATCTTAAACGAACTGCCGCAGGGAGCTTACGTGGTTGAAGTAGTTTCTGGTTCGCCGGCTGAAAAAGCGGGAATTAAAAAAGGTGATATCTTAACCCAGATGGATGGTAAGCGGATTTCTGAAGAAGGGGGAGGGTTGGCAAAACTAATTTCTGGAAAAAAAGTTGGAGAGACAGTTGAGCTGACAATTTGGCGAAATGGGCAAGAGTCAAAAGTCAAAACAGTTTTAACGGAATTCGAAGGCTAAGAACACAGAAATTCACAGAAGCCTACACGGAAAAATCACGGAACACTGAAAGATGGCAGAACTTCTTTATGCTGATTTAACTTACAAAATAAGAGGAGCAGTTTTTAAGGTCTGCAAAAAACTTGGAGCACTTCACAAAGAGTCAGTTTATCTTAAGGCTTTGGCGCTAGAATTTTCCAGGCTGGAGATAAAGTTTCAGCAGGAAGTTCCGCTAAAGGTAATTTATGAGGGAACCAGGGTCGGCAATTATCGGGCTGATTTTTTGATTGAAGGGAAAATTGTTTTAGAGATTAAGGCAACAAAAACTCTTCCAAGAGAATACGAAAATCAATTACTTTACTATCTAACCGGAACTGGCTATCGTTTAGCCCTTCTGGTAAATTTTGGCCAGCCAGGGAAAGTTTATATTAAACGTTGGATTATTGGCCGAGACTAATTTCCGTGTTCCGTGAGTTTCCGTGTAAATTCCGTGTTTGAGTGTCGAAATAGACCTGTTGTTGACAATTAAACACGTTTATGTTATTTTCGTTCCCAGAGCTGCCTAACTGCCAATTCGGTGGAAATACGGCAGCGATTTTTGAAAGGAAAGGAAAAGATGAGTAGAGTGCGAAGTAAAGAAGGAGGAGAAGGGTATCCGAACCCCCTGACACAACCGGAAAATCGTAGATTAGAAGGTGAATTTATAAGATATGCACCTAAACGTCTTCAGGGGATCTTAACCGAACTTAGCCAGATAGAAGTTGGGGATTCAAACGCCCCAAAGAAAATTGACGCGCTAATGGAGAATCTTAAAAAAGGAAAAGACCCTCGTGCATTACAACAACTCAGTGAGGAGTTAGAAAATCTAGTGTCATCTCCTCCACTAGTGCCAGTTTTTCCAAAGTTTGTTCCTCTACCCATACCCATCCCACTTGGAGCCAAGATTATTTACTTCTCATTTTGTCTTAGGCTTTTGATTGATAAATGAAGAACCGACCATGCAAATACTGAGGCTTTAGGAGATCTCCGTAGTTGCGGCTACTATTTTATTCAGTTCTCCATCCAAAATAGCCTCCAGATTTTTCCAGGATTTATTTAATCTATGATCAGTGACCCGGTTTTGGGGCCCGCCCAATCTTAGCATTCGCCTTTTCAGTATTATTCATAAATGGCTCATGCTGCGATTTGTGGCGGACTCACAGAACCGCGAGAGTCTTTATTATCCTATCCAACCTGCCTTCTATAACTGAATCTAAGTTCCCCCAAGATTTGTTAATTCTGTGGTCTGTCACGCGGTTCTGTGGAAAATTATAGGTGCGGATTTTTTCCGCCCGCATGCCCCGACCAATAATAGAGCGGTAACCAGCGATTGTCCTTTCTTTTTCTTCCTCTTCTCTGGCAAAAAGTTTGGAGCGGAGTAAATCTAAAGCGAGTTTGCGATTTTGTTCTTGGGTTCGTTCTTGCTGACAGGCGACGGTGATCCCTGAGGGTTGATGCTTGAGCCGAACGGCTGAAGCAACTTTTTGGACATTTTGTCCTCCTTGGGTTGAGGCGCGAAAAAATTGCCACTCCAGGTCCGCCGGGTTGACAAAAATCTGGTTTTCGGGAATTTCTGGCAGAACGGCGACAGTAGCGGTTGAGGTATGAATCCTGCCATAGCGTTCAGTTTTTGGGATTCTTTGGACGCGGTGAACTCCGGCTTCATTTTTCAGTTTTTCAAAAACCGAAAGCCCTTGAATTTTAATTACTCCCTCATCGATAAAGTTCACTTTCCACCCCTGGGAATTGGCAAATCTTGAATACATCCGGAGTAAATCAGAAGCCCAAATTTTTGCTTCCTCACCGCCAGTTCCGGGCCGGATTTCTAAAATAGCAACATCAGTGTTCATTTAGCAATTGAATCACAATTGAATCTCTACCGAATAACTATTGAATAACCGTCATTCAATGGTGATTCGCTTGGGCTATGCCCTCGCGTCATTCAGTAGTTATTCAGTCGTCTTCTTGAGCATTTCTTTTAATGATTTGGGGCGTTTCTCTTCTTCTTTTTCTTCAGCCAGTTTTTTCAAGAGTTTTCTTTGTTTTTTCTTTATTAATTTTTGGGGATTAACCTGGGCTTGTTTTTGCTGGAATCTCTCCACTCTTCCGGCGGTATCTACATACTTCATTTCGCCGGTAAAAAAGGGATGACATTTTGCGCAGATTTCAACTTGAATCTCGGGCTTAGTTGAACCCACGGTAAAAGTATTCCCGCAAGTGCAGGAGACTTTGGCTTCTGGATACCATTTTGGATGAATATCTTTTTTCATTAGAATCCGAATAATATTCTATCATTTTTAACCCCGAGAGGCAAGGTGGCGAGGTCTGTACTCGGTTAAGAAGACCCCAAGAGTGATGATGACTGCTCCAAGTAAAAATGGGGGAGTGATTGACTCTTTAAGCCAAAAAACTGCCAGGGGGGCGGCAAAAATTGGTTGAAGATAGGCAAAAAGAGTCGCTTCCGACGCCTCAATAAGCCTAAGTCCTTGCTCAAAAGCAAAATAAGCGACAACTGAAGATAAAATTACCATATAGAGAATGCCAAAAAGGACAGGGTAATTAGTAATTAGTAATTGGTAATTAGTAATTTGAAGATTGCTCTCGATGAGAGCGAGAGGAAAGATGGCGAGCAAACCGGTGAAAAAGGAGACGGCGGTGATGACAAAGGGGGAGTGTTTCTTAAATTCGACCTTTGAGCAAATAACATAAGCAGTCCAAACAATATTTGAGGCAAAAATTAAAAGGTTACCGACTAAATTCTTTTGGGCAAAAGCCCCACCCTCTAAAAGGGGTTGGGAGATCATGATAATACTTCCCGCCACGGCGATGACCAAACCAATGCTCTCAAGCCTGGTTACTTTTTCTTTTAAAAAAAGGACTCCGGCGGAGACAATAAAAATCGGTGCCATAGCCGCCAGGATTGTTCCGTCTAGGGCGGTCGTGCGCTGAAACCCAAGAAAAATAAATGAGAGACAAAGAGGAATTCCCAAAAAACCAATTGGAACAATTGGTAAAAGACTTCTGATGGTTTCTTTTTCTCGCCTGGCGACAAAAATAAAAAAGGGGAGAAATATTAGTGAGGCAAGCAAAAACCGCCAAAAAAGAAAGGTAAATGGGGGAATAAATTGGAGAGTATTTTTGATAACCGGCCCAGCAATTCCCCAAATTGC
>JBMORX010000009.1:7783-201931 GCA_049322615.1 Patescibacteria group bacterium
TGGCGACAAAAATAAAAAAGGGGAGAAATATTAGTGAGGCAAGCAAAAACCGCCAAAAAAGAAAGGTAAATGGGGGAATAAATTGGAGAGTATTTTTGATAACCGGCCCAGCAATTCCCCAAATTGCGGCAGTTAAGGTTAAAAGAAGGTAGGCAGTTAAACGTTTTTTAGACATGAGCAGAGATTTAATTGTTAATTCAATAGATTATTCAATGGTGATTCAGTTGTTTATTCAGTTGATTATTCTGTTGTTTTGCAGTTTTCCAGAGAGTGGAGATGTAGTTATTGATTTTGACTCCCAAATTTTGGATATCACCTAAGATCTCTTGATAAAGTTTGCAATTGCTCTCATTAATAAATCCGAGTTTTTCGCTAGTTAGAAGATGACTTTCGGTTTCAAAGAGAGAAGCTCGGGAGTGATAATAAAAAACGATTTTATCCTTAAAATAAAATCTTCCAAAGCCCTCGGCAATATTCCCAGCGGTTGAGATGACAGAATCTTTTGCCTGAGCGACTATTCCAAATTTTTCTTCCTTGGGAAAAGTGGTTAAAAGACGGTAGACCTTAACGATTAACTTTTCAGATAGTTGCCAAATTTCTAAATCTTTATAACTTTTAATTTCCATACAACTGAATTACTACTGAATAACTATTGAATCACTATTGAATCACTTCACTAATCTTATTAATGGGGACTCTTTTCTGCTCGCCAGTCTTCATATTTTTAATCGTTACTGTTCCAGATTTTTCTTCCTCTGGACCCAGGATTATAACATAGGGGATATTTTGCTGACTGGCATATTTGAATTGTTTATCAAGACTCGCTGGCTCTAGATAAAGTTCGGTTTCTATATTACTGCGCCGTAATAGAGTTGCTACCTCGAGAGATTTTCGGAAAAGACTTTCATCAAAAACGGTGACTAGGACCTTGGTTGGAAGAGAGGTAACGTCTGGAATTTTTTTGTACTCTTTTAAAACTTCCTCGATGACAACATCACCAGCGGCAAAACCAACACCTGGCAGTCTTTGCCCCCCAACGACTTCAACTAAGTTGTCATACCTGCCCCCACCTAAAATTGCCCGAAATTTGCCTTTAGTATCCCTGGCTTCAAAAACCACGCCAGTATAATAATCTAGTCCCCGGACAATATTTGGGTCAAATTCAACATATTCCGCCACCCCTAAATCAGAAAGGGTAGAAAAAATTCTCGTTAATTTTTCTGACTCTCGGCTAAAATCTTTATCTTTTAGAATTCCCTCTAAATCTTTGATTTGAAGCGGGTTTAGGTCGATTTCCGAAAGCCAATCTTGCCAGTCTTTTTCTGCCATTTTTTCTTTTTTGTCAATGGCGCGAAAAACTTCTTGGATTTTTTCTTTGGGAATTTCGATAAAAGAAAGTTTTTGTTCCATCAAACTTCTGTCATTAACTTTGATTTTTACTTCTTTAGGGGTTAAACCTAAACTTTTTAAGAATTCGGCGGCGATAGCAATAATCTCCGCATCTGCCTCTGGTGCCTCTGAACCCAAAATATCAATATCCCATTGATAGAATTCTCGGAGTCTTCCCTTTTGAGGTTGTTCATAGCGGAATCTTGGACCAATGGAAAACCAACGGATCGGTTTAGGAAGTTCTCCCTGTTTTTGGGCAACCATTCTTGCTAAGGTTGGGGTAAGTTCTGGTCGCAAAGCCAGTTTTCTGCCCCCCCTGTCAGTTAAAACAAAAGTTTGTTTTTTGACCAGTTCCTCGCCAGATTTTGCAGCGTAGAGTTCTAAAGGCTCCAAAATTGGTCCCTCATATTCTTGATAACCAAATTTTTTGGAGACTTCTCTCATTTTCCCAAATAGAAAGTTCCGGAAAGCCATCTGGTCCGGATAAAAATCCCTTGTCCCTTTAACAGATTGAAATTTAAGTTTTCTCATACTTTAGATATTAGCATTTTTCATTATTCTAAACAATCTAGTTGCTCTTTTTCTTAATTATGGTACAGTAATTAAGTTTTTGAATTTATTCCACTAAAAAACCAGCCGTTGGCTGGTTTTGCCAAATTTAGTTTCTTTTACTCCATCACAAAACCGCCAACTCTTAGGTTGGTTTTTGGTGATGATGAAGTCGAGAAACTAAACCCGTCATTCTAGTAAGAATACTAACCCAGAAGAAATTAAAAGTCAAGTTCATATATTTGACAAGCGGCCGCTAGTTAATTATGATAATTTTGGAGATGAGAAGTAGGGAAATAAAAGAGAAAATTCAGGAGTTTTCTTTGGGGGTGTTGGATACTTTGATTGATTCAAGTTTATTTCTTTTTGCTTTTTGGGCGCAAAGTTATGCGGTGGGGAGCGGGAGAAAAGATTTTTTTAAGGCGATAGAGAATTCAGTGAATTTCGTAAGAGAGATAAGGGGCGAGACGCTAAGACGAGGAGCTTATTATGCCAGCAAAAAGGGATTCTTGATTAAAGACGGAAACGAGTGGAGAATTACAGAATTAGGCAGAGAAAGACTTAACAAGATTTTGCCTCAATATCAGGTTGAAAGACCCTGGGACGGTAAGATTTATCTTATTACTTACGATATCCCTGAAAGAAGAAAGAAGGATCGGGATCTTCTGCGGGAGTATTTAAAAAGAACTTCTTGCGGGATGCTCCAGGCTTCGGTTTGGTTGACGCCTTATGATCCCAAGAAATCTTTAGCAGACTTTGTAGCTGAATATAAACTTTCGGGCTTGGTGGTGGTTTCTGATATTGGCAGAGATGGAAATGTTGGACAAATGCCTATTGAGGAATTGGTCAGAGGAATCTATCGGTTAGAGAAATTGAACGAGAGATATTGGAAGTTTTTAGAGGACGTTAAAAGGAGAAAACTTGCTCCCTGGGAGATTAGTCTTAGGTTCTTTGCTGTTTTAAAAGATGACCCACAATTACCTTTTGCTCTTTTACCAAAAGACTGGCTGGGGGATAGGGCGTACCAGGTTTATCAAAAATTTTGCGTGAATTTAACATAAATAACAAGCGGCCGCTGCCAAGTTATATGAATTTGGGGGTGATAAAACGGGTTTTGCTGGGTTTACTCGGTTGGAGTAGGGGTAGGTTTTTTGGTTGGGGTGGGACTGACCTTTTCAGTGGGTGTTGGTGTTATCTTTTCAAGCCCTTTCGCAATTCCTGGAATAACATGGACAAGTTTGGCGGTTAGGGTTCCGCCTTCCTTTTCTCTTGTCCCAACGGCGACCACTCGGTCGCCAATTTCAATCGCTTCAAAATTAACTTTCTTTATTTTTCTTGCCTCGCCGGCAGGCGGGCCTTCAACCTTTTTGGTGATAATTGTCTGGTCTGTTATTTTAACTTCGAAAGTGATTCCAGATTTTGTTGGATGGACCAAAGATAAGACTTTTTCTTCCTCTGATATGTCCGCCACTTTTCCATAAACTGCGTGCCTTTTAATGGCAGGCTTTGGGGTTTTAGTTAAAGCAATAACCCTTTTTCCCTGGAGTGTTCCATTTTCTTGCCAGAAGCCCAAAGCAATTATAAAATTGCCAATCTCCAAATCGGCAAACTTTATTTCTTTTCTGCCTGGACCAAAAAACTTCGTCTCTTTGTCTGTTTTTACTCTTCGCTCCCCCCTTGGGGTTTCAAGAACCAAGGTCGAATTGCTTATTTCTTTTAGGGTCCCCCAAAAGGCTCTCTTTTTAAACTGTTCCTGAATTTGTTCAATTCTTTCCTGAACCCTCTCTTTAATTTCCTGGCGAACTTGGCCAGGAGTAGTGGATTCGGGAGTAGGAGACTGCGCCAGTGCTGGAGCTAAATGAAAAATGAAAAATGAAAAAATAAAAATTACAATTAAAAATCTTAAAATTTTTAATTTTGAATTGTCGTTTTTCATTTTTAGTTTTTATTTTTTAATTTCTTAAATTTCGGCCGTTGAGTAAACAATATTTAGAGTTTTTGAGACTTCTTCGCCATTTTCGGAAAAAGCAGTCACCGTAATCTCATTTGTTCCTGAAACAAGCGAGACCTCACCAGTAAAAATTCCCTTCTCGTCTGTTTCTAGAATCTCTTCCCCCTTCTCAGCGATGACAACTACAAACGCTCCTGGTTCGGTTGTTCCCGAGATCGTTATCTTTTCCGTTGAGGCAATACTTTCATCTTCAGGTTTTGAGATTGCCAAAGAAAAAGAGGGAGTTGGGGTCACCTCGACGGTGGGAGCCGTCACTTCTTCTGGGACAATTGGCGCTTTTTTGCTCGTTAGCGCCTTGTTGGCTGACCAGATACCAAAGGTAATCACCAGTCCCAGAGCAAAGCCAACAAGGATGGCAACTAAAACTTCCTTTCTCATGCTCGGGACACTATAGCGTAAAAGAGGGGTCTTGTCAAGAGAGGTCTTTTTGTGTTAATGTTTGTTAAGGAAAAATAAATATGGAAATTTCCTATTTGGGGCACTCTTCATTTAAAATTCGCGGCAAAACCACCACCTTGGTGACTGATCCGTATTCTTCGGAAATGACGGGTTTAAAATTTCCCAAGGTGGAGGCAGATATTTTGACCATTTCTCACGAGCATGAAGATCATAATAAAAAGGAGCTTGTTTTAGGCTCTCCTTTTGTAATCTCTGGTCCAGGAGAGTATGAGGTTAAAAATGTTTCCATCTTTGGAATTTCTTCATTTCATGATTCCAAAGAAGGTTCAGAGCGTGGTCAAAACACCATCTATTTAATTGAAATTGATGGGATAAGAATTTGTCATTTAGGAGATTTAGGTCATAAGCTTTCAGACCTTGCTCTTCAGGAGTTAAACGGAGTTGATATTCTTTTTGTTCCTGTTGGGGGAATTTTTACCCTTGGTCCAAGGCAGGGAGCGGAGGTAATTTCTCAACTTGAGCCAAAAATTGTTATCCCGATGCATTACAATTTTCCTGGGCTTAATCCTTCTGTTTTTGGAAAAACTCAAACTTTGGATGATTTCTTGCATGAGATGGGAGAAAAGGCTCAAGTTTTGCCAAAATTGACAGTTACTGGCGACAAGTTACCTGAAGAAATGCAAATTATCGTTTTAGAGAGGAAAAATGGCTGAAGCGCGAATCCCTCCCCATTCAGATGAGGCGGAAAAATCTATTATCGGCGCCTGTTTAATTGATAAAGACGCCATCGTCGCCGTGGCGGAATTTTTGCGGCCCGAGCATTTTTATGATGAGAAACACGCTTGCATTTTTCGGGCAATTCTTTCTTTGTATGAAGAGCGGTCACCAGTTGATATTGTTACCTTAACGGAAAAACTTAAAAAACAAAAAGATTTAACCAGGATTGGGGGAGCGGCTTTCCTTTCTGAACTTGCATCGCTTGTGCCAACGGCCGGAAATGTTGAAGAGTATGGTCGAATTGTTAAAGACAATTACACTAAAAGACAACTTATTTCCGCGGCTTCAAAAATTACCGAGCAGGCATTTGACGAGGGAAGCGAGGCGACAGGCGTCTTAGACCAGGCCGAACAACAGGTTTTTGCCCTTTCCCAGGCGCACTTAAAACAAGTTTTTTTACCAGTTAAAGATGCACTGGCGGAGAGTTTTGACCGCCTAGACGAACTTCATAAAAAAGCCGGTGGTCTTCGGGGACTGCCTTCAGGCTTTAAAGATTTAGATAATATGCTTGCCGGATTTCAGCAGTCAAATTTGATAATCTTGGCAGCCAGACCGGGCTTGGGGAAAACTGCTTTTGTTTTAAATATTGCTCGCCATTTGGCGGTTGAAGAAAAAGAGCCGGTAGGAATTTTTTCCGTTGAGATGAGTAAAGAAGAGTTGGTTGATAGACTTTTGGTCCGTCAGGCAGATATTGATGCCTGGAAACTAAAAACCGGCAGACTTGAGGAAGAAGATTTTACCCGGCTTTCTGATGCCATGGGAATTTTAGCCGAGGCGCCTCTTTTTATTGACGATACTCCAGCCATTTCCGTTTTGGAGATGAGAACAAAGGCTCGTCGGCTTCAGGTTGAGCAAGGATTAAAACTTATAATTGTTGATTATCTTCAGTTAGTTCGGGGTCGGCAACTTGAAAATCGGGTTCAGGAGGTATCGGAGATTTCTATGGGGCTTAAAAATTTAGCCCGAGAGCTGAAGTTGCCTGTTTTGGCTGTTTCTCAACTTTCTCGGGCGGTTGAAGTTCGGGGAGGAGCAAGACCTCGTTTGGCGGATTTACGCGAGTCGGGTTGTCTGACAGAAGAGACGCAAATCATGCGGGCTGACACCGGAGAATTGGTTACAATTAAAGATTTAGCAGAGACTAAAGAAATGATTCCTGTCTTTTCGCTGGGAGAAGATTTAAAACTAAAGGTTTGTCAACTCATTAAGGCTTTCCAAAGCGGCAAGAAAAAGGTTTATAGATTAATTTTGCGTTCTGGGAAAGAAATAAGGGCTTCCGCCAACCATCCTTTTTATGCTCTTTTCGGTTGGAAAAGATTGGACCAACTGCGTATTGGTGAACGGATAGCTGTTCCAAGAATAATTCCTCTGGTTCAAAAACCTCTTGATCCGCCTGAAGAAAGACTGGTTCTCCTGGCTCATTTTATTGGCGATGGTTGCTATCTAAAACATCAACCTTGTCATTATACCAGTGGAAATTTGGCCAATCTTAGGGCGGTTGAAAAAGCGGGTAAGGAAGGTTTTGGTCTATTCCCACGAAAAATCAAACAAGAAAATTGGTATCATCTTTACTTTTCCGGCAATCCAAAAGAAGGAATAAAAAATCCCCTTATTCAATGGTTTAAAGACTTAGGAATTTATAATCAGCATTCTTGGGAAAAAGAGATTCCCCGGTTTATTTTTACTTTGCCCCTTCCTCAAATCGCTCTTTTTTTAAGTCATCTTTGGGCAACCGATGGTAATTTTAGCCAGGCTTCCGAGGGAGGCTTTGCCCTTTACTTTGCCTCAACCAGCCAAAAATTGGTTTCTCAAGTTCAGCATTTACTTTTAAGATTTGGAATTTGCTCCCGAATAAGAAAAACAAAAAAGGCAGGCTATCGGGAAGGCTATATTGTTGATATTTCTGGCAAAACCGAGCAACTTAAATTTTTGAAAAATATTGGGATTTATGGCAAGAAAGAGCAGGTTCGGAAGGCAATTGAGCAACTAGAAAAAATTAAGGCCAATCCTAATTTAGATGTTATTCCCAAAGAAGTTTGGCAGCTAATCGAAGAAGAAAGAAAACGGCTTGGTCTTTCCACCCGAGAATTTCACCGAAGATTAAAATGGGCTTATAGTGGGACGCAAAGGCATAAAAATGGTGTTTCGCGTCAGCGGCTGGCTCATATTACCACTATTTTAGAAAATGATTATCTGAAAAATCTCTCGTCTTCTGACTTGTATTGGGATGAAGTTTTGGCGATAAAGGAAGAGGGAGAAGAAGAGGTTTTTGATGCCACCGTTTCGGGCACTCACAATTTTTTGGCCAATGACGTCATCGTTCATAATAGTATCGAGCAGGATGCGGATGTGGTTGTTTTTCTTTATCGAGAAGAGGAGGAGACACCCGAAAATGTGACGGCGGAAATTGCCAAACACCGAAACGGTCCAACTGGTTCTTTTAAACTCCGCTTTTTGCCCGCCCGAATTTCCTTTTATGGCATGGAAGTCCGAAGGGCGAAAGAATGAAAATCAGGATGGAGACTAAACGTAAGATAGTTAAAGCAAGAGGAATCAGGTTATCTTTTAAAGATAAAAGAAAAGAGGCGGCAAGGGCATATCTTTATATCCTGCAAAACGATCTCCATAAAAAACCATTTGGGTTATTAGAGGATGTTTATGTTGAAGAAAATCTTAGGGGCAGGGGATTGGGAACAAAAATAATAAATGAAGCAATCATTGAAGCCAGGAAAAATAAATGTTATAAGTTGGTCGCCACCAGCAGATATTCAAGACCGAAAGTCCATAAATTGTATGAGCGTCTCGGATTTAAAAATCACGGCCTCGAGTTTAGGCTTGATTTTAAATAATAAGCCGGAGGGTTTTTTGCGGCCACGATTTTTGCTCGCTTACGCGAGCAATTATACTAAAAACTCTCTATTTTGTCGAGTTGTGCCAACTTTCGTATGTTCCAATTTTTTCAAGATTATAAAAAACGAATGAGGCATGCCCTTTTCTGCTTTGATCCTCGCCCCCCTCAATATAAACAAGGCCGTCATAACCCTCTTGTTTCATAAAGTTTGAAAACAAATTAGTCCAAGGTGGGGAGGGAAGATTTCTACTTTTTACCTCGGCTTTTGGTGCAGTCTCAAGCATAATCCTAAGATCTACTTGGTCTAGTTTGGAAACTCTTGCTAAATATAAAAGATACTCTGCTTCATTGCTGGTAATATACCATGGTAAATTTTGTCTTGAGGATGAATGGTAATAATCTGTAAAAAATTTTCTCCATTTCTCAAACAAAGTTCTCGGAATAGACGCATTTCTAGTATTGTCATTTTTCGCCCGTAAATCTAATACTTTTGCTTGGTATGGTAAAAGAGTTAATACAACTGGTTCTTTTTTCTCGCCAAGTTGTCTTACCGAAGAATAATTTATTGCCGCTTCTCTGTTATTTGTAGTATAAAATCCTTGTCCGATCGTTTGACTACCATCTGCCTCTGTATAATATTCTGGAGAATTATAATCATATTGCGGAGAATAATTAAAAGGTTTCGCAGCTCCATGGAATAAAACATCAGGAGATTTAGCGAATTCTTCTTTTGTCAAAGTTTTCGGATCAACTTTTCCTAGAATGACATCTCCGATAGGCTCCAGTGCTGTTCCTTCAACTCCCATTGGATTTTCTACTGAGGGATTTGCTTGCTCACTCATAGTAATTAAAGGCGAACCTTTTTTTAGGCACTGTCTCGTGTGGCGCGGGTGGGATTCGAACCCACACAGTCCTTTATTTATCCAGAAATATTTTAGCAATATCATACTTTCTTTTCAAACATGGCAGTCTCTTTTGGTAATAAATCCATTTGAGAAGTAAAATAGATTCCCTCTTGCTAAATTTTAATACATAACAATTCCTTTTTCTTCGGGGATGCTTTTTAACCTGAATTGCTCCATGAAGCCCTATCAACTTCTTAATTTTCTTCTGCAACCAAAGCACGTGGGGATAACTGGCAGACATCAGGTAAACCATCAGTCTTTCATAAATATATTTTGGATTTTTATTGGTGTTGTATTTATCTACATAAGTAATAATCGAGCCATCACCGTCTAAGTGCCCTCGAACAAAATCGGGAAAAACGCTATCTGGAATGGAAATAGATTTAATCTTAAAGGTTTTATTTGGACACAATCCAATTCTGGTCAACCAGTTATAAAGTTGGACATTGCCAAATTGGACTCGGAAACTTTGTTTTTGACCGATTTTGCTAGAGGGATTTTTAGTAATCCTTACTCTTAGATTTAGACATCTTTTGAAAGTTTTGAGAAGGTCAATGTCTGAAGAGGTAAGAGTAATATGTCTTTTATCTTTAGAAAGATTGCCGTCGGTTGTTATGAGCCCAATGGCGTAAGCAAGTTCTGGAGTCCAAGAAAAGTTTCGTTTTGGAAGTTTGTGGGCAGGCATTTGTGCCAAAGGGGGGAGTCGAACCCCCAAGCCCGTTTAATGGGCACACGATTTTGAGTCGTGCGTGTTTACCAGTTTCACCACTTTGGCGGCAAACTTAGTTTATCATTTTTCTTCTTGTTTTTCAATCAAAATTGGCTTAAAATTAGCCTGCCTCGCCTTACGCGAGTCAAGGCGGGCCTCGTATGATTTCTGTGACTGAACTTAGGGCTGGAAGGACTTTTGAAGAAAATGGCGAGCCGTTTGTGGTTTTAAAATACGAGCATCTAAAAATGGGGCGGGGGACGGCGAATATAAAATTAAAAGTTAAAAATTTAAAATCAAATATTACCACGGAAAAAACTTTCATCTCTGGAGCAAGGGTACAAGAAATTTCTACGACAAAGAGAAAAATGCAATATCTTTATCGAGAAGGGAATCAATTTTATTTCATGGACCCTAAAAGCTTTGAGCAGTTTTCGGTTTCAGGTGAGGTCATTGGAGAACAAGGGAAATTCTTACAAGAAGGCGCTTCGGTTGACGTTCTGTTCTGGGAGGATAAACCATTGTCAATTGAACTTCCAGCGAAAATGGAGTTTACGGTGGCTGAGACTGGGCCTGGGATAAAAGGGGATTCAGCCACTAATATCTTCAAGCCGGCGGTTTTGGATAATGGCTTAAAACTAAAAGTACCTCTTTTTATAAATCAGGGAGAGAAAATTTTGGTTGATACCAGAACAGGGGAGTATGTCGAGAGAGTAAAATAACAGCGCTCGCGCACGAACATTTTGCTTAACTTCAGTGATGGCCTCCCGATTAAATCGGGAGACGGCTCTCGACCCCGCCGCTCACTCCGCTCGACTTCGGGGTACTCGAGCCTGCCACTTGAAGATTTCGCAAAAGTTGTGCGCTCGCGCCTATGAAAAAAGAAGAAGAAAACAGATGAGGATTAGAACTACCTGGCTTAAAATTCCGGGGATTGGGGAGACATTCCACTGAAGCCTTCGCTGGAAAGAAATAAACTTTAAGAGATATTTATTTTTTACCCCTAAGAAAAAATAAGGAGCCTCTAAAACATCAGCCAGGACTGCCAAAAAACAACCAGCCAAGATAAAAATTACTCTTTTTATGTCTGGATAAAATCTTAGGGCTAAAAGCGTGCCTACAGCAAGAGCGGTCGAGGAATCAACCAGGCAAACTAAAGTCGTTTTCTTTGAGACTTTGCCTTGATGATTCATTTCTGTGTAGAGATGGGGATTCCAATGAGGCAAGAGGTCAACGAGAAAATTTGAGATAAAGGCAAAGGGAAGAGCAAGAAAAGGACTGCCTAGTTTGGTAGCAATGGTTGCTCCAACGATTGTATGTGGCAGTTCAAGCATACGAAGGGGCGTTTGACGCCCCAAAGAAAAAGTATAGTATGATATAATAAAATTGTCAAGAAGAATTAAGCGCTTTTGCTCGGGGATGAATTTTTGGTTTTGGGGTTCGGGTTAGAAATTTTTCATTTTTAATTTATGGTACCTGTTCTTTTCTCATTAGGACCAATAACTGTCTCTACTTTTGGCTTCTTTGCCGCTCTTTCCTTCATTGTGGCTTCGTTTTTCCTTTGGCGCAAACTTCGGGATGATTATCCTGAAGAGGAAATCTTAAATTTTACGATTATTCTGACTCTAGGAGCAATTTTAGGGGGAAGAATAATTTATCTTTTAACTGCTCCTGAAATTTTCTTTCAACCATTAAAGTGGTTAGCGGTAAGGTCATACCCAGGATTTTCTCTACTGGGAGCGCTTGCCAGTGGAGTTTTAATTTTATATTTTTGGCAAAAGAAAAAATCCTGGAATTTTTGGCTTGTCGCGGATACGTTGGTGACCGCCCTTTTTTGGGTTTTAGTTCTTTTGGGAGCAGGACTAGTTCTTTCAATCGGAGAGAAATTTTCTTCAATCTTTGCTCTTCTTTCTTCTTTTTGCCTAGTTTTATCTTTTATTTTTGTTAAAAACTATCGAAAATTTATTTGGTATAAAAGTGGAAAACCTGGATTTTCCGCTTGCCTGGCTCTGGCGATATTTTTTGGCGGGTTTTTCCTACTTGAAATTATCCTTAATAGGGGTATATACTGGGAGAGGGTAGGAGTTCTTATTCTGGCGTTTGTTTGCCTGGGTTTTTTGTATCGACGCTCAGAAAGAAGCCCAAGAGAGGACATTCGGAGTTTCGTTAGGCTTTGCTTAAGTTTAAGAAGGAAAAAATGAAAGTTAAAGTTTTTTTTCCAGAAAATATCTTAAAACCAATAAGACAATTTCTTCATCTTGAAGAAAAACGTTTAGAGGAGAGAAAAAAGGCTCTTGAGAAAGAGGACCCATTTGCTGATACCAGAAGACTTTCAGATAATGCTGCCCCAGACTCTGATGCGGCTGAACAATTTGGTCATGCTCGAGTCGAGGCGATGAAAAAGGAAATTGATCGGAAGATTGTGGGCATTCGCCAAGCCTTAACAAGAATTAAAATTGGCAAATACGGCACATGCGAGAAATGTGGGAAAATGATTGATACCGACAGGCTTACGATTAGACCCGAAGCCACCCTTTGTGTTGAGTGTGAGAAGAAAAAAGAAAAATAGTATACGAATACATCCGAATGGAAATTATCCGAATAAATCCGAATGAAAATAGTCCGAATTAATTCTCCGAATTCGGAGTATTTATTTGGATTATTCATATTCGGATAAATTTGTATTTAAGCCGCATGTTAATTGGCAACATCATTCTTCGAGAGCCAACAATTGTATTTGAAGACAGCCAAATTCTGGTAATAGATAAACCTGCGGGGATGGTGGTCAATCGGGCGGAGACGGCGAAAGAAGAAACGGTTCAGGATTGGGTGGAAAAAAAATTTAAAATTGAAAATTTAAAATTTAAAATTGAGAGAGCGGGGATTGTTCATCGGTTGGATAAAGAAACTTCTGGACTACTTCTTATTGCCAAAACACCGGAGGCTTTCCAAAATCTCCAAAAACAGTTCAAAGAAAGGAAAGTAAAGAAAAAATACCTGGCTTTGGTTCATGGGAAGGTTGAGCCCGGAGTCGGGGAGATAAGGGCGCCGGTTGGGAGACTGCCTTGGAGCAGAGAAAAGTTTGGGATTGTTCCTGGAGGAAGAGAAGCAAAGACGAAATATGCAGTTATTGCCACAAGGAAATACACACCCCAACTTCTCACTTCTAAACTCACTTCTCACATCTCACCCCCACAACTCACTCTTTTAGAGTTAATTCCCGAGACTGGCAGAACCCACCAGATTAGAGTCCACCTGAAGTACCTAGGTCATCCGATTGTCTCGGATGAAAAGTATGCCGGACGGAAAACCTCAAGGGAAGACCGAAAATGGTGTCCAAGAATGTTTTTACACGCTTCCTATTTGGGATTTTTTCATCCTAAAAAAGGAAAATGGATTGAATTCTCCTCACCGCTTCCAGAGGACCTAAAAATTGACGAGACCTTAAATATCTTCTAATATTAATCTTAATGCCGAATTTAACTCTAGCTTTTGATCTTTTACTTGTTTTATCTTTGGCTTTCTTTGGTGGACTTCTGGCAAAAAAACTCCGTCAACCTTTAATTTTGGGTTATGTCTTATCTGGGGTGACTATCGGCTCTCTGGCAGTTTCGGCAATTAAGGGAAAAGCAGAACTTGAGACTCTTTCGGAAATTGGGGTGGCTTTACTTTTATTTTCTTTAGGGATTGAATTTTCCTTCGCTAGACTGACTAAAGTTAGGGAAGTGGCTTTCTGGGGAGGGTTAATTCAGATTTTAACCTGCATTTTTTTGGGAATTTTAATCTTTCCCCGCTTTGGTTTTGATTTTTATTCATCTTTATTTTTAGCCTCTTGTTTTTCTCTTTCTTCAACCGCGGTGGTGACAAAAATTTTATTTGAGAAAGGAGAACTAGACTCGCTTTCCGGAGAAATTATGGTTGGTTGGCTTTTGATTCAAGATTTAGCAGTTTTGCCCATGCTTTTAATTTTGCCAAAAATTGCCGTTTTGGAGAGTATTTCTTTTTGGCAAATCCCTTTGGTGATCATTAAAGTTGGTCTTCTTCTCTTTTTGGTTTTAATCTTAGGCAGACTTATTGTTCCCAAAATTTTAGATCGGGTGGCGGAAACAAACTCCCGAGAGATTTTACTTTTAAGCGTGGTTGCCCTCTGTTTGACCTCGGCTTTTGGCACTTATGCCTTGGGTCTTTCTTTTGCTTTAGGCGCATTTTTAGCAGGACTGATTATTTCTGAATCCTCCCAGAATCATGCCATTTTTTCGGAAATTAGACCCCTTAGGGATATTTTTGCCATTGTCTTTTTTGTCACCTTAGGAATGATGCTTGCCCCTTCATTTTTATTTTCCCATCTTGGGCAAATAATACTTCTTTCTTTAGTTGTTATCGGGATAAAACTTTTGGTGGTTGCGGCTTTAGTTTTATATCTTGGATATCACTCAAAGACTGCCTTTTTGGTGGGAGTCGGTCTTGTTCAGGTTGGAGAGTTTTCCTTTGTGCTCTCCCGGGTGGGAATTTCCCAAGGACTTATCACCAGTGAAATCTATTCATACGTCTTGTCGGTTGCTCTTTTAACCATCATTTTGACTCCATTTTTCTTTAATTTTGGACCAAAAATTTATGCTCGGGCAAGAAAGCTTACCTCAGTTAGATTTCCCAAAATTTACTCTTTGGTTTTTGCCCAATTTGACCGGAGGGAGGTTTTGGAAGAACTGCCGCTTGAGGGACATGTTGTCATTTGTGGTTATGGTAGGGTTGGCTCCTGGCTTGGAAGGGCTTGTCAGATTGCCGAGATTCCTTTTATTGTCATAGATTTTAATCACCAAGTAGTTTCGGAGCTTAAAGAGAAGGGAATTCCCGTAGTTTATGGGGATCCGGCCGATTTGGATGTTTTAGATTATGCCCAGGTTGATAAAGCCCGGGTGATTGTGATTGCTATTCCCGACAGACACACCCAAGAGTTGGTAATTGGCAACAGTTTGACTTTAAATCCGAAAATTAACATTATCTGCCGGAGCCATTTTGAAGAAGACCAAAAAAGACTTAAAGCCCTAGGAGTCAAAAATATTATTATGCCCGAATTTGAAGCCTCGCTTTCCATTATCCACCGGATTTTGCAAGATTTTGGAATATCTAAAGAGGAGGTCTCGGGGAAAATCAAAAGAATTAAACTCGAACACGGAATGTAGAAATGATTTCCTCTTTTTTGGCAAGAACTTGGGTTTTGAAAGTCTCAAGATAATCTGGAGGAATTTTTATTGTCCTTCTCCGTCCATGATGCCAGTAATGACGCCAGTAAATGTAAATGGGAATCGGGGCTTTCTCCTGGAAAATAATTTCAAGGATTTTACCGGTAAATTTTTTACTTAATCTCAATTCCGTGACTTCTTTCAAGATTCTAAATACGGGAACAAATTGTTTTTGAAATTCTGTTGTGGTAGGAACCGGAGCATCAGCCGGACCATAAAGAAGCCTAATTTTGGTTTCTGCCTGATATTTTTCTTTAAGGTGAGAAACAATTGCTTCAGCTTCTTCCCTGTGAGCGTAATAGTAGAGGGAACCGCTTCTTCCCCCAGGAAGTTTCTTTAGATGAAACCCGGCCGTGGTTAATTCCTGAAAAATTTCTGAAAGTTGCCGGAGATTACCCATATTTGCCTGACGGGCAAGTTTTGAAAGAGAAGGGAAGGTGTCTTTATTTCTTTGGGCAACACTCCTTGTTAAACGTTCCATCACTTCTTCTACCGATAGCGGTTTAGGTAATTGTCTTTTTAGCCCTTCTATATCAACAGAGGAAATGGGAATTGCTCTCAGGTCAGTAATCCGCTTTGGAGATAATGATTCGCCGGTGAGTCTTTTATATCTATTGACGCAATCGCTGATTGTGCTCATGCTCATTCCAAATTTTTTCCCGGCTGCGGTTAAAGCGCCAGATTTTCCAGGATGTTCCTCTTGCCAAGTTCTAATAAAGCTACCAATAAGAAAGGTCCTTTCCCGAATTTCTTTCTTTTTTTCAGATAAAGGCGGCGGCGAAACTTCAATTATAACCGGCTTGCCTGGATTTTCCGCCCATTTCTTGTTGAGTAGTTGGCGGAAATCCTCAAGGGATTGCCTAATTTCTTCCCGGGATTTTACTCCGATCCTCGGTATGCCCCGTTCACCGGAAATTACTTGGGGCAGTTGAGCAACTTCTCTAATCCTAGAGCGGCAAAGGGCATTTCTTACTCTTGTGCTTAATCCTAGACAATCAATTTCCGTAAGATAAGGCTGGTTTTCAGGAAGTTTAATAACGTAAGGAATAGGAATTTCTACTTTGGTTGGGTAGATTGATTCTTCTTTCTCTCTCATCACCTTATTATACCTTATAGTTGGTAAGGAGGCAAATTTACGACTTTGTAGACTTGCCTAGATGTCAATTAGTTGATAGTATTTATTATTAGAGACTATGAAAAAACGCCTGCCCCAAGGAGAGCCTCGTTGGCAAAAAGAGCAAAAAGAGAAAAAACAAAAGAGAAATTTTTTGGCTGTCCGGCTGTGGTTTGTTTTTGCTTTGGTCCTTATTCTTTTAGGTCTTGGACTTAAAACATACAGAGTTGTCAAAAATAGCATTTGGGATGGTAGCTCAAGAATAAATTTTGTTCTCAAGGGAGAGGAAGCAATTCTTGCCTCATTTGAGCCAGGGGAGAGCCTAACTTTGATTCCAATTCCCAAAGGCACCAATCTTTTGCTCACCCATGGCTATGGAAAATATCGGGTAGAGGCAGTTTTGGGACTTGAAGAATTGGAAAAAAGGCAGGCTCTTTTAGTCGAAACGATTCAGGAAAATTTAGGAGTGCCAGTTGAAGGATGGATAAGAATTACAAATTACAAATTACAAATTACAAATTACAAAGAAGGAATTTTGAATGAATTAGAGAATCAAATTCTAGGGAAAGGAAAAACAAATTTCTCTACCTGGGATATCCTTCGGCTTTGGTGGGAGATTAAAAAGATAAGAGAAGGAGAAATAGAGGTTTTAGATTTGGAGAAATTAAATGTTTTCTCCCAAAGCAAACTTCCGGATGGAACGGTTGTTTTAGAAATCGCTCCCGCTCAACTCGATGTTCAGATTCAAAAATATCTGGCTGATTCGCAAGTTAAAAAAGAAAAATTGGCAATTGAGGTCTTAAATGGAACATCTTATCTCGGACTGGCAGAGAGAGGTGCAAGGATCTTAACCAATATTGGTGGGGAAGTGGTGGCGGTTGGGAACAGTGAAGTGGGAAGTGAGAAGTGCGAAGTGGAAAGTGAGAAAAAAAATAAAAATTCATATACAGTTTTGAAAATTATAAAAATCTTCAGTTGCTCCTGGAGAGAGAAAAAAGAGGAGGGGAGAGGGGAAATAACCTTAATTTTAGGCGAAGATTATTGGCAAAAATTAAATCAGAAATAAAAGGAATGAGAATGAGTTGTGAGTTGTGGGTCGAGGGTGAGACGTGCCCGACTCACTTCTCACTTCCCACCCTCACCCTCTATTCAAAATTATATCCTATAAGTTGACTTCTTCAGAATTTTGTGGTATAATTTCGCCTAGTTTTTGAAAACTTTAAAGGCTATTTTCGCAGCCTTTTTAAGTTTCAGCACTTTAATACATTAGGTGTCCAATGTAATCCACCTTAGAGGTGAACTAGGTAGGACACCTCAAGACAAAGAGAGAAGCCTCCTTTCAATGCTTTGAGAGCAGCACCTTGGGTATTCCCTCGACAGGCTCGGGAGTATTCAGAGCGCTGCTCTTAAGCAGATAAAAATACAAAAGGAGGAAAGGCTAGATGAAGGTGTAGGTGAGGGGAGTTTGAAACCGGCACACATAAGTTAAGATAAAGAAGGAGATTTAAGAATGGAAAGGATGACTTTGTGGAGAGCGAGGTGGAAATCAGCGTGCCTGGCGTTGTGGTTCCTCGTCCTCCTAGGGTACTTTGCTTGGACTTTGCCCTTGGGGACACCCCCGGTAGAGACCATTAACATCAAACTTCCAGCTGGATATGAGCAGAACTCTAAGGAAGCTCAGGCACTGCTAGCCAAAAAATGGTTAGATGGTGGGGATAGGTTTGAGATTAGTTCCGAGGCTTTCATGGCGATGAGCTTTCAGACAACCTACGTTTTCGTCGCCCCAACCGCTGATGGTAGAGTCAGAGTGACGTATCTGGGAGCGGGAGGACCCTCACTCTTCTACACCACTGAAGTGAAGGAGTGGGGAGGACTGAGATTTTACTTAGTTAAATCTGTCGTTATCCAGGGTAACTCTGTGGTCATCCAAACTTACTCAAACTGGGCGATTTGGGTGATTACAGCGTTTTTGGTAGCCACGCTGATATCGCTCATCATCTGGTTGCTCCATGAGGTTGTGAAAAGAGCTTTCCTCAGGGGCTAAGGATGCCGGTTTTATGGAGTGCCTGCTGGATTTATTCTAGCAAACGCCGAATAGCAGGCACTTCCAACCCAATTCTCTCTTGTTTTACCCTCCGAAGCTTTGTTTCGGTGAACCAAAAGCGTAGGAGGGCTTTTTTATGGAAATTCTGCTAAAATATAACTAATTACTAATTTCTAATCTATGTCTGGACATTCTAAATGGGCGACAATACATCGGCAAAAAGAAGTTTCTGATGCCAAACGTGGTCAAGCGTGGACAAAGGTGACCAATGCCATTATTGTGGCTGTCCGCCAAAGCGGAATAACTGACCCCGAGCAAAACTTTAAATTAAGACTGGCGATTGAGAAAGCGAGAAGCTTGAACATGCCCAAAGAGAATATCGAGCGCGCCATTGCTCGGGGAAGCGGGGAGACAGGAAAGGGTAAATTTGAGGAAGTTGTTTATGAAGGATTTGGCCCGGCGGGGATAGCGATTATTGTTGAGGCAGCCACTGATAACAAACAAAGAACGGCTCAAGAGATTAAAAATATAATTGAGCGGGGAGGGGGCAAGCTCGTTGGGCCGGGGTCAGTCTCATACCTTTTTGAAAAGACTGCTCTTATAACTTTGGAAAAACCCCAAAACCCAGAGGAAGCAATTTTGTCTATTATTGATCTTGGGGCAGAGGATGTGGAGGAGGCGCAAGATGCGATTGAGGTTTATACCAAAGTGGAAAATCTTGAGGAAATGAAAAAGAGTTTGCTTGAGAAAGGGTTTAAGATTTTAGGCTTTGAACTGACGATGAGACCAAAAACTGAAGTTCCCATCCAAGATAAAGAAACTTGCCAAAAGGTTTTAACTTTTATGGAAAAAATCGAAGAACAGCCAGATGTTCAGAAGATTTTTGCCAATTTTGATATTCCCCAGGAGTATGTCTAAACGACAAAAATTTATTTTTACCTCAATTGTTTTAGCCACCGGACTTTTGTTTATTCAAACCTTAGAGAGCGAATTTCGTTATCAAGCGATTTTTGCTTTAACCGCTCTTTCTGCTCTTTTAACTTTATGGTCGCTTAAAGAAGCGCTTGCCGGAATCCGCTTTCTGACGACAGTGATTTTGCCAACTCTTTTTACTTCAGGCGTTGGTCTTTTTTATTTTTTACTGCCAGCAAATATTTTTTCTCAACTGCCAGTGGTTATCCTCTACGGTGTGGGAATTTATGCTTTACTTCTGACAGAAAATATTTTTTCCGTGGCAGCAATTCGGACGATTCAACTTTTACGAGCGGCCCACGCGGTTGGGTTCTTGTTGACTCTTTTAACTGCTTTTTTTCTTTTTGACACTATTTTTTCTTTTCGTTTTTTTGCTTGGTGGAATGCTTTATACGTAATGTTAGTTTGCCTGCCTCTTTCTCTTCAGGGACTCTGGTCGGTTAATCTTGAGGAAAAATTAACCAAAAGAATTTTAGACTATACCATCTTTTTATCTTTGCTAACCGGAGAACTTGCTTTTGTTATCTCGTTTATGCCAGTAACCATTGCCATGGGTTCACTTTTTTTAACAACTTCAATCTATGTTACTTTAGGTCTGGCCCAGGCAGAGTTTCAAGAAAGATTATTTAAACGGACAATTTATGAATATTTGGCAGTGGGAATTGTGGTCTTATTAGTCATGCTTTTAACTGCGAGATGGGGAGGGTGAAAGAAATTTAAAATTGACAACATAAGCCTTTAGGTTTATCTTGTCCAGATAAAAAATAGGGGATTATCAAGAGGTTGAGGGTCACCAAGGTCGGAAACCTGAAATTGTTCTTATTAAAGCTCCGAAGAAATAAATATTTTTCTAACAGCAGTTTTTCTCCTTAAAAATTTTGCCACCCATCCACCAGGGGAGAGGGGATTAAAAATTAAAAATTAAAAAATAAAAATGAAAAATTGTGGGGAAGCCTATAATATATGCGGGGGATTTTCACGAAAACTATCGGCTATTTTTCACAAGTCTATCAGCTGAGGAAGAAAAGTGCCAATTGTGGCGATGCTATCGCACAAATCTAATGATATAGTCTGATATAGTTCTGTGGCACGTAAATTCCCCCTTTTGGGAATAACGTGCCTACAACGTTATCCCGACGAGGAGGTCGGGATTTACGTTGTGGATAACTTTGGTTAGAGTACTCTTCTCTCCGGAAAGGATTTTAAAGAAGGTATAAATTATCTAAGATTTCTTTTAGATGTTCTACCAAGAGCACAGAGGTGTAAGATATCTTCTGTCTTTATTCCCCACAAGGGGATGCTACCTAAATTACTACTTGACAGACTTCCATAAAGTAGATATACTAAATTGAGTATAATATCCCTTACACTCAGTTTAGGATGGAGGAAAAGATGAGCGTTATAACACCTATTAATAAGTTAAATAAGATCTATTACTTCCCTACCATTTGCTTGTAAGAAAAAATGTTACCCCATTTAGATGATTTTTTATTATATTTGAAAACCCAAAATTATAGCGAAGAAACTATATATAACTATGACCGAGATCTTCGAGTATTTACCAAGTTTTTAGAGGACTTCCCTACTCGTTTTGAAAAGGTTGACAAAAAAATTATTAATGAATATAAAGCATATTTAATATCTCGGGACCGCCGGACTCCCATAAAAAATGAAGAAGGAGAACAACTGGCTAGTTTTAGCGTTAACCGGATGCTTTCAAGCCTTAGGACTTACTTCAAGTATTTAATTGAAATTGACTATAAAGTTCCTGTGGCTCCGGAAGCAATAAAATTAGTTAAAACCGAGCGTAAACATGCTAAAGTAGCTGAACTTGAAGACTTAATTAGGTTGATTGAGGCTCCTTCAACTCTTGAGGGAAACTCAAAAATTGCTCTGCGAAATCGGGCTTGTCTTGAAGTTCTTTTTGCTACCGGAATGAGAATTTCTGAATTAGTAAGTTTAAATCGGGATCAAATTGATGAATCAGGCAGAATTTTTATTCGGGGAAAAGGAAAGAAAGAAAGATTTGTTTACCTTACTCCCAGGGCGCAAAAATATCTTGAGGAGTATCTCTCAACTAGAAGCGACACCGCCCCGGCCTTATTTGTTCCTTACCGAGGGAAAGGAGCGCCAACAAGAATAAGAAGGCTATCGACAAACTATCTCCAGGCAAAAATTAAAAGTTATCGAGAAAAATTAAGAATTAATGTTCCAACCTCGGCTCATTCTTTAAGACACGGATTTGCTACTTATTTGGCGGAAAGAGGCGCCAGTCCGGCGGCAATTCAAATTCTTTTAGGCCATGAGTCTTTGGAGACAACCACTCGCTACGTCCATGCTTCTGACCGTTTTGCCGAAGAAACCCATCGTAAATTTCATCCTTTAAAAGAACCAAAATGATTCGGGAAAGTTTTCGAAAATTTAAATCTTAAATTTTAAGACGACTTTCTATACTTCTTATCCTTCAAAAAGCCATTCTAGAGCCTCTGGTGGGTTTATCAGCTTTGACAAACGAACGCCTTTTTGTTAAAACCATAATTAATGCGTCGTAAACGGAAAGAGGTCCCTCAAACTTTACGAATTGGAGTTGATATTGATGCTAATGTTGATAATTTATATTTATGGTTTTGTCGTTTAGCCAGAAGAAGATTTAAGATAAACCTAGGGTTTGAGGATTTGAGCATTTTTTGGTTAGATAGGATACCAAAAATGAAAACATTTCCAAATGCTCCTGTCTTTGTTGAAGAGGTTTTTGCTAGAGAATTTGTTTACCAAAATGCAAAGCCTATTCCTGGAGCAATTAAAACTTTAAATAAATGGCGTAATCAAGGACATGAGATTTGGTTGGTTACTGCCAGACCCCAAGAAGCACTCGCGCCAGTAACCTACGACTGGCTGAGGAAAAATGGTTCACCATGGGCGACTGAGAGAGTTATATTTCGTGACTCGTGGGGCAAAAATAGAGCTAGATTTAAAGCCGATGTGGCTAAAAAATTAGACCTTCATGTTTTTATTGAAGACCACGCAGAAACAGTAAAAATGATCAAGTCTCCCTCGTTGATTGTTAATGTGGTACTGGAATATCCATGGAATATCAATGAAGATATTGGTAATAAATCAATATTCGCCAAGAATTGGAAACAAATAGATGAGATTGTTCAGGCTATTAGCTGCGGTCAGAGTATTCCCCGGCATAAATGATTTACGTCGCACAATATTCGGGTTCACTAATTCACATCGGATGTGGACTAGGTTTGCACGTCGGGATTATTATTCAAGGATGAGGTGCCTAATATTTGCCAGTTCGCGTTGGTATTCTACTTGATCTTGCAGAAATTCCAGATACTTTTCTTTTGAAGAGAATAAATCCAAAACAAGCTTTGATTCACAAAAACCGTCGCTTTTGCCCAAATATTGGGGTAATGAACTCCAGAGGTAATTTAGAAGTTGGGCAAAATCTTTAACAACATAAGCTGTGAGAGGATTTAGGTGAATGTAGCGGGAAAGATGTACTAGTTGCTCGTCTGATGCAACATGGACAGCTTTGAACTGTCCTTGAAAAACAGGGCCGTTTCGCTGATATTTAATATTAAAAAATTTTGTATAGCTGTCGATTATGTTCTTAATGTATGACGAGATACTTCCCCTTGCCTCTTGTTTAAGTAATAAATGGAAATGGTTTGGCATTAGGCAGAATGCGTAGAGCGAGATGCTCGGTTTTAAATGAGACAATTGTTTCTCGATCTCTAATTTTAATTCTTGTGAAAGATTATTAAACTTGGATAGTCTTACAGGAGGTTTTGCAAAATGATAGAACCAGAGAGTTTGAAGGAAGCGCTCGCAGTCGCGCTTACGGGTGAACATCGGCTGATCAGCAACACCACGGTTAAAGACATGGTAGATTTGTTCGTCCACAAGAGGTGTAGTGCGATAAGGCATTAAAGGCAGTTTAACAAGTTCTTCCCGACGTGTCAAGCCAGTTCACATCGGATGTGAATTACGGGATTATGTCGTTCGGTTCAGCCAGGAAATGTTAGGACACAAAAATATCAGTACTACCCAAATTTACACTCATGTCACCAATCGCCAACTCCGGGAAATTCACGAAACTTTTCATGGAAAAGGAAAATAGTTTACTTTGGACATTATGCATCATATATTAATATATGATGCACCAACTAGAGGTGGCTGCCAGCGAAGCGTCAAGAAAATCCAGAGAATTCGCGACGCAATTTGTTTTTGATAAATTAGTTTAGTAAAATTTGAACGATGATTGTTGCCGTTGATTCGCAAAATCCAATTAAGATTGAAGCGGTAAGGAGAGCATTCGGAAAGGCTTTTGGTGAATGCAACATTGTGGGGTTAATGTTCGTTCAGGTGTTTCTAGAATGCCGATGAGTTTTGATGAGTCAATTAAAGGAGCGAAAACCAGAGCCAAAGAGGCAATTAAAAAACTGAAGGCAGATTTTGGTGTTGGTCTCGAGGGTGGCTTCGATGAAACAAAGCACGGGACCTTCTTAAGTGGTTGTGTGGTTATTGTTGACAAAAAGGGGCGGTTTGGAATTGGAAGCGGGATGAGACTTCTTATGCCAAAGCGAATAATAGAGGAAGTTAAGAAAGGGAGAGAATTAGGTGAGGTGATGGATAAAATTAGAGGGTTGAAAAATACAAAACAACAGGATGGAGCGGCTGGATTTTTTACTAAAGGGCTCATTCCTAGAGTAGATGGTTTCGAAAGGGCGACAATTTACGCGTTAGCTCGTTTCTTAAGAGAGGAATTTTGGTAATTTTCTGAGACACGCCTAGGGGCGGCCGCCAGCCCAGCGGATGGCTTTGGCGGTGGCTTTAATGGCAAAGTCTTTAAGAACGGCAAGCATCTTAAATTTTCTGATTTTTTCAAAGGCGGGTTTAAATCCTAAACCACGAGTCTCAAGATAAAGACGCATTCTTGAGACCGTTGGTCTGGTGACATTTAAGGTTTCGGCAATTTTGCTCTCCTCTACCCCTTCTGATAAAAGAAAAGCAATTGCCAGCCTCTTGGCTAACATTAATTTTTCGGTAGAAGAAAGAAAAGAGTCAAGAAATTTAGCCATCCTCTCTTTTTCCTTAATATCGGTTAAAACATAGAGGAATGTTTCAAGAATTTGTCGGAGAATTTTATCTGGCAATTTCTTTCGGGAAACGTGTGGCATGTTTTGTATCATATATTAATATATGATACATAGGGTGTCAAGAGGTGTTTGTAGAAAGTTGAAGTTGTTTATGGTAGAATAATTTTTATGAGTGAAATCAAAGATGAAGAAAAAATCCAAGCGGAGGAAATTTCAATTCCAGAAATTGTTGAGAGGAGAATAATTCCCATAATTGACCGTTATGAAGAAATTCTTGCCGAAGACATCAAATCGATTGCTCCCGATTATCGACTAGGGGAGATTTCCCAGGAAGACTTAGATAGAAACCTAGGATATCTCGACTCGCTGAAAAATCTTTTAGGAGAATTCATTAAAGGACCAGAAAAATTTAAGGTGGTGGCTAAGAGTGAGTCTCACGAGAATGGTGATCGTTATTCGCTGAAATTAAAAAGACCGACTGATCCCGAAAAACTCCCGACCGAAAAATCAAAGGCAGTGACCGAACTTAGTTTTTATGTTGTTCTTCAAGAACCTTTTGAAACAAGAGAAGAGAGATTGGCGGCTGAAGCCCTGGGAAAGCCTCCAGAAAGGGCAGTTTTACAGATGGAAAAGAAGGCTCCTAGAGAAATATCAGTGACCATGTCGACGGTTAGTGTTTATTTTGACGAAGAAATTGGGAAACCCCGAGTAAATTTCCATTCAGGGGTAGTCCTTAGTTCCTCCTCTCAAGAAGGAATGTTCTCCCAGGGAGTGGTATACATTGGAACAACTCCTCATTATACCTGTCCTTTACCCGAGAAAGCCGTGAGCCGAGAGGAATGTACCGCCTTAAGAGACTACGTTACTAATTTCTTTGAAAGAAAGTAAATTTTATCTGGTCTCATAAGTGAGGGTGACGGAGATGCGGATTTCTTGTTCGCCAGGGATAATTTGAGTTGGGGTTTCTTCTGCCCCAACCGTTTTTTCTAAAGCAATAGGTCGTGGTTCCCAAGGAGAGATGATATTTTCTTGGGCATTTAAGATCTTACCCAATCTTATCCCTGAGGCGCGGGCGAGGCTTTGGGCTTTTTCTTTGGCAACTTTGACCGCTTCCTCCCGGGCTTTGTTTTGGACTTCTTTAAGTTTTGGGTCATCCAGAGAAAACTGAAGACTGCCTACTAAATTTGCGCCGTCAGCGGTAGCGGTGTCGATGACAGAATTTATTTTGTCAAAATCACGGACTTTAACCTCAAGATTTATCGTTATCTCGTACCCAGTAATTCGCTGTTTCCCTTCTCTCCAATCATAAGTGGGATTTAAATCGTAGCGGGTGGTTTTTATATCTTTCTCAGAAATCCCCAATTTTTTAATGTCTTCTTGGATTTTGTTTATGGTTTTATTCGCTTGGTCCTGGGCCAGTTTAACTTGAGGTTGGTTTACGGTTATTCCCAGGGTAATTTTAGCAATATCCGGGGTGGCGACCGCTTTCCCCTCGCCTGTTGAGGTAAAAACATCGGTTTTGGTCGTTATCGTTGAGGTTAAAGAAACCGGAATCGGACCGATAAATTTAAAATATAAGGCAAGCAAAATTAAAAAACCAACAAAAACAACAAACATTTTTAAAATTGGCGGTTGAGGAATAATCCTTAGGGTTTTTTCTTCCATGTTTTTAAGATTAAAGATTTTTTTCTTTTTTGTCAACGTTTTGTATAGGTTACAGACATTTTAGACATCCCTCCTTCTTTGATTAGATAGTCCATTGGGGTGAGATTACCCAAGGATTTATGGACTCTTGTTGTAAGAAAGAATATCAAATAATCAGCCAGTTTACCGGTAAAGACTTCTGGGTGGTGTATAAGATCTAGGGAAGCGGTGCATGGACTGATCATTAATCGAGGATTTCTTTAAAATCCGCAGGTGTAATCGCAAAACACCCCGGGGGTGTAATCTGGATTAGTCAGTCTCTTTCTCCAAACAGGTGACGGCGGCGACTAAATCTTCGGGGTCGGAAAATCTCATTAAAATTACTCCTTGGGTCGCCCTCCCTAATCTTGGAATATTTTTCAAGGGAAGTTTTATCACCTGAGCAAATTTAGAGGTTAAAATCACTTGTTCAATTTGTTCATTGACCATTCGGGCACAAGCAATCTTACCGGTTTTTTGGGTGATTTCCGCCACCTTGACTCCCATCCCTCCTCGTTTTTGTAAAGGAAATTCTTGCAAATCCGTCCTTTTACCAATCCCCTTCTCCATCACCACCAAAATGTTTCGAAAAACTTTTTTCCGACCATCAACTGGTTTTTCCTGCTTTGCTGGAAAAACTTCCATCCCAACGACAAAATCATCTTTTTTAAGCATTATTCCCCTAACTCCCATGGTATCTCGGGCAGTGGGCCTTATGTCTTTTTCAGAAAATTTAATTGATTTTCCTTCGTGGGAAACAAGCAAAACTTGGTCTTCGCCTGAAGTAGCGTGAGCCCAGCAAAGGGCATCTCCCTGGGAAAGTTTTATCGCAATAAGACCTGAGGAGCGGATATTCTCGTAATCCAAAAGGGAAGTTTTTTTAACCGTCCCCTTTTTGGTGACCAAAAGAAGAAATTTTTGTTTGTCTTTTTCTAAAGCGGTGGTGGTCAAAATTGACTGAATCTGTTCTCCTGATTCAATATTTATTAGATTTATAATCGCCTGACCTTTTGCTTGACGCGTTCCTTCAGGTAAGTCCCAAACTCGAAGCCGGAAAACTCGACCCTTATCGGTGAAGAATAAAATGTTGTCATGGGTTGAGGCGGTGAGAATTTGGGCGATCTGGTCTTCTTCTTTGGTGGTCATGCCAATAACTCCTTTGCCGCCCCGGCGTTGGATCCGGAAAGTCCCTCGGGGAACACGTTTGATGTAGCCTGAAGCAGTGATGGTAATGATTGTTTCCTCCTTGGGAACTAAATCTTCCTCGGAAAACTCGCCTAATTTTTGGGGATAAACCCGGGTTTTTCGCGGGTCCGCGTATTTTTCTTTAAGATATAAAAGTTCGTCTTTTATCACATGCAAAATTTTTTCTGGGTGAGCAAGTAAATCTTCAAGATATTCGATTGTCTCCTTTATCATCTTGTATTCATCTTCAATTTTTTGTCTTTCCAAATGAGCCAAACGGCGAAGTTGCATATCCAAAATTGCCGTTGCCTGGATTTCTGATAACTTAAATTTCTCCATTAAGTTTGCTTTGGCTTCATCAGCATCCTCGGACCTTTTAATGGTTGAAATAACTGCATCTAAGTTATCTAAGGCGATTTTTAACCCCTCCAAAATATGAGCCCGGGCGCGGGCTTGGCCGAGTTCAAAGATACTTCTTTTAGTCACAATTTCATGACGATGTCTAATGTATAAGGTTAAGATTTGTTTCAGATTTAGGGTTTGGGGTACGCCGTCGACTAGGGCGACAAAATTAGCGGGGAAAACTGTCTGAAGATTGGTTAGTTTGTAAAGATTGTTTAAAACTGCTTTTGGTTTGGCATCTCTTTTAAGCTCAATTACCACTCTTATTCCGTGTCTGTCTGATTCATCTCGCAGGTCGGCGATTCCCTCGAGTCTTCTTTCTTTAGCCAGGGTGGCAATTCTTTTGACTAACTCTGCTTTATTGACCTGGTAAGGAATCTCGGAAATTATAACTTGGAACCTACCTTGCTTTGCCTCTTCAATTTCTGCTTTCCCCCTAAGCAAAATTCTCCCTCTTCCCGAGGCGTAAACTTCAGTAATTTGCTCCTGATCAAAAATTTCTCCACCGGTTGGAAAGTCAGGACCCTTGATGTATTTGACTAACTCTCCCGTGGTGACATCGCTTTCAAAGATAGGGGTAGAAGGTTGGTCAAGCGTCTGATTGTCAAGTTTGATTTTCCTAAAACCCGCCTGCACCCCTTCAGCGTCTCCCCCTGGAGCCAAAATTCTTCCCTTCTCAATCATAAAGGAGGCGGCATCAACGACCTCGCCAAGATTGTGGGGAGGAATTTTTGTTGCCATCCCTACAGCAATTCCATCCGAACCCATAAGAAGGAGATTGGGCAGTTTTGCTGGAAGATATACCGGTTCAGTTAAAGTGGCATCAAAATTTAAGATTTGGGGGACGGTTTCTTTTTCAAGATCGGCAAGCATCTCGCTTGAGATTTGAGCCAGGCGGGTCTCGGTATAACGCATGGCGGCCGGGGGATCGCCATCGATTGAGCCAAAATTTCCCTGACCGGAAATTAGGGGATAACGCATGGAAAAATCCTGGGCTAACCTAACCAAGGCGTCATAAACCGGCATATCACCATGGGGATGATATTTACCTAAAACCTCACCAACAACCTTGGCACTCTTTGAGAAATGGGCGGTATGGGTCAGTCCTATTTGGTGCATGGCAAAAAGAATTCGGCGATGGACTGGTTTTAGACCATCGCGGACATCAGGCAAAGCCCGGGCGACAATGACTGACATGGCATAGTCCAGGTATGACTTTTGCACTTCTTTGGTTATTTCAACTGGTTCGACTTTGCCAATATCCATAAGACTTAATGGTGTTGTTTTGGGGTGAGACCTTCGATGGTGGAAGCCAAAACGATTCGGGCTGCTTTTGAGCCTGGAAATTTTGGTTCTGGTTTTGGCTGGGTTAAGCTTTTGGCGCGTTGCACCTCAGTGGTAATTCTCTCATCAAGTTTACTTAATTCGGGTGATCTTTTCATAGGTTTGGAAATTGTTTTTTGTAGTCTTCTCTGCCTGCCTTTATCATTTCCCAGGCTTTCTCTTTTCCGCTCCAACCTAAAACCTTAATTTTCTTCTCTTTTTGGAGTTCGGAGTAGTTTTCCCAAAAGTTTGAGATTTCCTTTTTGAAATGGGGTGGAAGGTCTGATAAATCCTTGACTTGTTCAAACCGAGGGTCATTGACCGGTACCGCCAAAATTTTGTCGTCTTCTTCACCGGTGTCAAGAAGTCTGATAACTCCAACCGGTCGGCAAGGAATGACACAACCAGGAAAAGTGGGAAAGGTTGATAAAACCATGATATCTAAAGGGTCTTTGTCTTTTTCATTCCAGGTTTGGGGAATAATTCCGTATTCAGTTGGATAAAAAACCGCCTCATACAAAACCCTATCAAGTCTAAAGGCTCCCCACTTTGGACTATATTCATATTTATTAGTTCCCCCTTTAGGAATCTCAACCAGACAGTTTATTTCTTGAGGAACTTTTTCGCCGCAAGAGACCAGCTGCCAAAGATTTTGTCTTGCTAATTTTTTTGTTTCCATCATATATTTGTATTATATATCTAAATTATATGTCTAGGGTAGCGAGCTTCGCGTGTGTTTGAATGAACCTTTTTCTTGGGGGAACCTCCTCACCCATAAGCATGGTAAAGGTTTGATCAGCCAAAGCTGCGTCTTCAATGCTAATTTGTTTTAGGGTTCTGTTTTGCGGGTTCATGGTGGTTTCCCAAAGTTGTTCTGGATTCATTTCTCCCAAGCCTTTATAGCGTTGAACATTTGCCTTGCCATCTCCATGAACGTGCAAGATTTTCTCTTTTTCCCCGTCTGAATAAGCGTAAAAAACTTCTTTGCCTACCTGGATTTTGTATAAAGGAGGCAGGGCAATATAAAGATATCCTTTTTCGATTACTTCTCTCATATGGCGATAAAAAAATGTCAAAAGCAAAGTTTCAATATGTTCACCATCGACATCAGCATCAGTCATAATGACAATTCGCTGATAGCGCAACTTTTCTAAATTAAAGGTCTCCCCTATTCCTGCTCCGAGGGCAATGATTAAGTCTTTTAATTCCTCAAATTCAATAATTTTGTCAAGTTGGGCTCGCTCGGTATTTAAAATTTTTCCGCCCAAGGGTAAAATTGCCTGAAATTTTCTGTCTCTTCCTTGTTTGGCTGACCCCCCAGCCGAATCTCCTTCAACAATATAAAGTTCTGAAAGCGAAGGATCGCGCTCCTGGCAGTCAGCCAGTTTCCCAGGGAGGGTCATTCCCTCCAAAGCGCCTTTTCGCAAAACCGCATCTTTGGCTGCCCGGGCCGCCAGCCTGGCTTTAGCTGCCAGTAAAACTTTTTCAATTATTCGCCTGGCATCAGTCGGATTTTCCTCAAAATAAGTATCAAGTCCCTCTTTAACACTGGTTGCGACCAAACCCTGAATTTCTGGATTATTTAATTTTGCCTTGGTTTGGGATTCAAAAAGAATCTTATCTTGGGGCATTTTAACAAAGATAACTCCTGTCAAACCCTCGCGCATGTCTTCGCCAGTCAAAGTGTCGCCATCGCCTTTGATCGCCCCAATTTTTTGGGCATAATCATTAATCGCCCTGGTTAAGGCTGTCCGAAAACCGGTCACATGAGTTCCACCATCAACTGTATTGATGACATTAACAAAGGCGTGAATATTTTCCGAGAACCCATCGTTGTATTGAATTGCCACCTCAACGCTGTTTGCCCCTTGGGTTTTGCTGATATAAATTGGTTCACTTAAGGTCTTTTTATGGCGATTTAAATGGGCAGTCAAGGAGCGAATTCCACCCTCAAAATAAAAAGTTTTTTCTTCTCCCGCTCGTTCATCTTTAAGGTGGAAAGTGACTCCGCCAATTAAATAAGCCCGCTCTCTTAGTGTCTGTTCAACAACCTTGTAATCAAAAGAAAGATTATTGAAGACCTTTTTGTCAGGAAAAAATATGGTTAAAGTTCCGGTTTCATCCGAGGTTCCAATTTGTTTAACTTCACCTTGCGGCTCGCCTCTTTTATATTCCTGAGAAAAAACTTTTCCATCTCGTTTTATTTCAACCCGAAGATATTCGGACAAAGCGTTGACAACGGAAATCCCAACTCCATGAAGACCGCCGGAAACTTTGTAAGCTCGACTATCAAATTTGGCTCCGGCATGAAGTTTGGTCATGACAATTTCCAAGGCTGATTTTTTATATTGGGGCATGACTTCAACCGGGATTCCCCGACCGTCATCTGAAACTTTTGCTTTGCCATCACCGCAAAGGGTAACCCAAATATTTTTCGCAAAACCAGCCAAGGCTTCATCAACGGAATTGTCAACTACTTCTGTCAAAAGTCGATGAAAACCCAAGGTATCGGTTGAGCCAATATACATTCCCGGGCGTTTTTTCACCGGCTCAAGACCTTCTAAAACTTGAATCTCTCTAGCGGTATAATCCGAGGCAACTTTCGGGGATTTTCTCTTCTTCACCATACTCTATAAATTATACCCGGTTAGGGTTTGAGATGCAAGTTTTTTTATGAAGGAATCTGTTTGGGAAAAAGAAGAAAGAAAAGAGGTGAGGTGCCAACCTAATCCACCTTAGAGGTGGTCTAGGTAGGACACCTCTGGAGGAGCCCCATTTTTAGCCCTCCAATTAGTCTCCTAGAAGAAGGTGTTTGATATCATTTAGCGTTCTTTGGTAGTCGGCTTGGTCAAAGATGAATTGTTTGTGGGCGGAGAGATTTTTGAAATTGCCAAGAATCACCCCTTTAGCGCAAAAGTCGAGATTTGAGTTACCCAGATACTCTGGGAAGGAAGAATAAGGATAGTTTTCAAGATCTTCCGGGGTCTTCACGACATAAGAGGTATAAGGATTAAGGTGAATATAGCGGCAGACATGAAGGAGTTGTTCTTCGTTTTCTATTCTAATGGATTTAAATTTACCTTCAAAAAGCGGTCCATTTCTTTCTCTTTTTGTGTTGAAATAGCGAGTATAGCTATTGGTGAAATTGCTCGCGAAAGCAGAGATTCCATTATCCATAATCTGTCTTGCTAGTAAATGGAAATGATTTGGCATGAGACAATAAGCAATAATTTCTATTAAAAATTGTTTGTTTTTCCTTAAGTTATTTAAGAACCTATTTCTTTCCTCTTGGACAAGGGTTAAGAATTTTGAGTATCGGAGAGGCGGTTGGCTATTTTGGTAATAAAAGAGGGTATCTTTCGCTCTTTGATAGTCTCTTTTGTCAAGAAAAGTTGGCTGCAGAGCTATTCCCCTATTTAAGATATGGTAAATTTCTCCGGTTGCCAAAATGGTGGTTCTTCCAGGCATACAGATTTTATCTTATCACCTCTCTACATTAGGTGTCAATAGCAGTCCACCTTAGAGGTGGTCTAGGTAGGACACCTACTGGTTTTAGGGTTTGGGATAAGATAAAAGGAGGTTTTCTAAAGCCAACCGCGGATTGACATTCGCCTTAAGATATTTTAGGGTTTTTTGGATTTCTCGGAGTACCAGGCAGACCTCTGAACTTGGTTTTTTAAGAAGGATTTCCCGCCACAAGAAAAGCTGGGTTTGACAAAACTCCTCTGCCTCTTCCCTATTTTTAAACCTTTCACAAAACTTTATTCTTTCTCCGCCAGAATATTTTAAAATTTTTTCCAATTCGACACGGTAATTTTTAAGTTCCTCTTCGGAGAGACTTATTTCAGGTATCGGAGGAAGACTTACTATCTGGCATCTGGAGGAAACTGTTGGCAAAACCTGCGCCTGGTTTGGACTGGCTAAAATAATTATTGTTTCTCCTGGTGGCTCTTCAAGGAGTTTTGAAAGCGCAGCCTGAGCCTCTGGGGTTAAGTTTTGAGCTTGGTCGATGATGGCAATCTTCGGTGGTGTTCTGTAGGGTTTTAAAGAAAGCCAATGTTTGAGATTTCTTATTTCTTCTATGCCAATATTTACCTGAGCTTGCAAGACTATAGTGTCAGGATCAGTTTCTGGTGTTTCAGGCTTTATCTTTTGGTAAAGTTTTTGAATTTTCTCTTTTCGGCTTTTCTCATTTCCACCAATAATCAAAAATGCCATATGTTGACATTCTAACAAAGTTTCCTCTAAAATAGAAACGTAATGCCTGCCCCAACTATCCAGACTGGGAACTCCTCCAAAACTGTGGCTGATATTTTGGTGGCCCAGGGAAAGCTTTCCTCGGATAAAGCAGAAAAGGTTAAACTTGAATTCATAAATTCCGGTAAGCCAATAGAAAAGACAATTTTGGAAGAGGGTTTGGTCTCCGAGAGCGATTTGACCGCCGCTCGGGCTCAATTTTATAATATTCCATTCATTCTTCTTGGGGAAACTCCCTCCTCACCAGATGCTTTAAATTTAATCCCCAAAGCCGTGGCTGAGGCAAACACTTTGCTTCCTTTTGCTTTTGATAAAAAGAAAAACGAGCTTTCTTTGGCGATGGCTGATCCTCTAAATTTGGAGGTAGTAGAGTTTGTTGAGAAAAAAACCGGGACAAGGGTTAAGCCTTTCATGGCGCCCATCGGAGAAATTAAAAATGCCATTTTAGAGCGGTATGGAGCAGGGTTGGCGACTGAGGTAACCGCCGCTTTGCGCGAAGCAGCCCCGGAAATGGAGGTCAAGACTATAGATATCAGAAAGTTAGGTGAAGTTATCCGAGAAGCGCCGATTGCCAAAATTGTTTCCACTCTCCTTGAATTTGCCATTAGGTCTCGAGCCTCAGACATTCACCTTGAACCTCAGGAGGATAAAACCCGGGTTCGCTACCGAGTTGATGGCATTTTGCATGAAAAATTGGTTTTACCAAAAAACTTCCATGAGGCTTTAGTTTCCCGGATTAAAATTCTCTCTGGGATGAAGATTGACGAAAAAAGAGTGCCCCAGGATGGACGATTTAATTTTAGGGTCGATAGCGAAGAAGTCGATCTTCGAGTTTCCACCCTGCCGACGGTTCATGGTGAAAAAATTGTCATGCGACTTTTAAAAAAGACCGGAGGAATCCCAAATTTGCCCGAACTTGGACTTCGAGGAAAGGCTTTGGCAAATTTGGAAGATGCCATCCTTAGGCCCCATGGAATCATTATTGTTTGCGGACCAACGGGTTCAGGGAAAACTACTACTTTATATGCTGTTTTGTCCAAGATAAATACCACCAGGGTTAATATTGTGACCTTGGAGGACCCGGTTGAATATCAAATTCCTGGGGTTAATCAAGTTCAGGTCAATCCTGCCGCCGGTCTTACTTTTGCCTCAGGTCTTCGCTCATTTTTGCGCCAGGACCCAAATATTATCTTAGTTGGGGAAATTCGCGATACGGAAACCGCTGATTTGGCAATTCAGGCTTCCCTAACCGGTCATTTAGTTTTTTCAACTTTACATACAAACTCTGCCGCAGGTAGCCTGCCTCGACTTTTAGATATGCATGCCGAGCCATTTTTACTGGCTTCATCGATGACGGCGGTGGCTGGTCAAAGGATCTGCCGCCGAGTTTGCCCAACTTGTAAAGAGGAGTATGAGCCTGCTCCGGAGGTACTCGAGGATATAAAAAATGTTTTAGGCAGTCTTTTAGATAAAAGCATTGGAGAAAAACTTAAACTATTTCGGGGAAAAGGTTGTCCTGAATGTAATAATACTGGCTATTTTGGCAGAATTGGAATCTTTGAAGTTTTACCAGTCACGGAAAAAATTGGCAGATTAATTCTTGAGCGTGCTCCGGCTTCGGCAATTGAAAAACAAGCAGTCCTGGAGGGAATGATTACCATGAAGCAAGATGGATATTTGAAAGCAGTTGAAGGAATTGTTACCATAGAAGAAGTTCTAAGAGTGGCGCAAGATTAGAAAATAAAAATGAAAATATAAAAAATAAAAATGACAAAGCAAAATTTTAAATCGGTAAATCTTAAAAACTTTTTTCATTTTTCATTTTAAATTTTTAATTTGACCGAAGTGTTAGCGGAGGGAATATGGATATTCACGAACTATTGCAAATAACAGTTGATAATAACGCTTCAGACCTTCATCTTTTGGTCGGAGTTCCCCCGACCTTGCGGATTCATGGGGTGTTGATGGCAATCTCTGGCAAAGAGGTCCTAAACGATGAAATTATTCAAGGACTGGTCTGGCAGATGACCAACCCTGAGCAGAAGGAGATTCTGACGGTAAACCGGGAGCTTGACTTTTCTTTTGAATTTGAAAAAAAGGCAAGATTCCGGGTAAATGCCTATTACCAAAAGACAACCTTAGCCGCCTCTTTAAGACTTGTTCCCTTAGAGATTCGGGGAATTGATGAACTTGGACTGCCAAAAATTTGCCACACTTTTGCCACTTTAAAACAGGGATTTATTCTGGTTACCGGACCAACAGGACATGGAAAATCAACAACGCTTGCGGCAATACTTAATGAAATTAATCAAACAAGAAGTGATCATATTGTGACCATTGAAGACCCGATTGAGTTTGTTTTACCCCATGGAAAGTCAATTGTTTCCCAAAGGGAGATTCGTGCTGATACCCATTCTTGGGAAATTGCCTTGCGGAGCTGTTTGAGGGAAGATCCAAATGTGGTTTTAATTGGCGAGATGCGAGATTACGAAACCATTGCTTCAGCCCTGACTATTGCCGAAACCGGCCATTTAGTCTTTGCCACTTTACACACAAATTCAGCCGCCCAAAGTATTGATAGAATTGTTGATGTTTTTCCTGAACACGCCAAAACTCAGGTTCGGATGCAGCTTTCGGCAACCTTAGAGGCGGTTTTTTCCCAAAGGCTTGTACCGGCACTTTCTGGTGGTCGGGTGGTCGCCTCAGAAATCATGATTGCCACCCCGGCGGTTAGGACCTCAATTAGGGAAGGTAAAACTCATATGCTTGACAATATTATTCAAACTTCAGCCGAACTTGGGATGGTAACCTTGGAGAACAGTCTGGCAACTATGGTTAAACAGGGAAAGATTAGTCTTGAGACTGCCCAAGGATATGCTCTTCGTCCAGAAGATTTAATGAGACAGATTAGGGGTAAGTAAAAAGTGAAAAAATTCTCCTACAAAGCAAAAGACCAAAAGGGAAAAACCGTTTCTGGAATTGTTGAGGCCGGTGAGGCAAAACAGGCACGCTCTATTTTAAGAGAACGAGGTTTGGTTTGCTTTTCTTTAACGCCTGTTCGTCAAGACATCATTAAAGAAGTTTTCCAGAGAACTTTCCGCAGAATAACTCTTTCGGATATTGCCACTTTTACCAGGCAGCTTTCAACTATGATTACCGCTGGCTTGACCATAAATGACGCCTTAACAATTCTCAAAGCTCAGAGCTCTCCAGCTCTTTCGGTGGTTGTTGATGATGTCTTACGCAGCGTTGAGGGAGGTTCTTCTTTAGCCGATGCCCTCTTAAAGCACCCAAAGGTTTTCAACCGAGTTTATGTTGCCTTAGTTAGGGCTGGAGAAACTGCCGGAGTCTTAGATGAAGTTTTGGCACGGCTGGCTGAGAATTTGGAAAAACAGCGAGAATTTCAAGGCAAGGTTAAGGGAGCGATGATTTACCCAGTGATAATTATTGTCGGAATGGTGGTCGTGGCGGGAATTATGATGGTTTTTGTTATCCCCAAACTTTTAGCCCTTTATCAAGAATTTCAGGCAAAACTGCCGACTCCGACTAAAATTCTTATCGGAATCTCCAATTTTATGGTCAAGTTTTGGTGGATGATGTTGGTCGGAGTTTTGGTTGCTTCTTATGCTATTCGCGCCTTTGGTAAGACGCCGATGGGAAGAAAAAAAATTGACAGTCTTTGGCTTTCCCTTCCCATTTTAGGTAATCTCCAAAAACAAATTATTATGACGGAGATGGCGCGAACATTAGGGCTTTTGGTGGGGGCGGGAATCTCCATTATTGATGCCTTAAATATCGTTGCCGAGGGAGTGGGAAATTCCATTTATGAAGAAGAGCTAAAAGAAGCGGCCAAACAGGTGGAGAAAGGCTTACCTCTGGCTGCCACCTTGGCAGTTTATGAGGAATTTCCTCCAATTGTTCCCCAGATGATTTCTGTTGGCGAGGAGACGGGTAAGGTTGATGAGGTTTTAACCAAACTCTCGCGCTATTTTGAATCTGAATCAGAACAAATGGTTAAGTCCTTGACAACCGCCATTGAGCCCCTTATCATGATAGTCTTAGGACTGGGTGTTGGATTTTTGATTATTGCCGTTATTTTGCCAATTTATAATTTAACAACACAATTCTAGAAACGCAAAAACGCAGAACCCGCCTTCGGCGGACGCAAAGACGCAAAAAAATTCTGCGCTTCTGCCCAATTCTGCGTTTCTGCGGTTACGAAAGGGGGTGAGAAAAAGAAAATAGGATGAGAAAAACTGCCCGTTTTTTAGTGGAAAAAGGGTTCACTTTGGTTGAGTTGTTGATTGTTATCGCCCTAATCGGAGTTTTGGCGGTAGCGGTTTTGTCGGCGATTAATCCCCTGGAGCAGATAAACCGAGCTCGAGATACAGGTTATAAGAATGATATTGAGCAGCTTTTGAGTGCTTTGGATCGCTACTATACTACTCAACAGAAAGTTCCTTGGGCAACAGGTACCGATCCAACACCTGAGCTTAAGTGTATAGATGCCAGAACAGCCGATCCTAACGGTCCAGGAGTTTGTGCCAGCGCGACTAGTTGCAATCCAGCCACAGTCGCTGATCAGGGAGTTTTGATTACCGCTCAAGAACTTAAGCCGCAGTTTATGGGAAGAAAGTTTATTACCTCAACCATTGGTAATGATAAAGTTTATGTTTGTAAGGGGCCAAATCCTTCCGATCCGATTTATGGTTGTTTTGTACCCCTTGCGAATTCCGAAAGAGTGAAGGCTAAGGCGTCACCGTCTCCTCTCAAAACTATAAGTCCAACAACCAGTTCCACGGTGACAGCAGATTGCGTAACAACAGATTGGAAGACTAGTATCTGTTACGTCTGTTTACCTGAATAAAGAGATTTTGCTCGTCTTGTTCTTGGCGGGGGTTTGGAAAAAATAGTTAACCACCCCATGTGTGGAGAATCGAGTTATGGGGTGGTTAATTGTGCCTTTGTTTCCTCTCGTTTTGAGGTTCGACCTGCCGCCAGGTCGAACCTGGTGCAGGTGAATCTTGATTTCTTACCTCTTTCTCACTCCAGAACAGTGATTGCTAAAATAAGCATCTGCTAAAAATAGCAAGGTATCTCCACCCATTTCGAGGTTAAACCTGGTTTCGGATGGAAATATCTAGTCAATTGTCAGTGGACCGAGGATTTCTTTAGAGTCTTCTTTGTAGTCTTCGACGAAACTTTGGTAAGAAAGAATATCCTTGAGAGTAGTTTTCTGAGCAGTTTTAAAAAAGGCGAGGATCTCTTCTGAATGGATCCAGACCGTCTTTCGCTTCCCTAAATACTCCCCATAACTTGAATATGAGTATCTTTCGAGAATCTCTCCGAGGTTAAACCTGGTACCAGGTTTAACCTCCCCAGGTTCAAGTTCGATCGGATTAAGATGAATATAGCGAGTTAGATGGAGTAGATAGGGTTCGGTTTCCACCAAAACAGCTTTATAAGTGCCCTGAAAAAGAGGACCTATTCTCTCATATTTTTCATTAAAATAGCGAATGTAACTATTTGATAAAGCACGAATAAATTCAGCCATAGCCTCTTTGGTCAATTGTTTAATTAATAAATGGAAATGGTTAGGCATCAGACAATAAGCAATAAGATTAAGTTTGTCAAACAGGTCGAACTTCCAACCGGGCTGGATTCGATCTGGAGACTCGGGAGGTGCGGTAAGATAGCGTTTGAGAAAGTGAAGAAAAACTTTATAATCTTGCTCGTCCAGGAAAATGTCTCGCTTTTCGACACCCCGGTTGTAGACATGGTAGTGTCCATTTTCGATGTAAATCTTAATCGTATTCTTGGCAGGCATACTTCTAGCATAACCAGTCAGGTTTAACCTGTCAAGGGGTTAAACCCGTAAGGAGGTTAAACCTGGTAAGGGTGCTGGTAGAAGAGATAGAATTGTGGTAAATTAAATTAGTAATGTTACAGGTGATAATTTTGGTTTTTATTTTTATTCTTGGGCTTTGTGTTGGGTCTTTTTTAAATGTTTTGATTTATCGTCTCCCCCACTCCCTGCCAATTACTGGACGTTCAAAGTGTCCGAAATGTAAGAAAAAAATTCTTTGGTATGACAACATTCCCCTACTTTCTTTCGCCTTTCTTAGAGGAAAATGCCGGTTCTGTCACTCCCCCATCAGCGGGTATTATCCGGTTGTGGAGCTTTTAACTGGCTGCCTTTTTATCTCGGCGGCAATCTTCCTTCCAGAGCAAAATATCAAATATCAAATATTAAATATTAAATATTTTTTAGTCCTTTCTTATTACCTGGTTATAATATCGACGCTTATTGTTTTATTTTTTACTGATTTAAGATTTCAAATTATCCCTGACCGGGTAATTTATCCGACTGCAGCCATCGTTTTGGCGTTCTCCCTAATTACCAATTACCAATTACCAATTACCAATTACTTTCTCTCTGCCCTCGGTGCAGGCTCATTTTTTCTTCTACTCCATTTTCTTACTCGCAGAAAAGGAATGGGCATGGGAGACGTTAAATTAGGCTTTTTGATGGGTCTAGTCTTGGGCTTTCCCAAAATAATCTTGGCTTTATATCTGGCTTTCTTGACAGGAGCATTTATAGGTGTCATACTGATTCTAGGAAAGAAAAAGCGGTTTGGTGAGCATATTCCATTTGGGCCATTTCTCACCAGCGCAACCTTCGTTTCCCTTTTTTGGGGAGATGAGATTTTAAAATGGTTCACTGCCCGATTTTTTTAAAAAAACCCGCCTCCGCGCCTCCTTCGCCGAAGCGGCTGCGAAGGCCGAGCGAGGCTTCGGCAGGCAGGGAAGGAATTTCTTTTATTGAGCTTCTGATTGTTCTGGCATTTATTGGCGCCATGGCAGTTTTTTTACTGGTTGCCTTAAATCCGACGGTTCAGATGGGAAAAGCCAGAGACTCAAGAAGAAAATCAGACTTACAAAAACTCAAAAATCCCCTTGAAGACTACTACAATGACCATAATTGTTATCCTCCTTCGGAACTTATGGTATGTGAACCTGGCACCGGGCTTCAGCCATACTGGTCTAAGATTCCTTGTGATCCCTTAACTAAAGAAAGTTATTATTATGAAAGACCTAATTGTAGCACTTATCGAATTTATGTTAAGCTGGAATATGAGAAGGATCCGGTGATTGCTGCTGTAGGTTGCCAAAATGGCTGTGGTCCAGGAGGTTCAACCGCCTATAATTATGGAATTTCAAGCACCAATGTTGGTTTGGAAAAAGGTTCAACCCCCACCCCGACGCCATGTGTCTTAAGATATGCCTGTCAGCAAGGTTGGTGTCAAGATGTTGATCCAAAAGTTTGTCCCCCTAAGTATTGCACCTCTAATTGTGATGGTCAATGTGCTAATGAAGGAGGAACTGATATAGGATGTCCATGATAAAAAACTCAAAACTGGGTTTTACCTTAGTTGAACTTTTAGTCGTCATGGCGATTCTGGCGATTCTGGCGACTGTTTCTTTGGCGAATTTTCGGACCTCTCAAATTAAAGCCCGGGATGCTCAAAGGAAAGCAGACCTTAGGCAAATTGCCAATGCCCTGGAGGCTTATATGAATGACCATGGAGGATATCCGACAGCTAGTAGTGGGAAAATCAAGGCTTGTGAGTGTGGTAAAGGGACTACAGAATGCAATTGGGATGAAGATACTGGCCAGAGAGAATTTTGTGATGCCAGTAATACCGTTTATATGACCAAGGTTCCTGGAGATCCCTTGGGACCTGCTCAATCTTATTGCTACAAGTCCAACGGCAGTTACTTTCAGCTTTATGCTAAACTAGAAAATACTAAGGACCAAGAAGCAAAACTTAACGTGAGTTGCGAAGGGACCACGTATAATTTTGGTGTTTCAAGCTCAAACTGTAAGCCTGAAGAAACTGATCCCGAAGGAAAATGTAAATGAAAAAAAGCGGCTTTACCTTAATCGAATTACTCGTTGTTATTTCAATCATCGGTATTTTGGCAACTTTGCTGATGGCTAATGTGGCCGGAGTTCGGGAAAGAGCCCGGGATGCTCAAAGAAAATCAGATATTAATCAAATTCAAAAGGCTTTGGAGATGTATAAAAATAGTCTGGCAACGCCAGCGTATCCAACCACAAGTGGCTGGAGAACCGCCTTAGAAAGTGGTACCAACCCGGCAATGAAAACTGTTCCTCATGATCCAAAATGTGGCTGGGATTCCGTTGCAGGAGCCTGTACGACGACTTGGCCCGATTATTCCTACACCAGAGACCCGGAGGGAAGTGGGGATACTCTTACTTATAAAATTATTGCCTGTCTTGAAAATGCTTCTGATCCCCAAAAAGATGGAACAAATACTTGTTCAACAGGCTATAGTTTTACTCGGAGAGAACCATGAGAAATGAAGTGCAAAGTGCAAAGTGCAAAGTGCAAAGAAAAGGGTTTACCCTTATTGAGCTTCTGGTAGTAATTTCCGTGATTGGAATTTTAGCCGCTCTCTTTTTGGCTCGCTTTGGCACGGCCGAAAAATCAGCCAGAGACTCAAGAAGAAAATCAGATTTAAATCAATATCGGACGGCTTTGGAGAATTACGGAATTAAAACAGGAGGGGTTTATCCAGTTAGGACTACTGCTGGGAACGCTTCGACGGGAGAACCTTGTACAACCTTGAGTGGGACCTATCTTTCTGTTTGTCCACAAGATCCTCGCCAGGATGAAACTTATTTTTATCGTTATCAGACTGATGCCGGTGGTCTTAATTATATTCTTTGGGCGAGAATGGAAACTGGAACGGGAGCAACTAACTATTGGTATCTCTGCTCAAGTGGGAAGTCAAGCGAAAAGCAAAGCACACCAGCAGCATCTGACTGCGGATTTTAAAAATGAAAAAAGGATTTACCCCGCACCATTTAAATATAATGAGAGAGATAAAAAAAAGAATACAACACCGTCTCAAAAATGGTGCGGGGTTTACTTTAATTGAATTATTAGTCGTTATTTCTTTAATTGGAATCTTGATGGGAATTCTCCTTGTTGCCTATCAGGGAACAAGAAAATCGGCTCGGGATGGAAGAAGAAAGGCGGATTTGGAACAAATCAGAAGCGCTTTAGAGATGTGTCGAACTGATAAAGGAAGTTATCCGGTTGGGTCGAGTCTGCCATCCGCTGGTGGCGTGGATTGTTCAAATTATCTGCCTTCGGTGCCAAAGGATCCTCTTGATCCGACTTACCTTTATCCTTACACTGGCACCGCCAACACCTATACTCTCTGCGCTTATCTGGAAACTGGAACGGGGACGGTGGCCGGTTGCGGTTCTTGCGGCTCGTCAACCTGTAATTATAAGGTTACTAATCCATGAAGAAGATGATGGAGATGGTTGAAGTGGTGGACCAGTCGCCTGCGGCGACCTTGGAAGAGGTGAAAAAAATCCCAAGCGAAGCGATCAATCATCCCCCCCAAGCGCAGCGATCCTCCACCGCCTTCACTCTCATTGAACTTCTGGTTGTTGTCTCAATAATCGGGATTCTTTTTGGGGTCGGAATTGCTGCCTATAATCAGTTTAATCGGACGCAAATGGTTGTTCAGACAGGAAAACAGGTCAAAAACTACCTTCGGCTTGCCCAAAGTAAGGCTTTGACAGGAGAAAAGGATGTAGTCTGTGGCAGTGGTCCGGCGTCTGTTCCCCTTGAGGGATGGTTTATTGATTTTTCTGCGAAGGAAATTTACGGGAAATGTGGTAATGATGAATTTGGAACGATCCCACTTGATATTCCCAACAATGTCTTTGTAACTTATTACGGAGCAAATCCTCTTAAATTTAAAACTTTGGCTGGAGGCGCTGAAGTTGATACGGAAGCCACAATTTGTATTTCTGGTTTTGACAAAAAGTATAAACTTAGAGTTACGTCGAGTGGAGAAATAAAAGATGACGGATTCACAACTTGTCCCTAACCAGGTTCGATCTCCCGACAGGTTCGATCTCCCGACAGGTTCGACCTCAGGAGGAGGTCAAAGTTTACTTGAGGCAATTGTTGCCTTGGCGGTGGCGATGCTTGTGATTTTGGCTTTGGTTTGGGTGACGACAGTCTCAATTAGAAACGCCGATTTTGCCAAAAAACAAGCCCAAGCAGCAAAGTTTGCCCAAGAGGGAATGGAAAATATCAGGGCTTACCGAGACGCTAGTTGGACCAATTTTTGGAGTCTGACTGCTCCTGATCCTGGGACGAACTACGGGTTTTCAGGGGCCGTTCCTTCTGGAGGTTGCCCAACTAGCCCTAACCTAGGTACTTACTTTATTCGTTGTGTTAACCTTAAACAGGTGGGAGATGAGAAAGCCCAGGCGGTAGTTACTGTTTCCTGGATCGACTCAGCTGGAACCCATAAATCAGAGCAAATCTCTTATTTTTCAAAATGGGAATGAAAAGACAAAACGGTTTCACTCTAGTTGAGATATTAGTAGTCGTTTTTCTTTTGGGGATCATTGTTATAGTTGGGAGTAATCTGTTTTTCTCAATTTTAAAAGGTGCTTCAAAAGCAGAAATCGAAAAAGAGGTTAAGCAGAATGGAGATTATGCCATGAATGTGATGGAGAGGATGGTAAGAAATGCCCAGGAAATTCTCCAAAACAGCGATGGTCAGACCTGTGAATCTTCGATGAATAAAATAAAAATTAAAAATCCAGATGGTGGCGAAACAGAATTTGCTTTTACAGGAACGCGGATTGCCTCAAGTGGTGCCTATTTAACAAGTGAGAATACTGCTCTTTTTTCTGGAGCCTTTTCCTGCGATCAAACTCGGACGCCACCGGTAGTGACAATTTCTTTTACCCTTTCTCAGGCTGGAACTAAAGAAAGACCGGAAGAGAAAGCCCAAGCAAGTTTTTCGACAACTGTCAGTCTTCGGAGTTATTAAAGAGCGAGAGTTGACAATTCTTTTTTGCAAGGTTAAACTGAAGATGATGAACAAACTGCCCTTTCCTGGGGAGGTTCAACCTCCCGAGAGGTTGAACCTCTTTAAAGAATCTCCTGGTCAGGCTCTCTTGATTATTCTTCTTGTGATGGCGGTAGCTTTGACCATTGGTCTTTCGGTTATCTCTCGTTCAATCACTGATATTAAAATCTCCCAACAAACAGAGGAAGCGGCTCGGGCTTTCTCCGCCGCTGAAGCAGGAATTGAAGAGGCGCTCGTCGCTGGAACCAGCGGTTCAGGAACATTTGCGGAAACTGGCGCCACCTACCAAACAGCCGTCGCGGGTTTCGGTGAAGGCACCGAGTTTGTCTTTCCCCAAGAAATTCAAGTTGATGAGCCCCAAACTCTTTATTTAGCTAAATACGAAACTGATGGAGCGTTGACAAAACACTATACTGCCGGAACGATTGATGTTTGTTGGGATGGAGATGCTGCCCTTGAGATAGCAATTTATTACCAAGATGGGAGCACCTATAAAGTTGCTCGGGCTGTTGTTGATCCTGTAGATGGAAGAACACCTGGTGCTGATTTTCCTTCTGGGCAATGTGCCGGGCTTGAACACAAGAAAACCTTGAGTCTTCCAACTGGCGGAAGCATAACCCTTCTCTTTTTAAGGTTGAGGGTGTTGTATGCTAACACAAAAGTTGGGGTAAGCACACCTGGAGGCGCTGGTGGAACTTTACCTTCTCAAGGAAACAGAATTGAGTCAACAGGTACAGCCGGAACATCTACCCGAAAAGTTGAGGTTGTCCGTTTTTATCCTGCTCCGCCAGAAATTTTTGATTTTGCTGTTTATTCAGGAGGAAGCCTGTCTAAATGAACATTTTTGGTCTTGATATTGGTTCGACTTCAATTAAGATTGCTCAAGTTGCTCGAGAAGGAGCCAAATTTAGGTTGATTAGTGTTGGAATTGCTCCAACTCCCCAACCAGGACTAAAATCAGAGGCTGAGACAGACTTGATCGCCTTGGCGACGGCAATTAAAAAACTCCACCAAGATACCAAAATTACCACTAAAAATGTCGTTGTTGCCCTTCCAGAGGGGCAAATTTTTACCCGAGTTATTGAACTTCCGTCAATGAATGAAAACGAACTAGCTCAAGCCGTTCCCTGGGAAGCAGAACAATTCGTGCCCATGCCTCTTTCTGAAGTGACACTTGACTGGCAGGTGGTTTCTCGAGGTACGCCGGGAAAGGTGGAAGAGAAAATAAAGGTTTTTTTAGCCGCAGCTCCAACTACCCTAGTGGAAAAATACGTAAAAATTTTAGAAATGGCAGGTTTTAGTGTCGCAGCCGTGGAGACCGAGATTATCGCCGCCTCAAGAGCCTTAATTTCCTCCTCTGCCCCCCCAACCTTATTGATTAACTTGGGAGCAAAGTCCACCGATTTGGCAACAGTCGTAAAAGGTCAAGTTGTTTTAACGAGGTCAATCCCGACCGCTGGTGAAGCCTTGACTCGAGCTATTGCCACCACTCTTTCTCTCGAGGTTCCCCAGGCAGAAGAATATAAAATTGCCTATGGGCTTGGAGAAAACGAACTTGAAGGTAAAATTAAGAAGGCGATTACTCCTGTTTTTGAGTTGGTAGTTTCGGAAGTTAAAAAGGCCCTTTTTTCTTGGCGAGAAAAAGAAAGCGAGACAATCTCAAGTATTATTCTTGCCGGGGGAACAGCCACTCTTCCCCAAGCCGGGGCATTCTTAACTAAGCAATTAGGAATCGAGGTTCAAATTGCTGATCCATTCAGCCAATTAGTCACCACTCCTTCGGTTATTGCCAGTCTTCGGGAAAAAGCCCCTCTTTTTGCGGTAGCGGTAGGACTTGCAGAAAAGGAGGTTTAAGAAATGCCTGGTGCTTTAGGGATTAATCTCTTTCCAAGAAAAAAACCAACTCTTGAACAAAAAAGAATCTCCGGAAGGATTAGAACCTGGGGAGCAATAATTCTTTTTGGCTATACTCTTTATACTGCCGGAATTTTTATTCTTGGGACTTTTATTTCTTTCCAGAGAAATGAGGTAAAAGGCAAAGTCGCCAAGACAGAAGAGAGAATAAAATTAGCTCAAAAGAAGGAAAGTTTGGAGCTTACCCTTAAAGGAAGAATTGTTGAGGCAAGAGGAATTATTGGTGGTCGGACAAACTATGTTCAAATTATCAATAAAATTCAAGCTCTTTCTCCTCAAGGGGTAAGTTATCAGTCGCTTGATTTTTCCGATGGCAAGATTTCTCTTTCTGGAGAGGCACAAAATGTTTTGGTTTTTGGAGAAATGCTTGATGCCCTTAAGAAAGAAACCGATTTTTCCCGAGTTTCCTTGACTTCACTTTCTCGGACAAAAACCGCTGGTTATTCTTTTTCTTTGGAGGCTACTTTGGGAAAATGAGGAACATTGCTTTTTCAGAAATTTTGTTTAAATACGAACGAATTTTATTCGTTCTTATGGGAGTGTTTCTTGTTTTTTTAAGTTGGTTTTTTATTATTCCCAAGACACGCGAGGTTTTTGAAGCCAAAACCGCTCTTTCCCAAGAAAAAAACAGATTGAGCAAGCTTGGGGCAAAACTTCAAGATTTAGAAAGTTTGAATGAATTTGAACTTTCGGAAAGGACGAACCTTTCCCTTAAGGCTATTCCTGATAAAAAGAATGTTATTGGGGTTATGACCAGTTTGCGTACTCAAGCCGCTGAGGAGGGTTTGACGATTGAGAGTCTTTCCGTGTCTCCTGGCGAGCTTGTGTCAACTGGTTCAGCTAAGGCAAGTCTTGGTAAACTAGATTTTAAACTTGAGATTCAAGGTTCGTTGGAGAAAGTATTGGGCTTTTTCAAAAAAATTCAAGAATCCTTGCCCTTAGTTTCCTTAAAGAAAGTAAAAATTGAATTTAGTGGCGAAAATGCCACTGTTGAGCTTACCCTAGAAAGTTACTTTTTACCTCTCCCCCAAACTTTGGGAGTAATTGACTCTCCTGTTCCAAAGCTTACTTCTGATGAAGAAAAAATTTTAACGCAAATTTCCAAGTTTAGTTACCTTCCCCCAGTTTCCTTTCCTCCGGGTACGGGGAGGACAAACCCATTTTCTTTCTAAGGCTCTTCTTCCAAAATCACCCGAACCCGTTTTCCCTCTTTTATGCTTCTAGCATGGATAATGGTTCTTATGCTTTTTATAATTTTTCCACCCTTACCAATTACTTTTCCCATATCATCTGGAGCAACCCTAAAACTTAAAATACTTTCTTGCTCATCTTCCGCCAGACTCACTTTAACCTCTTTGGGATTATCAACTAGTGAGCAGACAATAAATTCAAGAAGTTTTTTCATTTCCGTAACTTTTGGACTGCCTCCGAAGGTTTTGCCCCTCGGGCTTGCCATTCTTGATATTTTTTTTCGTCAATTCTAAGCTTTGGAGGATCTGTTTTAGGATTGCAAAACCCCAAAACATCAATGGTTTTACCATCTCTTTTTGAACGAGCCTCGCTGACGACAATTCGAAAAAAATTACCTGAGCTTCTTGTTTTTGCTAAACGTATCTTAAGAGACATAAATTTTGAGGGCTGCTTTGGCCGCTTCCTCCTCTGCTTTCTGTTTTGAAAGACCTGCTCCTTCTCCTATCTTTTCTTCCCCAAGATATACTCCAACAGTGAACATTTTAGCATGATCAGGACCAACTTGGGAAAGAACTTTATATGTTGGCGTAATTTTTTCTTTTTCTTGGGCAAGTTCTTGAAGAAGGCTCTTTGCGTCTTTAAGATCAGATGGCTTAAGACTCAAGATTTCTGGTTCAAAATTTTCTTTAACAAACTTGTTCACCTCATCTATTCCTTGGTCAAGAAAAATTGCTCCAACTAGAGCCTCAAAAGCATTCTCTAGAAGTCCAGAATTTTTTCTTCCTCCCCCCTCTTCTTCACCCCGAGATAAAAATAAAAATTCTCCAAGAGAAAATTTTTGGGCCATCCGAGAGAGGGTTTTGGTTTGGACAATTCGGGAACGAAAAGCGGTTAAAACTCCTTCAGGAGAATTGGGAAATTGTTTAAATAAGAGTCTTGAGATTAAAAATTCCAAGATAGCATCCCCCAAAAACTCTAAACGTTCATTGGAGGAACGAGTTGAGTTTGGATGTTCATTGAGATAAGACCGATGGGTCAAAGCCTCCTGGAGAAGGTTTTTATTCTTAAAAGAAATCCCAAGTTTTTTTTCTAAGTTTTCTAAATCCATATTAACCCCTAAGAACTGCTCCTAAAACGCCGTTAACAAAAGAGGGCGAAGATTCGCCTCCAAATTCTTTGGCGAGTTCCACCGCCTCATCAATGATGACTTTTGGCGGTTCTTTTTTGGCAATTGTCATCTCAAAAATTGCTAGTCGCAAAACTGCCAGGTCAAGCCTATTTATCTGCTCAATTGGCCATTCGGAAGCACATTTACCGATAATATTGTCAATTTTGTTCAATTTCGAAACTACTTGAGCAGCAAGCGCGTTTTCTATTTTTCCATCCTTAAATCCCCAGGCAAAAAGAGCCTGGACCGCTTCTCTTCTTTTCTGGTGTCTTGGATCAAAAGGAGTTTTCACTTTTCTTGCCCGCCGATAAAGCGCTCCTTACAACGTGTATGAATAATACTGAAAAGTTGTAAGGTAAGCTTAGGTGGGTCTTTTCTTCCTTTCTTTATTTTGTTTAATTACCAAAACTTCTTTTCCTTTGTAGTACCCGCACTTTGGACAAACCTGATGAGCAGGTTTTAACTGGCGGCAGTTAGGACAGGTAACTAGGTTTGGCAAAAGATACGAAATCGCCGCTCTTCTTTTCCCCTGTCTCCTGGTTGAATGTTTTCTTTTGGGTAAAGGCGTCATACTTTCTTATTTTAGCTTGTTTTGGAGGCAAAGGCAAGAAGGAAATTAAGGGATTATTTTCGGCTTTATTAAATTGACTAATTTTTGGATTCCTTTTGATTTATTTAGTCCTCAGATTCTCACCCAATTATTTATTATTTCTAGCTGAATTAACCGGCGGCGCAAAAAGATGCGACCGCTCAGTTTTGCGCCCATCAAAGATTAAAGTGGGAGCGAAGATTTTCTTGATTTTCAATTTTCTCAGCAACGATATAAGTCACCTCAACTCTGACGTTGTAAACTTGTCGCAAGAATTCCACTTGATCAAAACAAGGGAAAGGATGAACAAAAACACTTTCTTGAAGTTGATAAAACTCCAGATTTTTAATTTTCTCTCTAAAGCTGTCTCGGAAGCGTTTGTTTTTCTCGGGAATATCGAAGATGACTATTCGCCATTTTCTATCCCATCGTTTGGGTTTTTTGATTGCCATCTCTTCGAGTTTATAGCGTAGAGCCTTAACTCTCCCTTTTTCTGTAATTTTGACGACTTGCTGTCCATTTTCTTCAACGATTTCCACAAGCTTTTGTTTTCTCAGTCTGTCAAAATTTTCTTTTAATCGTTTCCTTTGGTAGCCTTGCCAAGATTTAAGAAGAGGAGCCAGAGCCATGGGTAGGTTCGGCATAACAACCGCTAAAGTGAGAAAACTCCCCGCAGCCAGAAGATAAAGAATCTCTTTGACATATGGATAACGTTCGTTAAGCCTCTGGAGTTTTTTCTCAAGTGAGTCTTTGTCCTGTTGGAAAATTTTTGCTGCTTTCTCCCAATCTACTTTGGAAAAATCTTCTTTCGCTTCTGATGACTTTGCCTTCTTAATTTTCCTTATTATCTTAATTTTCTTCACTGTTTCAAATTAGTAAATTTATTTATAATTAATTTGGTTTATTTAAAGCTTAATCTGGATTTAGCTTATTCTATTCTGGTCGCAAAGTCAAGCGACCGCATAGTTTTGCGGCCGGGGGGTAAACGTAAGAGGGAAACCTTGGTTTTTGATTAATAGCGGATAAATCCTAAAACATCAAGCATTCTTAAACGGCCAACCATTCCTCAGGGATCAGGAGCTGACTAGTCAATGATTCTGGTATCATATATAAATGGACATTGGTGCTCAGGATCGACGTGAACTATTTGTCTTTCAAAGTGTGTTATCCTAAAAGGACTTTCGGGCTTAAATAATCTGTCTGAACCAAATGTTACTTTGTAGCAGATATTCCAGGGTTCCTCTGGATTAGTCTTAATTTTTGAGTCTATGCCAATGGATTCATTAATTTTACCTCTTAAATTGGCTGAGAATGAAACTTCATCTTCTTCCATGGGCGTCTTTCGGTTAATCAGCAAAACTACTTCATCGTCACTTCCGTAAACACTCAAGTGAGAAACAGTTAAACTTTCCTTATCGGTAAGGAATGGTTGGCCTTCCCGTACCTTTCCCTCTGTCTGAGCTTTCCTATAAGCAACAATTTTATTCTGCCAATATTTGATTAATTTTTCTGAGTATTCTGCGCGAAGTTGGAGAAGTCTTCCGGTATTGCCATTGGTATCGAGTTCACGGGTAAGCGCCTCAAAAGCTTCTGCCAGTAACGCAGAATGCGGAATTTCAGAAAGTTCCTGTGCTTCCCGGTCAGTGATTTGAAGAGGAAAGAATTCCTCTGGTAATCAGGCCATACTGGTTAAGGAGGCAGTGTTAATACGATACTCTCTTAAAAGTTGTCTGTCAAGTTTAATTTGGTTCGATGGGTTTGAGGGTGAATCTTTTGAGTTTTTCTTGCAGAGCAGGGAACTGGTTTAATTTGTCGATAACCGACTCGGCGGCTTGGCGGGTTTGCTTAATAAGCCCCAGGTCAGTAAACGAGGCGACTCTTAAATCGGGAAATCCGTGTTGGGCGGTGCCATAGATTTCTCCAGGACCGCGAAGTTTTAAATCGAGTTCTGCCAGCTCTGCCCCAATGTACATTTTTTCCATAGCTTTAAGACGCTGAATTGCCCTTCCTTCGGTCACCTCGGTGAAAAGGAGACAGAAAGACTGTTTGACGCTCCGGCCTACCCTGCCCCGAAGTTGGTGAAGCTGAGCCAAACCAAATCTGTCCGCAGCCTCAATCATCATAATCGTCGCCTGGGGAATATCGATTCCGACCTCAACCACCGGAGTTGAAACAAGAACATCAAGAGTGCCCTGGCGAAATCTGTCAATTACTTCATCTTTTTCTTTGCTTTTTAGTCTACCGTGTAAAAGTCCAAGTTTAAGGTCCGGAAAGATTTTTTTTGAAAGATTCTCAAACTCTACCGTTGCCGCTTTAATAGACTTTAATGTTTCGCTTTCCTCAATTAAAGGACAAATAATAAAAGCCTGCTCGCTTGTCCCTTTTACCCTTTGTCTGATCCAGTTGTAGGCAGGCTGCCTTTTTATTGGCGGCACGACCCAGGTTTTTATTCTTTGTCTTCCCGGAGGCATCTCATCAAGAACTGAAAGGTCTAAATCTCCATACAAGGTAAGAGCAATAGTTCTCGGGATTGGGGTGGCGGTCATGGTTAAAATGTGAGGGCTGGAGCCTTTCTTGATTAGCTCTCCTCTCTGTTCTACTCCAAAGCGGTGTTGTTCATCAATGATGACAAGCCCAAGATTTTCAAATTTAATCCCTTTTTGGATTAGGGCATGGGTGCCGATATAAACATTGGGTGGGAAGTGGGAAGTGGGAAGTGGGAAGTGTTTTTTGCTTCCAGTCAAGAGAGCGATCTTTATTCCAAAGGGAGAAAGAAGTTGGTTTAAGGTCTGGTAGTGCTGGTTTGCCAAAATTTCTGTTGGCGCCATCAGAACAGACCGGAAGCCATTAAGATAAGCAATGTAGACAGCAATAGCGGCAACCACGGTTTTTCCTGAGCCAACATCGCCTTCTAAAAGTCGATTCATGGGTTTATCAAAAGCTAGATTGGCGAGGATCTCCCGGAGAGAGCGTTTTTGAGCACCGGTTAATTCGAATGGAAGGCTGTGAATAAAATCTAAAACTTTTTCCTGATCAATAAAAAATTTATTGGAGAGGGTTTTCTTTTGCCAATCTTGTTTTCTCTTCAAGCCTGCCAGTTGGATTAAGAAAAGTTCGTCAAAGGCGAGACGATTCCTTGCCTGTTCTGCCTGGATTTTATTTTCAGGAAAGTGGATCCAGCGTAAAGCAGGTGGCAAATTGAGTAAATTATATGTTTGAGTAATCTCTTTCGGCAAAAAATCATTTATGGATGGTAATATCTGTTCGAGTAATGGAGCAATTCGGGAACGAAGCCATTTTGAGGAAACGCCATAAGTTTCTGGATATATTGGGACTAGTCGACCTGTGTGGATAGCTTTCTGTTGTCTGTCTTCTGTTATCTGTTTTCTGAGTAGTTCATACTCTGGGGAAACCATGACAATATTTCTACCAAACCAGTCTACTTTACCCGAGAGATTATACCACTCCCCTACTTTGATAGTTTTAACTAAAAACGGCTGGTTAAACCAAACGATTTCAATTTTGTCTGTGCTGTCCGCTACTTCCGCTTTTTGAATTTTTTTGCCAGATCGGGTGTATTCGTTTTTAATTGAAAGAACCTGACCTTTAATGGTGAGCGTTTCTCCAGGCTGGACTCTTGAAATGTCGGAGACCAAAGAGAAATCTTCGTAGCGGTGAGGGAAATGATAAATTAAATCTTCAACCGTTTTTATGCCAAGCTTTGAAAGTCTTTTGGCAAAAATCGGTCCAACCATATAGAGTTTAGAAACTGGGGTAGATAAGTCCATTAAACTAATTATACCACCCAGCTGAGCTGGGTATTAACCCCGCTTAGCGGGGTCAGCGAAAGATTGTGGAGAGGAACGGAAGAAATGAAGTTAGAATAAGCGCCAAAGAGGCAACAACGACAATTATCGTCCAGAGTTTTTGTTGTTTTTTAGAAATCTTCATGAATCGCTGATTAGCGCTGATTTATTGCTGATTAGCGCTGATTTTCAAGAATTTTCTTTTTCCAACTTTTATAATCATTCCGTCTTTAATAGTAATTGGTAATTGGTAATTGGTAATTGGATTGCCATCTATTTCCACTGCTTTCTGTCCGACCAGCCTTTTTGCTTCGGATCTACTTGTCGCCATGCCTGTACTAACCAGAAGCCCTATTACGTTAACAGAGGATTCTGACATATTGACTACTGGGATGTTGTCAGGTATTTCTTTTCGTTGAATTTGTCTCTCAAATTTTTTTTCTGCCTGGTGGACTTCGTCTGCGGAATGATAGAGAACCGTGATGTTTCTTGCTAGAATTTTTTTAAGGTCCATTGGATGAATATCTCCTGTTTTCCATCGACTAATGAGAGACTTAACTTGTTCAAGAGGCAAGTCTGTTGCTAATTCAAAGAAAATTGGCATCAATTCATCAGGGATAGACATTATTTTAAAAAACATGTTTGCTGAGGAATCTAATAAGTCAACAGTATTACCAAGGCTCTTACTCATTTTTTCTTGACCATCAATTCCTGGAAGATATTTTGTTAAAATGACTTCTTCTGGACGCTGACCAAACGATTTTTGTAAGTCTCGAGTCAGGACGAAATTGAAACGTTGATCAATTCCCCCCAGCTCCACGTCTGCCTTTACAGCCACTGAGTCATACGCTTGTAAAACAGGATAGAGCATTTCATGGAAAGCCAATACTTTCCCATCCTTCACTCTTTTAGAAAAAGTTTCATGAGACATTAATTGTCCATAAGTAACTTTTGACATTAATCTAATCAATTTTTCAAGATCAAATTGGCCATACCATTCGGATTGAAGACGAATCTCGGTTTTGTCGCGATCTAAAATCTTATAAACCTGCTGGAAATATTTTTCTGCATTTCGTTGGACCTCTTCTGCGCTTAATACTTTTCTTGTTGCGCTCATACCAGAAGGGTCACCTATTCTAGCGGTGTAATCACCGATTATAAAAACGGCTACATGTCCTAATTCCTGAAATTGTTTTAATTTTCTGATTGGAACTGCATGTCCAATATGGGCAGACCGCATAGTGGGATCAATGCCGTATTTAACTCTAAGAGGTTTTTTTTCTAGAAGACGGTCTTTTAACCCTTGTTCTGTAATTATGTCTGCAACGCCTCGTTTTAGAATTTCATTTTCTAAATCTCGCTTTTCATCTTCTTGAAAACTATTCAAACCTAATGGCTGAGTCTCTTTATTATTGTGGGTCATTTTTTTCTTTTTGTGTTTTAACATTTTTAACCCCCACCTATTATTATATCATTATGGGGAGGGACATTCTTCCAGCGGTAGCATTTTTGTCTCATCTCCCTGTGTTTCTACAAACTTATCTTCATAAGTTTGAATTTTCCGCAAGGATTCGAGTAATATTTTCCGTAGGCCATCTTGTATCTTTTTTTCTTTTTCCGTCTATAAGGCGATTAACATATAGTTGGAGTTTTGCATGAAGTTAATTTTTGTCTTATTTAACTTGCACTATTTCTTTCGTCTCCTTTATTTTGTAGCTCTTTCGATAATAGCCTCAACTTTTTCTTCGAAAGTAATGCGACCAAGAGAGCCAAATAGCTTTTCGTAGAGCCTAACTATACCCATTAAATGGCGTCTAGCTCCACCTAAAGATTTATCGCCCATAATACTTTTTGCTTGCATCAATTTTCTTGCGGCATCTTCTCCACGCCTTAACAAAATTCTATTTTCTCCAGCAACGTGAATGTACGGGGAGGCCTTTGGTCTAGTTTTGTCAAGAGTTCTTCCGGCTTCTAGATAAACAAAAGATAAATCACCACCTATCTTGTCTTTGTACTCTCTATCAAAAACTCTTTCATCAAAACCCAAATTAGTTTCGGAGGCTTGGATTATCCAACCCATCTTTACAGTCACTCCTTTATATTCTCGATACCATTCCATATCGGCCATTTCTCTCTTCACATACTCGTGTTTATCTGTCTCAATGTTATTATAGATATGAGTGTATTCAGGGGATTGAGCAAATTCGGAAGCAAGAATTATCTCGAGATTTTCAAGACCAAAGTTTTCTCTCATTCTTGTAAGAATTTCCCTGACAGAGGCAGTTTGTCTATCAATCTCAGAATCTCTAAAAAGCTTATTGCTTTTTGCATGTGTATCAGCAATATGGTGATAAATCATTTTCATTCCCATTGTTCTTCTTATTCTTTCTGCTACAAATACCATCGCCAAAACATCAAACGGTAAGGCTAAAGATAGTTCTCTGGCCGTACAAAGACCTGTTCCATAATAAATAGATCCACTCTCTTGTTTTACAGCCTTAGGGTTAATCCCCGCCAACGATGGAGCAACTTCAATCAATGGTTCGTTCCGGATGAGATTTTGAAAAATTTGTAACCGATCTTTTTCCTCTTGTTCGACCATAGATTGGTTTAATTCTTTTTCCATTATATACTATTACTCAATTTTAATCTAATTTACCTTAAGGCATTTATAAAATTAAAAAAAATCTGTTTTCTTGGTCCGTGAGAAACGGAGAAACCTTGTCTTATTGCCAAAAAAATATCTACCCCTCGTTTTTCTAACTCTTCCCTTCTACTCTCTAAAATTTTTCTGGCTTTCTCTGGTGAAATTTCTGGATGGAACTGGATTCCCCACACAGGGTTAGTGGAGTAACGGAACGCTTGTACCTCGCAAAGCGGAGATTGTGCTAGATTTATTGCATTTTTTGGAAGAAGTGTAACCTGATCTTTATGGTATTGAAACGACCAAAATTCATCAGGCATGTTAGAGAAAAGTGGGTCAGCTTTACCATTGCTATTAAGAACAATTTTTGACCATCCTATCTCCGAATTTTCGGCTGACAACTTAACCTCACCACCTAGGATATGTGCTAAAAGTTGATGCCCTAGGCAGATCCCTAATACTGCTTTGTCTTTGGCTATCATATCGGCTATAAAATCAGCTTCTTTTTTAAGATAGTCATATTGTGGTAAGTGCATTTCGTACACACCCATCGACCCACCACTTATAATTACCGCCTCAAAGTCAGAATTCGAAGGCACTTCTTCGCCAAGATGTACTCTTGAAATTTCCCCTCTTCCTCCGGCTGGTTTAATTAGCTCTTTTATGCCTTCTGCGCGTCTTTCAGCATTCTCAATAATTAGAGTTCGTATTTGCTCTTTCATAAGTTCCAATCAGGTTTTCGACCTGTTCTTCGCAAATAACTGGCAGGATAATTTTCATTAGGCTTAAGATGAATCTTCAAAAATTTGCCATCTTTTCCTAGGCGAATCCGCCGGTATTCTTCTTGAGGATTTCGAATAGTAAACTTTTCAATTTTTTTCCAATCCGGGCGGATACCAAGACCTTTTCCTCGTATAGGTAGAAAATTTTTAGTCTGCGGATCGAAAAGAAATTTCTCTTTAATCAGATGTTTCTCATCACGAAACCAATCTGTTGAGGGTTCCCAACCATCACCCGGTAGAGTAGTTGTTGCTAAAGTAGCGGCTGCTTGTTGGTCATAGGCCCGACCGATAGCTGTAGGAAAAGTCCCCCCCACCATATTTTTAGTTTTTTCCTGAGTCATCGGAAGAATAGCTTTTTCAATCTCTTGGGCATGATAAAGCCCCCCCACTTTATGTATCTTAAAATTTAAAGAAAGATTAGCTTTTGTGCACTCAACTGCATTTTTTAAGGTGACAAATGATTCATCTGCCATTACCGGTGTTTCATATCCGTATTGTCTTAGTGCTTCTTTGGCAAAAACAAGCCCTTCAATATTGCTCTCTTCTTTTGTGGGTTGTTCCATGAAAAGGAGAGAAGAAAGATTGACCCCCATTTTTTTTAAAATCAAAACCAATTCTTTAAATTCTTCCGGTTCGTATCGAGCATTGAAATCAAGAACGAAAGGAATTTGTTTCTCACAAGATAACAATGCTACAGCTTTAATTGTTGCAGTATCTTCCTCTTTTGTTTTACCAACTTTAGGTTTAGGAATAAAACCATGTTGAAATTTTCCTTCAACTTCAGCAATTAGTAATGCTGTCTCGCTTTGAAAAGAAATACTGGCAAGCGCTTGCCCCCCCAGCCTTTTCTGTCCATACATTTCTAAAATTGACTTTTCATCCATTTGACCATAAAGGTCATCTAAGGCCATATTTAAAGCAGTGAAAGCAGCTGGAAATCGTTCAAGCAAAGCCCTTCTTAGAGCCTTATCAGTTAGTATACTTTCTCTTTCTTCAACATTTCTCCCCTCAATTTCTAGTCGTGATAAGGCCCAATATATATCCCAAGCGTCGTAGGTGGAGAAGGGGAAGTCAATACTGGCTTCGCCGATTCCCTCCATCATTCCAGATTCATCTAAGGCCTTGATTATGAACAATACCCGTGGTAGTTTTTCTAATGCCCCGAATCCTAAAGGGAATGGCCGTTCCAGATCAATTCCAAGAAGGTATGGTTTAGTTTCTAAAATTTCGTAGCGCATTTATTGGTATAATCCCTTTATCTCTTCTAACGCCAACGCTAATGATTTTTTTCTGGGGAGACCTTTTTTTTGGAAGCGATAAAACTTTTCTGCTAATTGATCAGACAGTGATCCTGTCATAAGTCTTTTTTCTAAAGTAGTAAGATACTCTTCATATTGTTCTTCAGGGATTTCAAGCCAAGCGAGACCTTCTCTTGCCCTGTTTATTTGTCTTGCTAAGATATCTCTGGTTGTTTCTTTTTTTAGCTCGTTATCGACAAAATCCCACATTTCTCCCCAAAGCCCATGAATCATTACTGAATTTCTATTTTCTTCAATTAAAGATAGGTTAAGTAGCGACTCATTTTCCTTTTGTGACCAGGCAAGCCTTCCTACATAAAACAGAATCATCCCAATATTTTCAAAAACTGTTGATTGCATCGATGTTGGTCTAAACTCAATTACAGCAGAATTATCTTTAAACTTAACCCTAACATCTCTCCAATTGAGACCGGTAGCGATGGCTAAAGAATTTTCAGGGGAATAAAGAATAAAAGGATATGCTGCCATTCTCTGAAAGTAATCTCTTAGGTCCTTATAGTAGATCCCAGGGAGTCCAATCCTTGTAATTGCTCCTTTTTCGGCTTCTTCAATGGTTCGCGTATCGTGACTTATCTCCCAAACCATCATTCTAAGCTCTGATAATCCGGTGTCCTTATTACTCAAAAATCTAGCATTGCCTCCTAATGCCATAGCGAATGGAACTATGATGAACGATCTATTAAGTTTATCTACCGCGTCTTCAAAATTTTTTGCTTCTAAGTTAACCTGCATAGCATTGCAAACTGCAACCACAGCAGCGTCTCGCACGTCTACCTGCTCTTTTGTGCCAATTATAGTATTAAGACCCCATCTTTTATTTTCGTTATGAAAGTTGGGAACAAGGACATATTTTTCCCTAGTTGACCTTTTAATTTTGTGGATCTCAACAAAAGGATTCGTACCACAGCTTATAGTTAAAAGGTTTCTCTTACGAGTAGCTGCTAGCATGAGGTTTACCCGCGAGCCTAGTTCATCCTCGAGTACGTTCACACCGCTACCTAAAATATCTATCGGGTCAGTCCGTAGTTCCATCTGGAAAGCCCCTAATTCTACATCCGCAAGTTTATATTTATCAGATCTTCCCTCGTTTAATTCATTCATAATTACATCTCTTGCGCTTTCAGGAGCCTGGCTTAGGTCTTCTTGTAAGAAGGAGTACTCCATTTCCAACCCTATTTTTACAACCTTCTCCGTTTTTCTATATTTATCTGGATTATTGAGTATTTCTTGGTATTGATCGTAATAAGCCCGACGCATCTCATCTTCTCTCTTTTCTCTTTCAGTCAATTTAGACATAAGTGGTAAGACCCATTTATCTTTATCTTTTTCTATCATATTTCTTCTTTTCAAAATATCCGCCTTATACTTATAGCGGATAGTCAATGTAGATATTATTATAACTTACAATGTCAATTTTTTCACAATTGACATTGAGCCGACCACAACGAGAAAGCTAGCCAGCCCCAGACTAGGTTGAACTCAATCGCGTCTAGTTTTCTCAATTCTTCTATAAAAATTTAACATATCGGGCTTACTATTTCGAAGATGAGGAGGCGCTGTTTCTTCGCTCCCAAAATATGGAGGGTAGTTTTCCACCCCTACTCCGTCGTACAGAAGGTTTTTTTCGTCTCTTATAATTATCCTTATGAAGGTGTGTGTTAATCCTGGAGATATCTCGGCTTCTCTCGCCTCACATTTAATAGGTAGATTTTGCTCTGAGATAAGTCTCTCAATTTCGTTAATTGTAATTGAGGTCCAAACTCTACAAAACCCTTTCCGACATGCCTCAGAAACTGATTTGTTTTGCGAAAGGTATTCCGGTAAGGAAGACATAAGTCTCTCAGAAATCATTTACTTTTAATTTGAAAGACAAAAGAGTCAAATTTGCTCATTTCTTGAGTTATCCAGCTGAGTTCTGGGCACAAAATGGCTACATGATTTCTGGAGACTTGGTTTAGATGATACTGAACATATTCTACCTTCAACTAAAGAGGGAGGACCTTCAATGGCTCCAGGGGCGTCTATTTTAGCGATTAAAGACTTTGAAGGAGCACCTTTTGATATAAGGCAAAGACCCCACGACTCACTATGGCAACCAGGAACAATCTGACTTTCTACGTTTGTAGCCATGTTGGCTCATATTATAGTGTTTCTCTTAAGAAATGTCAAATCAATCAATCAAAGAATTATTTTGACCTTGCTTGTTTTACACTAGGACTAACTCTATTATATAATTCAAGTATGTCTTGGAAAAGGATTTGGAAAAGAAGAATTTCCCAACTTGGGGCTTATGCTTCACCTTCTCCTTACCGGCGGATTTCTGGGATCAGATTTATCTCAAATCTTTCCCTTTTAGGCTTTCTGGCAATTGTTATCCTGACTTTTATCACCGCTTTTCTCTTTATTTGGTACGCCAAGGATTTACCAAGACCAGATAAGATTGTCCGCCGAGAAGGATTTTCCACCAAGATTTATGATCGCCAGGAGAATCTTCTATATGATGTTTTCAGTACCCAACGCCGGACGCCGGTTGAACTTTCCGAAGTTCCTTTATATCTGAGGGAGGCGACAATTGCCATTGAAGATAAAGATTTCTATAAACATCAAGGCTTTGATCCTAAAGGTTGGCTTAGGGCAGTCTACAACATCTTTATCCATCGCAAACTTCAAGGAGGTTCAACTTTAACTCAGCAATTGGTGAAAAATGTTTTACTTTCCTCTGAACGGACCCTGACCCGGAAAATTAAAGAATTTATTTTAGCAGTCCAGATTGAGAGAAAATATACTAAAGATCAAATTTTACAAATGTATTTAAATGAAGCCCCCTATGGTGGGACAGCCTGGGGGGTTGAGGCTGCCGCCGAGGTTTATTTTGGAAAGAAAGTTTCCCAACTAACGCTTGTTGAGTCAGCTATTTTAGCCGGTCTACCGCAGCGACCATCGCTTTATTCTCCCTTTGGTCAGGATAAAGAAAGCTATAAATGGCGAACCGAGCAGGTTTTGCGCCGAATGAGAGAAGATGGATATATCTCCCGTGAACTTGAAATTGCTGCCAAAAAAGAGATCGCTAAAGTTGAGTTTGCCCCAAAAGGAACAAGTTTTAAGGCTCCCCATTTTGTCATGTATGTTAAAAAATTACTTGAAGAACGCTACGGCGAGAGGATGGTTGAACAGGGAGGACTTAAAGTGGTGACTACTTTGGACCTCGATCTTCAAGAAAAAGCCCAAGTTGCGGTATCAGAAGAGATTACTAAAGTGGAAAAACTCCATATAACAAATGGAGCAGCCTTGGTTTTAGACCCCAAAACCGGAGAGATTCTCGCCATGGTAGGCTCAAAAAACTATGATGATCCAAATTATGATGGCAAAGTTAATGTCACTTTATCTTTGCGTCAACCTGGTTCAGCCATAAAGCCAGTTACTTATGCGACTGCTTTTAAAAAAGGCTATACTCCTTCAGCCCTTCTTATGGATGTTAAGACTTCATTTCCTGGAGGAGATAAGCCGGAGTATATTCCGGAAAATTATGATGGTAAATTTCATGGTCAGCTTCAGGTTAGATATGCTCTTGGTAGTTCAATTAATGTCCCGGCAGTTAAAATGCTGGCTCGGGTTGGACTTCGAGATATGCTTGAGCAAGCCTATGATATGGGATTTACCACTCTTGAGCCTTCCCAGGAGAACCTTTCTCGTTTAGGTTTATCGGTAACGCTGGGAGGGGGAGAAGTCAGGCTTTTGGATATGGTCTCTGCATACTCTGCTTTTGCTAATGGAGGATTGAAGGTGATGCCAACGGCGATTTTGAAGGTAACAGATCATTCGGGTAAAGTTTTAGAAGAAGGCAAACCCATTCAAGGTCGAAAGGTCTTGACCCCAGAGCAGGCATATCTTATCTCAAACATTCTTTCCGATAATGAAGCAAGATTAATTACTTTTGGTTCAAGGTCTTCTCTTTATTTTGAGAATAGACAAGTAGCGGTTAAGACCGGAACCACTAATGATAAAAAGGATAACTGGACGGTAGGTTGGACCCCAAGTGTTATTGTTGGCGTCTGGGTTGGTAATAATGATAATTCTCAAATGAAAGAGGTTGCCTCTGGAGTCTCGGGTGCCTCGCCAATTTGGCGAAGAATTTTATCTACTGCTTTAGAAGGAAAGCCGAAAGAAGATTTTCCAGTCCCCCAAGGGATCGTCAGTGCCGAGGTAGATAGTGTTTCTGGCTACCGAGCCCATGATGGTTTTCCTTCCCGAGTCGAATATTTTATCAAAGGCACCGAGCCAACAGGCGAGGATCCGGTGCATGTCAAACTTAAGGTTTGTAAAGCTTCGGGAAAGTTGGCAACTCCAGTTGATATTGCCCGAGGTGATTATGAGGAAAAGGAATATTTCGTCTTTAAAGAGGATGATCCGACTGTTGCTCCTGGCGGGGAAAATAAGTGGCAAAAAGGAATTGATGAGTGGTTGGCGACTCAATCTGATTCTCGCTACCACCCACCAACTGACTATTGCGAATCGCAAAATCAGATTGAGGTAAGAATAAAAGAGCCAGAAGACCACGCTCAAGTTGGTTCAAGTTTTAGAGTTAAAGTTGAGCCAGTTTCCTTAAACGAGATTGTTTTGGTTGAGATTTATGTCAACGGAGAAAATAAAGCAAGCATGACCAGTATCCCTTATGAGCGCGATTTTACCCTGCCTGACGGAATTTACACCATTAAAGCTCGGGTTCGTGATAGCAAAGGAAACGAAGGCGAAAGAGAAATAAAAATTGGGGTCAATGTTCCCTGGGATTGGTCTCCTTCGCCCACGCCTACTCCAACCCTTTCCCCCACCCCAACTCCGTAATAGTTTGTATTAGTCTGATGTCTTGATTTTTTGAGGGAAAATGGTACAATTTTTCGGCAAATATTTTATTTTAATAGAATGAGTATAAGCAAAGAACGCCTCCCAAGGTTGCCAAAAGGATTGCGTGTCTACATCCGGCAGGTTAAAGCCGGGGCACGAAAAACAGGGGAAGACTGGGGAGACAAGGCTCTTCCAGAACTTTGTCTTTCGGATCTTTTAACACTTGTCCGACGAAGTGGTCAGGGAACTCAACGTTTCAAAGAGGCGATTGCAGCTGTTTTCACTGATACCGATAATTTGGATTCATTGATGAGGCTCCTTGAGGTTTCTCAAGAATTTGGTTTTCCGACCAGCTCAAACAATCATGCTCTTTTTGAAGCCACCCAGCGGGCGGTGATAAGGCAAATAGGTGAGCTTAGGAAGAAAAAGCCTCAAGAAGCCTAAAGAGTTTTAAGAATAGCGCCAAATTTGCTTTTTACTGCGGAAATTATTTTTTCTCTTATTTTCTCTACCTCTTTATCGGTCAAAGTTTTCTTAGGGTGCTGATAGATAATTCTGAAAGTTCGAGTGTCTCCATGAATATCGATTAATTCAACACTTTGAATAATTGAACTAGACACTTTAATTAATTGAAGTAGATCTCCAATTAAAGTCTTTGGTGGAACAACAAAAGCCAAATCCTCAACAATAGCAGGATATTTGGGAATGGGGGTAAAGGTTTTAGTTTTTTTGGCAAGTAAAATTAAAGCTTCAAAATCAAGGTCAAGAACAACCGTTTTGTTTAAAATTTCGAAATTTGCCAAAACCCGAGGGTTGACTTCACCAATTGTTCCTAAGACATTATTGGTCGTTTCCATAACCGCTGCTTTTCCCTGGCTAAAATAGGGCTCTCTTCCTACCCAAGGCTTAAAATGGATATCCTCAATTCCCAAATGCTCGAAAATAATCTCCGAGATGCCCTTTAAGTAGGAAAAGTCTTCCCCAGTTACCAAACAAGTAAGTCTGGTTTTTTCCAGAGGGAGATTTCCTTTTTGGGGAAGATAAACATTAGCCATCTCAAAAATTTTCACTTTGGGAAAATTGGCTTGGTTTTGGGCGACTGTTTTAAGCAGACTCTCAAGAAGGGAAATCCTTAAGTATTCAAGATCGCTGGTGAGCGGGTTTTTGAGTTTAAGATGGTCTTCGGTCTTTAGTCCAGTTTTTTGAATTGAGTCTTTTCCGATGAAGGAATAATTGTAAACTTCGGAGAAGCCTTTGCCAACAAGCACCTCTTTAATTTTATTCTCATATTCAAAGAACATCCCTATTTTTCCTTTTTGAGGTTGAGGTTGGGGTAAAAGACCGAACAAAGGATGAAGCGGAGGAATATTGCCGGGAAGTCTAAAGTAGCCATAGATTCTGGCGATTTCCTCAATTAAGTCTTCTTCGTGAGATATGTCTTGGGCGCGAAAGCTTGGAACGGAGAAAGTGAGAAGTGCCGTGCGTCGCCAGAGGCTACTCGCCGTTGCGTAGCCACGCTTTGGCGGAGCGCGGTGCCGGCGGCGCGAGAAATGAGAAGTGAGAAGTGAGAAGCCAAGAGATTCAAGGATACTGATGATTTTATTCTTTGGAATTTCGATGCCGATGATTTTATTGACTAAATCAAGATCCAGTTTGATTTTTTTGCTTTTTTGGGGATTAGGATAAATATCTATTAATTTACTGGCGACCCTTCCTTGGCAGAGGTCTTCCATTAGCTTTACTCCTTGAGAAATGACAGGAATAATTCCTTCTAAATCAATCCCTCTTTCAAATCTCACCGCTGCCTCGGTCCGGTGAGCCAGAGCCATCGACGTCTGTCTGATTCTGACGGGATTATAAGCCTGAACGAAGAAAAGGACTCTTTTAGTGTTTTCGTCTATTTGGCTATTTTCCGCACCCATGATACCGCAAAGATCAATTAATCTTTCTTTTCCATCCTCGATAACGATATCTCCACCTGGAAGGGTCCGGGTAGCCCCATCGAGAGTGGTAATTTTTTCTCCTGGTCGTGACAGCCTCATAATCATTTTTGCCCCAAGAATTTTGTCGTAATCAAAAGTATGGATTGGTTGTCCGGTTTCGATCATTAAATAATTGGAAATATCAACCACATTGGAAAGTGGTCTGATGCCAACTTTTTCTAATCTCTCAGCCATCCATTTTGGAGAAGGGGCAACCTTTACCTGGTCGATAACGACAGCAGAAAACCGAGGACAGAGAGTCTCATCTTTGATTTCTACGGAAAGATTAAATTTTGGATTTTTCATCTCTAGAGGAAGAATCTTGGGTGATGCAAATTCCGCTTTTATACCGTATCCTGAAAGAGCCGCCGCCGCTTCCCGGGCGATGCCGCGAACCGATAAACAATCATAGCGATTGACAGTTATCTCGATTTCCAAAATCTGGTCATCTTTTTCCGAATGGATTTTTTCCACTGATTGGCTACAAAGAGAAAGAACTTCAGCCACCTTCTCTGGGCTTGCTTCAGTTTTAAGAAAGTCTTTCAACCAAGAAAAAGGAATAAGAATATTCATTTTAAAATTGGTTAATAAATCTTAAATCAGGTTCATACAGGGGTCTTATGTCCGAAAGATTAAGTCCTGATTTCATGAAATATGTTCTTTCCACCCCCCAGCCAAAGGCAAACCCAGAGTATTTTTTAGGATCGATACCGCCGTTTTTGAGAACTTCGGGATGAACCATACCCGAACCCCCTAGCTCATGCCAACCACTTTTGCAAACTTTGCAGCCTCTTCCCAAGCAAAGAGGACAGTTGATATCTACCTCAAACGATGGCTCGGTAAATTGAAAATGGAAGGGTCTAAGTCTTATTTTCCTTTTAGGACCGAAGAAATTTATGGCGAAGTAGTCAAAGACCCCTTTTAAATGAGTAATATTAATTCCCTCATCGATGACTAACCCTTCAAACTGATGAAAGGTTGGGGTATGGGTAGCATCCCAATTAGGACGACCACAGCGACCAATATTAATCATTCTTATCGGAGGTTTAACTCTTTGCATCTCTCTAAGTTGTCCCGAAGAAGTATGGGGAGTAATCACCATTTGTCCGTATTTGGGACTGGCTTTTTCTTCAATGAAAAAACTTTCATAGTCGTCTCTAGCGGGATGGGTTTTGGGCATATTGAGACCATCGAAAGCGTACCATTCCCATTCAACCTCTGGATAACTGACTCGAACAAAACCGATTTTCTCCAAAACAGCGGAAATTTCTCTGATGGCTTGGGTGAGAAGGTGAAGGTGTCCTTGATCTAGTTTTTCTCCTGGTGCGGTGACGTCAAGCCATTCCCTTTCAAACTCTCCCATTTTTTCTTGGAGTTTACCCTGAGCTTGCCGAAGGGTTTCTTCGATCGCTTTTTTGGCATCATTGGCCAGCCTGCCAACGTCAACCCTTTTTTCTAAGGGAATTCTGGGAATTTCTTTAATTATTAAAGTGAGTTTTCCTTTTCTGCCGAGATAAGCCTGACGAAGTCTTTCTAATTCTTCTTGATTTTTAGCGGAAACTATTTGAGCCAAGGCTTCATTTTTAAGATTTAAAATCTTTTCTTCCATAAGGCTATTATATACTAAAAACCTCCCTTTTAGGGAGATTCTTTTTGCGTTTTTGCGGTCCTAAAAATGCCAAAACCAACCTCCCCTTGGGCTTAAAGTGTCCTAAAGAAAAATGACACTTTGTCGGGGTTGGTTGGTCTTCGCATTGGAAATTATTATAGCAGACTATTTGAGCCTGTCAAGAGGCAATTTACTCGGCGAATCCAGGATAGTCCTGGAATCCTACTTGACACAGGATAATCCTGGGTTTTAGAGTAGAGTTAGTGGTGCAGTATTATCATCTTTATAACCGCGGTGTAGACAAACGGGTTATTTTTCTTGACGATACTGATAGACAGCGATTTCTTGATGCTGTTAGGTTAGCAAGACTTTCGAATTCGCCCAGGCTTTCTTGGTTAAAAAGACAAATTAAAATTGGTAACATTTCTCCAACACACCTTGAAAAATTGGAAGAAAAATATGGACCACCTCTTTTAGATATCGTTACCTACTCTCTAATGCCTAATCACTTCCACTTTCAAGTTAAGGAACTGATAGAAGATGGAGTGAGTCAGTTTTTTCGAAAACTGGGAACAAGCTATGTAATGTATTTTAATATTAAACACGAAAGAACAGGACGATTGTTTGAATCCCAATATAGGTCTGTGTTAATAGGAACTGACGAGCAATTAATTCACCTTTCTCGTTATATCCATACCAATCCTTACAATTCTTCCAAGAGAGACATTTCTCTTGAACAACTAAAAACTTATTCTTGGACGAGTCTCCCTGATTATCTAGGTACTCGTAAGCAGCCATTTTGTGACCCTACGGAAGTTATGTCATTTTTTAACTCACCTGAAGATTATTGGGAATTTTTAAAGGGAAATATTGATAAAGAAGAAGTTTTGCCCCCCGAGCTACTACTCGATCCAGGATAGCCCTGGATTCGTGCCTAGTCCAGGATAGTCCTGGATTTTTGGGTGATGGCTTTGAAGGTCTCTGGATCGGAGATTGCCAAGTCGGCGAGGATCTTACGGTCAAGGTCAATTTTTGCTTTTTTGAGACCCGAAATAAAACGACTATAAGAAATTCCTGATTCCGAAAGTCTGGCGGAAATTCTTGTTATCCAAAGTCTTCGGAAATCTCTTTTCCTTAATTTTCTGCCAGCAAAAGCATATTCACCCGCATGAAGGACCGCCTCTGAAGCCGGCTTTAAGAGTCTATGCCGAGTCATTCTATAGCCACGAGCTCGATGTAAAATCTCTCTGTGTTTTCGGTGGCGGTATGGTCCAGTTTTAACGCGCATATTACCTCCCGAGTAATTTCTTTATTTTCTTGGCAGTCTTTCCTTTAAAAATCTTTGTTCTTTTTAGTCTTCTTAGTCTTGATTTTTTCTTTTTTGAGCGAAGATGGCGGGCAAAAGAGGAGCCACGTAAAACCTTGCCGGTTTTGGTGACCTTAAACCGGCGACTTATCGACTTTCTTATTTTCATTTTTTTCTTTGGCATTTTTTCCTCCCTGCCTGTCGGCAGGCAGACCTTTAACTGGAGAAAAAGTCAAAACCAAATCTTTCCCAAGCCATTTTGGTTCTCCCTCGGTTTGGCAAAACCTGGAGAGTGCCTCTGTAAATTTCTTTATTAGATTATATCCGAATTCTTTTTTCCCAAGCTGTCTCCTTGTGAATCTGACGACAACCCGAACCTTATTCCCCTCTTTCAAAAATTCTTCGGCTCTTCTTACCCTAAAGTCAAAGTCTCCCTGGGCGATAAAGGGAGTAAGCCTAATTCCTTTTATTTCTCCTCCCTTAATTCCTCTTTTTGCTTTTCTTTCTTTCTTTTCCTCAAGGTAGCGGAATTTCTTAAAATCTATTATTTTGGCAACCGGAGGCTGAGCCGTCGGAGCAATCTCAACCAGATCAACCTGTTTCTCTTTTGCTTTCTCCAGCGCTTCCGAAAGAGTTAAAATTCCAACTTGCTTTCCATTCTCATCAATTACTCTTAATTTCGGAGCCCTGATGTACTGATTAATTCTATAAAACTTTCCCGCCACCTTGTTTTTTAAATAATATCAGAGTTAAATCTTTTTTTCAATCTCCAAAGTAATTTTACCTAGGAATTTCTCCAGCATCATTTTCCCAAGATCTTTTTCGCCTCGAGCCCGAACAGAGATATTTTTCGCTTTCACCTCTTTTTCGCCAACAATTACCATGTACGGTACTTTTTGAAGCTCAGCATCACGAATTTTTGCCGAAGTTGTCTCATTTCGGTTATCCAACTCAACTCTTTCTCCAGCCTCCTTGAGTTTATCAGCAATTTCTTGTCCATATTTTATTTGTTTATCGGTAATGGGAATAACCACCACTTGAACTGGTGCAAGCCAAATCGGAAAAGCCCCAGCGTAGTGCTCAATCAAAAGTCCCACCCATCTCTCTAGGGAACCAAGAGGAGCACGATGAATTAAAACTGGTCTTTTAGTTTTACCGTCTTTATCAATATACTCAAGTTTAAATCTTTCTGGAAGCATAAAGTCAACCTGGATTGTTCCGCACTGCCACTCCCGTCCCAAGACGTCTTTTATCATGACGTCAAGTTTTGGTCCATAGAAAGCGGCTTCGCCTTCTGCTTTTTTGGGTGTTAATCCGGCTTTCTTAAGCGCCTCTTCAATTTTTATCTCCGCCTCTTCCCAGGTTTTATCGTCTCCAAGGTATTTATCTTTATTTTTTGGGTCTCTGACGGAGAAGCGAAGATAAAAGTCTCCAATCCTGAATGCCTTAAGGAGAAACATGGTGTAATCAATTACGCCGATGAACTCCTCTACCACCTGGTCCTCCCGACAAAAGATATGGGAATCATCTTGGGTAATGTAGCGAACCCTAATCATCCCTGATAATTCTCCAGTTTGTTCATAGCGGTAAACAGTGGCATTTTCGGCAATTCGCAATGGCAAATCCCGGTAGCTTCGAAGCTCGCTTTTATAAATCATCATATGCATTGGGCAGTTCATTGGTTTAATAAGATAATCTTCTTTATCAATCTTCATTGGTGAGTACATTTTGTCCTGGTATAAATCCCAATGACCTGAAGTAACCCAAAGAGATTTTCTCCCAATATGGGGAGAATAAACATGTTGGTATCCCCTTTTTGCCTGTTCATCAACAATAAACTTTTCAATTTCTCGCCTGATGATTGCTCCCCTAGGAGTCCAAATTAAAAGACCAGGTCCGACCTCGTCGGGGATAATAAACAAGCCTAATTCTTTACCTAGTTTTCGATGGTCCCTTTTTTTTGCTTCCTCAAGTTGCCAAAGATATTGGTCTAACTCTTTCTGGGTCTCAAAACAAGTCCCATAAATTCGGGTTAACATCTTATTTTTTTCCTCCCCTCGCCAGTAGGCGCCGGCCAAAGACAAAAGTTTAAGGGGGCCAATTTTTCCAGTGTTAGAAACATGAGGTCCAGCGCAAAGGTCGAGAAAATCACCAGTCTCATAGAGACTGACCTGTTTACTGTCTTCTTTTTCTAGTTCATTGATTAATTCCAGCTTATAAGGCTGATTCTTAAAAAGTTTTCTCGCTTCGGAAATCGAAATCATTCTCTTTTTGAATGGGACTCTTGATACAGCGATATGTACCATTGCATCAACGATTTTCTCTAAATCTTTTTCCGTAATTGGTTTTTCAAAATCGAAATCATAGTAGAAACCATCCTCAATTGCCGGGCCAATGCCTAGTTTTGTCCCAGGATAAAGTTTAAGAACCGCCGCCGCCAAAACATGGCTTGCCGAATGACGCATGGTTTCTAGGTTTTTATTCATGGTTTGATTATAGCACCAATAACAATTAAAAAACCAACCTTTCGGCTGGTTGTCGATTAGTTTTAACCCCACTAACAAACCAGCCGTTTTAGACGCTGGTAGTTGTAGTTACAGTTAAAACCGCAATCATTATTTTGAATTATACTAATAAAAATTTTATTGTCAAGTGGATGGCATAGGACTCGAACCTATGACCTTTTCGATGTCAACGAAGCGCTCTTCACCCGACTAACTTTTGCAGGTTGATTTTAGAAAGCCCAATTTAAACAAATAAAAATTTGTTGTTTTAGAGCTTCTTCTTAATTAACTCATTGGCAAAAGTTTGACGGGTAAACCAACTGAGCTCTTAGTGGGCGCATCAGGACTTGAACCTGAGACCTTTACTATGTCAAAGTAACGCTCTAGCCACCTGAGCTATGCGCCCAGTAATTCTTTAAGACCTTTTTTAAATGAGTTCTCCCCCAGCCTGTTTTAAAATATTTTTCTCTGCTAGTTGCGTCTTGTTGATTTAAATACGCTTCGTAATAAATTAATCTAAATGGTTTTCTATATTTTGTTATTGCAACCTCACCAGAATTATGTTCTTCAAATCTTCGTTTTAGATTATCCGTATAACCTACGTACAATTTTCTATCTTTCAAACTTTCTAGTACATAGACATGATACATAGACGCTCTTTACCCGTCAAACTTTCGCCCAATAATTAAGAAAGCCTTTATTAATAAATAAGTCTCATTTCTTAAGTTAGTATTTTAAAACAAACCGCGAAAGTTAGTCGGGTAAACCAACTGAGCTATCCGCCCGTAGGCTTATTTTACAAGAAAGAAAAGGTGATTTCAATTGGAGAAAGCATTTACCCCGCCTGGGTGGCCATGTAGCGTTCTTGGGAAAGCATGAATTTGGTGCCTGATTTTTGAACTTGAGCCCAATAGAAGGGTCTCTTTTTGGCCCGAGCATTCCAAGCCGCCAGCCAAACCGAAGCATCTTCAATTTTGCGAGTTAAAGATTTAATAAATGAAATTAATTTTTCAAAGAAAGTCTCATGATAGACCCCAGGTTCAACTGGGGTTTGAACGGCGGCAATTTTAACTTCCTTGGCTAAATTTTGCGTTGCCGAGGCTAATTTTTTGACTTCTTCTTGAAGAGCGGCAACTTTGGTTTTGCTCTCTTGGTCTTTGGCAGAAAAAACGATTCTTTCTTGTTTCCTGACAATCTCTGCCTGGCAAAACCGCCGCTCAAATATTTCTTGAAGCTCTGGTTTTTGGTTTTCCGGAAGGACTGTTTCAGATATTTTTCTTGGCCGAAGCCCAGTTTGGTCCTGAATGTCAGAACCAATGCCTCCTCCTAAATCACGCAAGGCTTCAAGGAGATCTCTTGGCAGGGTTTTTGATTTTGGCTTCTGTCCTTTTGGAGCCATTGGCAACAAAATATCAGAGTCTTGCTAAAAAGTCAAGCCCCGCACCAAGCTTACCTCGCGCCGCGAATTGCGACCCGTCAGACGGGTCTGGCACGTTCGACGTGCCGTTTGCGCTCGCGAGGGGGCGCTGGTGCGGGGCGCAGACCCCGCATACACGCCCTTGCGACGCGAACACGAAGTATTCGGGAGCAAGTAAGTGTTGTGCGGGGTCAAACACCTTAAAGTTTCGTTAGGAATTCCAGAGATCTTCTTCTTAGCAAAATTCCTTTAAGATAAGCACGCTGAAGGGGTGTATTTAAGTTTTCTTTTAAATTTTTGTCTCCGGTTGAGGAAATTAAATCGTCTATTTCTTTATCAGAAACCTGAATCTTTTCTTCTTCAGCCACCTTATCAAGAGAGAATTGAAGCTTAAGGTCATTTACAATTCTTTCTCGGTATTCTGCTCGTAACTGCTCGGCACTTTTATTAATTGAATTAAGATATTGGTCAATTGTTAAGCCTAAAGTGTTAGTTTGATTAATTAAATTAGAAAGGGCACGCTTAACTTCGTCCTCCATTAACATCTCTGGTAAATCTACTTTGACAATTTCTAATAATTTTTGGATTACCTTTTGGGTCTTTTCGTCTTCCGTGCCTTCCTGAGAATTCCGTGTTTCCGTGGTTGCGGGCTTTTTATGCGGGACCCATATCTTCGTTGGGGCAAGCGCTTTTCTTATCTCTTCTTTATACCTTCCCAAGTGCACCTCCGGTGTTTCGCAGGTTGTGGCTCTAATTTCCCAATCTTCACCTTCTTTTGCTTTTAAAAGTTCAACTTTAGGGGTAAGGATTGGTTTTAAATTATGCTCTTTGACTGCCTCTATATACACTTTGGGAACCAGACGCTGGAGCACCTTCTCGTAAACTTTTGATTTATCAATTTTTTCCTCGACTAATTTCTTTGGGGCTTTTCCTTTTCTAAATCCAGGAATTTCTGTTTCTTTAACAATTTCCTCCAAAGCCTGCTCATAAGACTTTTTTACCTCATCGGTGGCAATCGTAATCGTTAATTGAATTTCACCGGTTCCGGTTTTTGCCAGGATTGATTTTGCCATAATTAACCTTTGTGTTGGGTATAGCGGACCCGCCTGCCGGCGAGGCAGGCTTTTTGAACCCGGATAGGAATTTTGGGGACAGGAAATTTACTCCGGAAATGCTCAGGAGTTCGAAATCCAAGTTTTTCTCTGTCTTTTTGAAATCTAGCCATCTTGAGAGTATATTTTAACACAACCGACGTAAACAGTGAAGTTTTTCGTAGTAACCGAGTCTGGCTTTTTTAATTGCCTCACTCAAGAAAGAGATTGATTGCTCATAGGTTTTCTGATCAACTGGATAAGGGGTGCCATCTTTTCCGCCATGGGCAAAGGAATAAGTCGCCGGATCGCGGATAGAATATGGAGTTTTGTAAATTAATTCGGAAATTAAAGCCAAAGCCCGAATTGTTTTTGGTCCAACCCCTTCCATTCCAAGAAGTTTTTCAAAATTTTCTGGCTTTCTTTCATAGGTGGAAAGAAGGATTTTTTTAAGATTTTCTGGGTTAATATCGGAAACGAGAACCTCATGGTGTCTGTCTAATTTCAAGTTTCTTAACTTCTTAATTTCTTTAATATTTTTTTCCGGTTTCTCCGAGGCAAGTTGGGCAGTAATTTTTCTTGCTTTATCTGATTCCCGAGCAACCAGGTTCATCACTGTCCCTCTGGCTTCTGAGACAATGCCAGAATGAGGTTCGCAAACAAAATCGGAAACGTTTTCCGAAAGCCAATGGTATCTGCGCGCCCAGCAATTTTTGGAATTCATTCCCTGCTGGACGACTGCCCACTTGCCTTTGGGAGTAAAGAAAAATGTATGATGATAAAGCTGGTATCCATCTTGAAGGGCATTATTGTCAACCTTGGCAGCAATTTTTGAAGAATAGATAAGCGATTGAGCAATTGAGCTATTAAGCAATCGAGAATAATTTTTAATTTCCTCTGGAGTTTTTCGAGAGGTTTTGCCTTTGCCGCCGGCGATGAAAAGACCGAGATCTCTCTGGACAGGTTTTAGTCCCTCTTTTAAGGCGCCACAGGTGGTGGTAGTTAATCCCGAAGAATGCCAGTCAAAGCCTAAAACAGCGCCAAAAGACTGGAACCACAAAGGATCGGAAAGTTTGCTTAAAAACTGGTCTACTCCCTTAAGGCTTACGATGGCCAGAGTTATTTCCCTTGCCAGTTTTGTCATCATTTCAAAAAGCCAAGGAGGGGTTGAGCCGTAGTGAAGTGGTAGGTTGGCAGTTCCAGTTTTCATATTCTATTTTGGGTTTTCTTCGGATATAGTATAATAAAATAATGAGACTGTCAAGAAAAGAATTAAGAAAGAGAGCACAGAAAGCTTGGAAACTTCTAAATCCTTGTCGGGTTTGTCCGAGGATTTGCGGGATCAACCGTCAGAGGCCAAATTCCAGGATAGTCCTGGAATCGTGCCTAGCCCAGGATAGTCCTGGATTTTGTCGGATGGGGGTAAAACCACGGATAAGTTCCTATCATGCCCATTTTGGCGAAGAATCTTGCCTTGTCGGTACAAATGGTTCAGGAACAATTTTCTTTTCCTCTTGCAATCTTGCCTGTGTTTTTTGTCAAAATTGGGAAATTTCCCAATTGAGAGAAGGAGAGGAAGTGGAAACTGAGGATTTAGCTGAGATGATGGTTTTTCTTCAAGAGCGTGGTTGTCATAATATAAATCTTGTCTCCCCTACTATTTGGGTGCCCCAGATTCTGAAGGCTTTGGTGGTTGCAATTGATCAAGGATTACACCTCCCATTGGTTTATAACACTGGTGGATACGATTCAGTTGAGACCCTAAAACTTCTTGATGGGGTTATCGATATTTATATGCCAGATATTAAATATTCAGATTCAAAAATCGCCCTGAAATATTCCCTGGTTCCAAACTATTGGAAGGTGGTTCAGAAAGCAGTTGCCGAAATGCATCGCCAGATTGGAGATTTGGTGATTAGTGACCAGGGACTAGCGACTAGGGGTTTGTTAATCAGGCATTTGGTTTTACCAGAAGGTTTAGGGGGAACAGAAAAAGTGATGAAATTTATCGCCTCTCTCTCCAAAAATTCTTATGTCAATATTATGGACCAATACTATCCAACCAATAAAGCCCATCTTTATCCGGAAATCAATCGAAAAATTACTCCCGAAGAATATCATAAAGCGGTTGAAACAGCTAAAGGGTATGGTCTGCACCGATTTAATTAAACAATACTACTTTAAATATTTAAACTATCTTTGAAATCTCTTTTAGAGAACGTCTGGGTGGTGGGGTTGGCGATTCAGCCGGATAGCCGATGGACAAGATGACAATTGGATAAAGGCCCTTTTTGAGATTTAAAATCTGAGCCACTTTCTTCTCATCAAAGGCGGCGAGAAAAGATGCCCCCAGTCCCATTGCAGTAGCCGCTAACCAAATGTTTTGCGTTGCAATAGCTGTGTCTTGGATGGTGTAGCGAGTTCCTCGTTCACCATAGCGCCAGGTTGTTCGCTCTGGTTCGGAACAGACCACAATCACCACCGGGGCTTCTAAAATAAGTTCTTGAACCCAGGCCTCGGAAACAAATCTTTCTTTAATTTTTTTATCTCTGACAACTACAAAAAACCAACTCTGTAAATTTCCAGCCGAAGGCGCCCAGCGGGCGGCCTCAAGAAGTTTTTCAACTTGCTCATCGGAAACTCTTCTGCTGGAATCGAAACTCCTGATTGACCGACGTTTTTTAATCGCCTCAAAAACTTCCATGCGTTTTAAGGGTGACGAATTATTTTTTTAGTTTTGAATTTTATTTTAGACAAGACCTGGTTTAATAATTTATCAAGTTTCTCTTGATATTTTGGTTCTTCTGCCATTTTAAATTTCTTAAGTTCTTTGGGAAGATTTTTCAAAATGAAAAGATAAAGGCGTTTCTTAATATATGGAGAAAGATTAATATGTTCAACCCAAATATCCTCAACCCCAGCCTGCTTTAGAGTTTTAAATAATTTTTCTAATTCTTTTGGTTTTTCTGCCAGGTGCGGTAAGAGTGGACCGACAAAGGTATAAGTTTTTATTCCCGCTTGGTGGAGGTCTTTTAGGGCTCTAATTCTTGCCTGGTGCGGTGGAGCGTGGGTTTCCAGCAATCTGGTAATCGGATCGCCCATTGAGGTAACCGTCAAACCAACTTCGCCATCTAATTTTTTAAACAAATCAATATCTCGAGTGACAAGTGGTGATTTAGTTAGAATAGAAATTGGAGCTTGGTATCTGGCGTTAGCAAGAATTTCCAGACATTTTCTGGTCAACTGATATTTTGTCTCAAGTCCCTGATAAGGATCGGTTACTGAACTAAAAAAGATTGAGCCAGGTTTTTTATACCTTAAATCACGAATTAAAAGTGCTGGGGCATTAATCTTTATATCAACCCATTCTCCCCAATTTTCATTCTGGTGTCCCTGACGTGACATAAAAATGGCATAACAGTAGGCACAACCAAAAGCACAACCATTATAAGGATTAATGGCATAATCGCAACCCAGTTTTGAGGGATTAAGAATAGATTTCGCTTGGATTTCCCGAATTTTCATTACTATGTAGCGATGAAAAAATGATTCCAGTAATTCCAGGATAGTCCTGGAATCGTGCCTAACCCAGGATAGTCCTGGATTTGCACTGGATTTGCATACTGGATTTGTAAGGTGGCGTTGGTGCGGGGTAAAGCCTTAAAATTTGACTTCCATGTCCAAAACTGGAGGAAGAAGCTGGAGTTCTCTCAAATCCACACTTTCTAAATCTTTTTCTAAATTTAAAACATTTGATTCTATGCTTAAAACTTCTTCGTCCCCTGCCCATTTTGAGGGGACAAAAATCTCTGGTGTTGGGGTTGGGGTGGGAGAAGGCACACCAGTGGTAGTGGTTATTTGCTGTCCCTTTATTTTGCCAAATAAAAATATTACCAGGATCAAAATTAAAACTGGCAGTAAATACATTAAGATTTTAGGTAAAAGTTTACTCACTTTTAATCTCCCTAATTATCTCTTTTAAGAAGGAAACTGCCTCTTTCAAGTATTGATTTTCTTCTTCAAAGGCTTTTTGGGCTTTATTCCAGGATTCTTGCTTGCTTGTGTCAGTTGGTTTTAAGCCAGAAAGTAAATCTTGCCCCTCTTTCTCTTTTTCCTCGCTCCTTTTTATTTTTTCTTTAGCCTGGATTAGCCAACGCTCCAGGATAGTTGTATCTTCGCCGGTTTCTTTTATTTGATTAATTTTGTCTTGCGTTTTCGAGATTTGTTCATTGATTTTTTCTCGTAATGAATTTTCTTTTCCTAGCAAAACCTGCCCTAATGTTTGATAGGCTAAGATTTCAATGCTAGGATAGCGATTTTCTGCTTCTTGAGAAATTTTGACTAAATCTTCAAGAGTTCCGGCTGAAGGAAGACTGTTTTTATGAGTGGCAAGCCAGGAAACTTCGTTATCAAGTTTAAGATAATATATATTTTGTTGATAATTTAAAATCCCAGTTGTTTCTTTAAGTTTCATTCGGAGGGCAGTCAGGTAAGTTTTTAGAGTTTCGGCGCGGTTAAGGAGCATATTTTTTGTTTTCTCCAAAGCCTTTGTTTGAGCGGTTAAAGTTTTATAAGTGAGGTATTCGCTTTTGGCGGAAATATATTCAAGATGAGCAGAACGATAGAGATTGTAATTATAGGTATAGTCCTGAAAGGCGCGGTTAAAGTCGAAATCTTGAGCATATGTAGCAATGTAGGAATTTAGCAATATAGCAATTGAGAAGAGAGTGACTCCAAAAATGGGCAGAGAACGCTTCATATTTTTAAGTTTAGCAGATTAAATTTCCAGTTCAAGTCCATTTGTTGTATGATTTAAGTCTATTCAAAACAAGGAGGAAATTGCAAGAAGGAGACTATAAAGAGAGACGAGAAGGCTCTCCTGAGAGATTTCTTGAGACATTTTCAAGCCTTTCTGGAATGATGCCAGAGGCGGTGGTAGTCTCCAGAAATTTTGAGATCCCTAGAGAAGCCAAACAGGGACAGGTAGTTGGAGCAATTATCGTTGGGTCTTGCACAAATCCTTTAAGTCAACCCAAGGATTTAGATGTAATGATTGTCCTGGATGAGAGTCCAAACCCCAAGGCTTCAAGTCTTATTGAAGATTTAAAGCAACGTTTTGATGAGATGGTTAGTTCTTTGACAGGACGTTTAGAGATGGGAAGATTTGATTTTTTGGGGTTCGTTTTCGGTGATTTACCAAAACTTCACTCTGCTCAAATTCGGACATTGAGGGAGACAGAAAAACCATTGATCTATGCCTATGATAGAGAGGGTGTTCAAAAGATATCAGCTTTAATAAAGGCAGTTAAAGGGTCTTCTTAGAGATTAAGTTCTAATCCGTCGTAAGCAATGTGGAAGCTTTTGCCGCCTTTTTCCTGAACAAATTTCTCTAGATCCTGGTGTTTTCCGGTTTTATGACCAATATGGGTAAAGTAAACTTGTCGTGCTTTCAGTTTTTTGCCAAGAACCAATCCCTCAATAATACTTTCGTGAATTCTGGTTTGTCCGGCTTTTCCTAAAGAGGAGCCATCCAAAATTAAAAGATGGACATCTCTGCAAGTTTTTTCTTGGGATTTAGGGAGCGACCTTATATCTGGAAGATAGCAAACGAGTTTATCCCCTTTCATCTTAAGTCCCCAAGTTGGAAAATGGTCATGTTCAATGGGAATAAAGGTAAATTTAACTTTGTCTATTTCAAAAACTTCAGGCGGACGAATGGTCTCAGGTAAAAATGGGTCAAGGGGGTATTTGTGAATCTGCCGTAGTCCAACCAACGTTTCTTGAGTGGCATAAAGTTTAAGCTCTGGTTGGTGATTGTAAAGATGAGTTAGGTCGTAAAATCCCAAGATATGGTCAGGGTGGGCATGGGTAAGAATTAGAGCCTTTAGATTTGTAATTTGTAATTTGTAATTTGTAATTTGGGAGTAGATATCTGGTCCGGCGTCGATTAAAACAGTGTCATTAACCAAAATTACTGGCCTGGTTCTTCTATCTTTGGGGTCTTTGGAAGTACAAATTTCACAAGTACAGCCAATCCGTGGTAGCGGCCAGCCAGCAGAAGTTCCCAAGAAAAGAATTTTCATACAAAGATTTCCCTTAAGAGTTCAGGTTCGTATTTTTTGACAATTTTCTCTGTTATTCCGTTCGCCAAAATTATCTCTTTATACATTTTAGCACTTTTACGAGGAGTGCGTTTTAAAGTCTCATAATTGGTTTGGCAAAGACCAAACCTCATCGACAAACCTTGCGCCCATTCGAAATTATCCATTAAGGTCCAATGAAGATAACTTCGGACATCTGCTCCTTCTTGAATTGCCCGATGAACCCATCTTAGGCAGCGAAGAATAAAAGATGGACGAAGATGATCGTCGCGATCAGCTACCCCATTTTCCATGATATAAATTGGCAATTTGTATTTTTTGAGGTCCAAAAGAACTTTATAAATTCCTTTGGGGTAAATTACCCAGCCAAAATCGGACTTTTCTGCCCCTTCCTGGGCTAAATCGAAAAAGAAAGTATTAAAAGAAGTTGAGTTGAATCGCAATTTAGTGTAATGATAATAATCCAGACCAATAAAATCTAGATAATTTTTCGCTTGATGCAAAAACCAATGATTTTGAAGATAATCAGCGATTTTGGTGGCTAAAATTTCTGGCAAAAACCAGCCTCTTGCCGGTTCAAATAAATTTTGGAGCGTTGTAAAACTCACTTTAGCCTTGGGTTTAATTTTATGAATTTCTTGATAAGCCAAGCGGTGGGCTTTCATTAAATTTTTAGCCACTTTTACAGCTGGAAAAACATTATGCTTTTCTGGAGGGAAATACCCTCGAATAAAACCTCCTTCAGCCACTACCTGAGGCTCGTTTATTGTTAGCCAAAAATCAACCAAATCAGAAAAATTTTGAACACAAAACTTAACATAGCGAGCGAAAATTTCTGGACTTTTTGGATTTTCCCAACCACCGATTTTGGCAAACCATAAAGGATTGGTGAAATGATGAAGGGTTACAAATGAGGTTAGTTTGTGTTTTTTTAATGAAAGTAATACCTGGCGGTAATGTTCAGTTTCTTGTTCGTCCCAGACATGAGGTTGGGGCTGGATCCTTGACCACTCTAAAGAAAGCCGGTGGGCATTATGTCCTAATTTTTGGGCAAGGCTAAAATCTTTTTCAAATAAATGATAGTGGTCGCAAGCAATTTTAGCTGAGGAGCCGTCTTTAATCTTTCCTTTTTGTTCAAATTCCCACCAATCATTGTTAAAATTTCCTCCCTCAACTTGATGGCTGGCAGTTGAGGCACCCCACAAAAATCCTTTCGGGAAAAGAAGTACTTTATTTATCTTCCTAATTTCCATTTTGGTTGAATTTCTGAATTGAACGGCTTTCGACGGGCTTTATCAGCCGGGGCGCCAAATTTTTCTCCAGCCCTAACGGTCCAGTAGTTTTGACGAGGTTCAGGTTTGACACCGCGATAGCAAACAAAATTCTCCAACGCTTCAAAACCAGTATAACCGTGGATTCTAATCGCTTTGCCTCCCTCTTCGGCTCTGGTGGCGACGATTTGGCTTTGAGAGTAGCTAAAGCGTTTTCTTTCTGGCCACACTGGGGTACCTTGAGGAAAATAAACGATTTTCTTTCCCCTCTCAATGATCTCTTCTAGTTTTGTTTTAGGTTCCGGAGGAGGCTCAAACCCCTCAAGTGGTTTTTGGAGAGCTTCTTGAGAAGACTCAGTCATCTTAAGATAATTGTAACCAAAAGGTCAGCGCTTGACAACTTTATTCGTATCTTAGGGCATCAATGGGATTAAGTCTTGAGGAATTATTTCAAAAGCCTGGAGGATTTAAAAAGAAATGGTCAGTGCCAGAGGGGAGATTCGAACTCCCATCCCGATTTAATCGGGACACGGTCCTAAGCCGTGCCTGTCTACCAGTTCCAGCACTCTGGCATACAGGTTATTATATCATTTTAGAGGTCGAGAGTGAAACTGGAAGTCATTTCAATTTTAGCCATAAAAGAGCTTACCTTGCCTGGCCAAAAAGGCGAAGGAGGAGCATAAATTCGACCAATTTGAGAAACGGAGACTGCTCCCCGATCAAGATATCTGGTTCGCAGTTGTGAGGTGACATACCAAATAGAATCTTCCCAAGAGGAAAATCTAAAATCTCCGTTATTCCAGCCATAGGCGTTATATGAGCCAAAGGGAATTTGTTTACCAAAAGTTGACTCAACTCCGGTTATCGCTGGAACAAGTTTCCAATCAACCCCATAGCTATCGGCGGCAGCGACAAACTCTTGAGCATAAGGAGCAAGGGGAGAATTATATTTCCCAAGGAAGTTTCTTAAGATTTCTCCACGATTATCTTGATTTATAGATGAGTTTTTAAGCACAGCCGAAGCCCCGATTGAATCGGGGTGCCCAAAAACTGGAGTTGCCATAAGCGAATAAATGGCAACAGCCAAAATTAAAATAGTGAAAATTTTTCTCATAAAAAAATCCTAAAGTATGCCCTGTCCGAGCATACCTCAGGATCTATGAGGAGTATAACACAAAACTTATAGCATGTCAAGTATTGGTGAATAAATTATAATTCTGATATACTGGTTTTAAATATGTCTAGCATAAAGTTAATAATTAAAAAAGCCCAAAAGTTTTATTTTGAAGAGTGGAGAGGACACGAGAAAATATGTCCTGCTTTTGGCGAAAAAGTTTATGTAACTAAAATAGGATGGCGTCATATTGCCAAACATCCCAGGCGTAAATTGGTGGACAAAATTATTCGTCTAAAAAACTTCCTTTAGCAAAAGAAATCCTTGAGACATCAACTACGTATCAAACCATTCAAAGAAAAGGACCATATTATCTTTATGGATTTCAGGCTATCAAGGGAGACACAAGAATCAAAGTTGTTGTTTTGTCTAAAGGTGAAGGGAGCAAGAAAATACTTTATTCAGTAATGTTTCAAAATATCAAACGCCAAGAACAACGTAAGATTGAACGACATAATGCAAGACTAATTGCTGAATTCAGAAAAAATATCCGAGAAGAAAGTTAAGATATAAAAAGTAGGCTGTCTCCGCTTTCTAACCGTTTTTCGGTGTTTAGCGCATGGACCTCAAGGGTCTCAGCCTACTATATCGAATCTTACTCTACTCTACTCATTTTGTCAAGTCCCAAATGCAGTTTAATATTAAACCCCTGGCGCCCTTCGGCTAGCGAAATCAATTAATACCGAATTGCAGGTTCAAAACGATCCGGTATCGTTAGGTGCCTGCAATCTGGTCAAGTTTTTTGGCAGAGGACAAAAATTGAGGGACCAAAAAAAGGTGAGAAGTGGGAAGAAAGAAGTGAGAAGTATTTCTCAAGAAATAGGAGGATTGGCAGAGGAATAATTTTTTTGACTAGAGGGTGGCGGAAGTTTGAGACTGAAAGAGAAGAGGAAACCTTAAAACCTGCTTTTTCCAACTCTCGATAAATAAATTGAGGATGATGGTTGAGAAAGGGAATGGTTGAAGCGGCGATGGATTCGAGTGAGCGCTGGTCTGAAGGTTCTAGATTTGAAGTGAAGCCAAAATCACCTCTTATCCAGGCACGAAGACGAGCCCGGAAATGAATTTTGTTAGCAAATTCCAAGATTAAAAAACCATTTGGTTTTAGGACCCTGGAAGCCTCAAGGAACACTTTTTGGGGGTTTTGAAGGTGATGGACCACCCGAATCATTAAAGCAACATCAAAACTGCCATCTTGCCCTGGAAGCCTCTCCCCTCTCCCCTTTCTAAATTCAATATTTTTAAACTTTTTTAGATTTTTTTGAGCAATGTTTAATAATTTTTCTGAAGGATCAACTAAAAGAGAGTGTTTAAAAACTGGAGCATAAACTTCGGCAAGCCTGCCAAATCCCCCACCAATGTCTATTAAACTGTCCTTTTTGGGAATTTTTAAAAAAAATTTCTTTAAGGCAATTTTTTCTGCCTCATCCTCATACTCTCTTCCCTGCCAAAACTTGGGGTAGTTGTAAAAATCGTATGGTACAGCCACAGAAGTATTATACCACTAGCGGAGTTCTTGGAGGAATTGGTCAACACAGCGAGCCCACGGTCCACCTTTTTCCACCGAAGGCGGAGCATATTTTGGCATAATCTGTTCCGGCGTTAGCAAACCCTTATCATAATAGTCTTCTTTTAGGGTTTGGGCTACCCTTTCAATTGCATGTTCCCAAGAGTAAAATTTCGTCTCGCCGTTCTCAAATCCCCAGCAGTTATACGAACCTTCAGGGATTTTTTTGCAAACATTCGATTCGCATTGGGCAATAGCGACAATTAAACCGTAATCTAAACCATATTTTTCTGAAACCGCAAAAATAAAATCAGCGTAAGGAAGAAGGGGCGAATTATATTTCTGCAAATATTTTCTTATTAAAACTGGTCTGGCATCGGCGGTTGAAATTGCTTGACTGATTGAACCAATCGCCGGAGGAACGCTTAAATAAAGCTCAAGAGGAGTTTTTGAACCCAAAACGGCGCCTGTTTCGTAAGAGACAAGGGTTGAGAGGTTTTTTGTTTGCCCAATTTGCCAAAGACCAAAGAGGGAAATGGACAAAGTTAAAGGAGCAAAAATTAAAAAAAGGGCAGTTAAAAATATTTTTCTCATTAAGCAGATCCCGCTCAGCGGGACAGGCTGGTTAAAACGCTTACCTGTAATAAGCAAAGCTTGTTGCTTCGCAATAACAATACTGACAAAAAAGAAAGGCTTTGTCAAGTAAGGTGCTTTTTGGTATAATTAAGATGCTCGCGTCCATAGCTCAATTGGATAGAGCCGAAGCCTCTGTAGCTTAACGGATAAAGCCCTGGTCTTCGGAACCAGTAATGGGGGTTCGATTCCCTCCAGAGGCACTAGAAAATTTCTAAAAGAAATTTCAAGCGCAATGCACCAAAAATATTATTTATATATTTTAAGAAGTAAGCTTGATAAAAATTTATATATTGGTGTCACTACAAACTTATATAAAAGAGTTCAAGAACATAATTTTGGTAATCAGCAATCAACTAAAAATAGAGGAAATTTTGAATTGATTTATTATGAAGTATTTTTCAATAAATTAGATGTTTATTTGCGAGAAAAATATTTTAAAACTGGTTGGGGAAGAAAACATTTAAGACATGCCTTATCTAATACGCTAAGTACACTAAGAACATAGAGTATAGGGCAGTGTCCTTGAATTTTTCAAAGAAAAATTTCTAGGGCCACTAGCTCAACTGGTAGAGCAGCTCCCTCTTAAGGAGTAGGTTCGGAGTTCGAGTCTCCGGTGGCTCACCGATACCAAAAACCAAGGATTCTTTGAAGCAAGCGGTTGAAAAATGAGGTTTTTTGATTAATTAATTTCCAGGTTTCAAAAACTTTAATCTTGCCTTCGGGTAGCCCTTCCCAAGAAAAATCAAAGTCTCCAGCAATGCTTGATGTTTCCAAAGTGTAATCAAATGTCCACGTTTCTCCTGGTTTAACTAGAACTCCTTCTGGCAGTTTCAAATCCGATAATTGCAAACCAGAGGTTTGAGATTTTAGTTTAAATTCTTTTTCTCCCCAAATAGACTGTCCAGTATTTTTTAAAGTAATTTTTCCCTGATATTGAAAATTTGTCGGTAAAAATGGAAGAAAGAAAAACTCAACAATTTCGTATCTTTCTTCCTGGGCTGGTTCACCTCTGACCTTGCTTAAATTTTTCACTGCCTCAAACTGCGGATAGGGATTCCCCTCTTTATCAAGCCAAGAAAAGTTTTCAAAAGGAGGAAAAGGATAATTTAAAATAAACGGAGTAACCGCTACCACCTTTTCATCTTTTAACCAAACATTTTCAAACGCTTGTTTGATAAATTGAGCTGTTACCTCTTTGTTATAAAATTTTTCATTTTTAATTTTTAATTTTTCATTTTTGTACGGCCAGCCGGTTTCCGTGATAAAAACCGGTAGATTGAGTTTTAAAACCGAAAGCTCCCATTCATAACCTCTAATCGTGGCTCTTCCCTTTTGCCAGGGCTTACCGACAAAACCATGATTTGGATAAGAGTGAGAGACCCAACCATCAAGCCGCAAGAATATGCCTGGAACCTCAAAATTTACTTCTCTAAGAAATTTTGCCTCGTCCATAGTTGAATTTGAATTAGGGGCGGCTTGGTCGAAACCAGCGTTGAGGAGAAAAAAGTCTTCACTTTTTTGCTTAAAAATGGTAATGGCATTGTCTAAAATCTTGGCGTATTCTTTAGGATTTCTCTCGCTTCCCCATTCTTTGTCATGGTTTGGTTCATTAAAGACAATGAGGTAGCGATTCTTGACTGGCCAATTAAGACCGTCTAAAAAATTCGCCATTTGGATAATTGTCTCCTCCGTTGGTTTTTTCCAGACCCCTTTTCTTGGTTTCGGTCATCTTCTTGAATAACCACGGTTACATATCCCCAATCACCGCTACTTGAATTTACCAGCTCTGCGGCCAGAGGAAGATCTTCTGCTTGAGTGATATGAATACCAAATTTGTTGTTTGGGGAAGCCCAGGCTGGTTGAGCAAACCTGGAAAATGATAAAATTAGAAGAATAGTTAATAATTTTTTCATTCGCAAGGATTATACCATGGATGATCTCGAAGAAAAAATTCTCCAAATTGAAAAAGAAATTCGGGAGACGCCATATCATAAAGGAACCGAACATCATCTTGGCAGGCTTAAAGCCAGGCTGGCTCGCCTTAAAGATGAACTTTTAGAAAAATCGGTTAAAAGCGCCTCTGGGGCGGGTTTTGCCATTAAAAAATCAGGAGACGCCACTTGTGTTTTGGTTGGCTTTCCTTCGGTTGGTAAATCAACCCTTTTAAATTCCCTAACTTCAGCCCACTCCCGAATTGCTCCCTACTCTTTTACGACCTTAACCGTCATTCCGGGGATGATGGACTACAAAGGAGCCAAAATTCAAATTTTAGATGTTCCGGGACTTCTTGGCGGGGCTGCCCAAGGCAAAGGACATGGAAAAAAGGTTTTGGCGGTCTCAAGAACTGCAGACTTACTCCTTCTAATGATTGATTCTCGAGAGCCAGAGCAGCTGCAAGTTATTAAAAAAGAGCTTGGAGAAGCTGGAGTAAGAATCAATCAAAACCCACCCAACATTAAAATTTCCAAAACCCAGAGAGGGGGGATAAAAGTGAAACTTGGAGTGGCGGGAATTAGGCTTTCCCTTTCCCAGATTAAAGAAATTTGTCAGGAATTTCGTTTGGTTAATGCCGAGATAACGATTGAAGATGATATAAAAGTTGAAGATTTAATAGATAGCATTTTGGGAAATCGAGTTTATCTGCCGACTTTGGTGGTCGCCTCAAAAATTGACATTTTGTCTTTAAGAGAACTGGAAAAGTTGCAAAAAACTGATTTGAGCCTGGTCTCGGCCGAGAAAAAAATTGGACTTGAGGATTTAAAAGAAAAAATCTGGCAAAAACTTTCTTTGATTCGGGTTTACTTAAAATCCGGTAGCAACGTAGATTTTGAAAAACCCCTGATTTTGAAAGAAGGACAAACAGTTAAAGAGGCAATTGAGAAAATTCATGGTGAGCTTGGCGAATCCGTAAAAGAAGCAAAAGTTTGGGGTAAATCTGCTAAATTTGAAGGTCAATCCGTTGGTCTTTCCCACAAACTCGCGGATGAGGATATTTTATCTTTTAAGAAAAGTATAGCAGATAATCTTTCTCCAAAATTGCCAGAAAAACTTCTTTAGGATAAAATCAAGAAAGTGAAGAAATCAATTTATGCTTTTGTTGACGCTTCAAATCTCTTTTATGGTGGAGAAAAAAGTCTGGGTTGGAAAATTGATTATAAAAAACTTATCCGTTACATCAAAAAACAATACAAAGTCAGTAAAGTTTACTACTATGGTGGAGTAGAAACAGATGGTTTTAGTTATTCTGTCCTTGATAAAAAACCATTAAATTTGAACTCTCTTATTAACTATCTCCGGCGAAAAATAAAACAAAAGCGATTCTCTGTTTTAGAAAAACATATTCAGCGGGTGAAATTTTATCGCAAACTGGCAGAATTTGGTTATAACTTAAGACTCAAACCGGTGAAGATATACCGCGATGAAGAAGGAAAAACAATTAAGAAGGCAAATTGTGATGTGGATATGACTTTTGATTTAATGAGATTATTTAAAGAGTACTTAGGGGTGCTGATTTTATCCGGCGACGGTGACTTTGCCGTGGTTTTAAAATATTTAAAAGAAAAGGGCAAAAAAGTAACGATTTTAGCCAGGGGAGAAAGAACAGCCAGAGAAATTAGACAACTGGTTGGTGGTGATTTTAGGGACTTTAGTAAATTAAGAACAAAACTTGAATTTCTTAAGAAATAAAAAAGAGGAGACATGCGAAATATCTCCTCCACGTTTAGTGAGCACATAATACCACTTATTTCTCTGTTTGTCAAGGGGCGGAATAATCCGTCTTAGGCGGATTAAACGCCCCGCAGACCCCGTCAAAACCGCAGCATGAGACCCGTTTGACGGGTTCGAATGCTAAGGTTATACGGGGTCAAGAGCAAAATTTCCCTTAATTTCTCAATATCTTAATATCTTAATTTCTCGAAGTCGGGTTTGTTAAAGGGAAAAGAAAATGGCTTGCCACGTTAATTGCCATAGGCAATTTTTCGTGGTAAAATCAGGGCCAAGATGGCAACTTATCATAAATTAATAATCGGAAATTGCATGAGCATGGAAGAAATTCCAAATAATAGTGTTCATCTGATGGTAACTTCTCCTCCGTATTTCAATGCCCCCTTTGACTATAAAGGATTATTTAAAAGCTATGGACAATACTTGGGGGTATTAAAGAAAGTAGCAAAAGAAATCTATCGTGTACTTCAAGACGGGAGGATTGCTGTTTTAAATATCGATGACATGCTTATTAATGGTGAGAAATTTCCAATTGTTGCTGACGCCACGAAAATTTTCCTTGAGGCAGGCTTTAGATATAGGGATAGAATTATTTGGAAAAAGCCGGATGGATATTTGAGGATTAGTAGACGTAGCGGCGTTATTCTCCAAAATCCATATCCAATGTATTTTTATCCGGATAATCTTTTAGAAAGCATCGTAATTTTCCAAAAAGGAAAATTTGAGTATAAGTCTACTCCCAGAAATATAAAAGAAGAATCAAAAATAGACGCAAGGGAATTCTCAGACAAGAAATGGTATATGACTCTTTGGGAAATGAACAATGTCCTCCCTGGATCTCAATTAGAAAAAGATATTGCCGCATTCCCGGAAGAACTACCTTACAGAATAATAAAATTATTTTCCTATAAAGGAGAGACTGTTTTAGATCCATTTGTGGGTAGTGGCACAACAATGAAAGTTGCTCGCGATTTAGGCAGAAATAGCATTGGCATTGAAATTAAAAGATCATTAGTGCCGATTATCAAAGAAAAGCTAGGTTTTGGTGGCGGACAAGCCAGTTTATTAAGTAATAAAGAAGATAAATTTGAAATTCTTTATCGCAAACCAGGAAAATATGGTTCTATCCGCTAGAATCACAGGTATAAAATATACTCCTCTTTTATGTCGTAAATTAGCTACGTATAGAATTGATAAACTCGGAGATGCGTTGATTAAAGACGCATCATTCTTTCTAGAAATTAATTGCGAAAAGATAGCAGTAAGTTGGTGGGTATCAGCAAAGAGAACAAGATCATACCCTTATGCAAGGGTTTATGATACTCTAGGTTTTTCTGGAAAAAAATTGACGATAATCCCCATTGTAAAAGATGAAGGAGTAGAGGGCGATAGAGATTTCCTTCAATGGGATACTGTTTCTTTAATGAGTTTGTTGGGAATCTACGTAATTGTTGCTTATTATAGGGATGCCTCTCAAAGCACCAGATATAAAAATAAGATAAGGAAGCAAAAATTTGATTTAGATTATATTAAAAGGCAAATTAAGGCACTTTTATCGTATCAATCTGACCCACTCCATTGGAATCTTTCTCAAATAGATAAAATTGGGATAATTGGACGAAAGGCATTATATTCCTATTCCAAAATTTCGAGAAAATTGGGTGTCAAAATGCATTCTGTGCCTTCTGCGGAAAAAAGAATAGAAGAATTATTAAAAGGAAAAGAAAAATTTATGGTGCTTTCTCGAAACCTAGCGAAGAAAGCTCAGATGAGAGAGAGCACAACAATCCAACCGAAAGAAAAATTAATAGGGATCAAAGCCATTCTTACTATTAAAAATTATCTTGGGGGAGAGTATTATTTTACTTCTGATGAAGTCGAGATTAACAAAAATAAAATTTATCTAATTGAAGCAAAACACACAAGAAAAGGGAATCTTCCGTCATTGGGCGATATAAAAGATGGCTTACTGAAAATGATTTTGTTTACAAATTTAGTGGATGTAGAAATGGGTAACAGAAAATATCTATCTATACCGGTTCTTAAACTGACAACTGACAGAAGATTTAATATAGCAAGATTAAGCAGGTCACAAATTGAGATAATGGATCTTTTAAAGAAAGAGGCAGAGGTAAATGGCTTTGAGCTTGTTATTGAATAAACTAACTCACCAAATTTTACCCAGAAATTGAGAAAAAGTTAATTGGATATGTTTAAACAAATAATTAAAATTTTTTTTGTACATCTTAAAATTTGGCTGCATTCATGGCTATTTTTTGTCAAGGAATTTCTTAAATTCATAGTTAACTTGCCTGAATATTTTGGCAAAGTCTTTGAAGGTTTTAATGTATTTGCTGAATCTTACAGGGGGCTTGTGGAAGGGCTCAAAAGTTACCAAAAAACTTGGCATAATGCAAAAACCGTAAATGCAGAAGATGTTAAATATTTTATTAATGAAACAATAAGGTTGAAAAAGGAGCAGGAAAAGATGTTTTCTGGCCTGTCTACTATTTTTATCGCCATTCTCGCGTTGGTGATATCTATACTGGCCATTGTTTTAAAATTGAAACAATGAGATTTTCGCGATACATTAAGAGAAATTGAAATTGTGGAAAAAAGTTGACCAGAGAACAAAAAGAGATTTGAGAAAAGTAAAAATGACTATTAAAAAAAGAAATATATGTTCTGTTTGTGCAAGAGAGAAGTCATCGAGTTATTGTGATTTTTGTAAAAAGGAAACTCCAACTAATTTAAGTATAGAATTATTTGATAAAGTTAAACTAAGAGGATCTTTACAGTTAAAATTCAAGGAACTAGGAAAGGGTGTTATATCGATAATTAGAAGTGGTTGGAAATCGAGTGGCAATCCAAAAATAACAGAAGGTGTTTATGAAGACAGAATTATAGATAGAAGAAAAAAGGAATATCACCAGGTTGTTAAAGACGCAAAAACTGGAAAGGTTCTTCACGAAGAACATGAGCCACTAAACATACATAAAGGAAAATAAACTATGGCAAGATATAAAATAAAAATATGACGATAGGACATTTCGAAAAGGGAGAAAACAGGGATGAGAAGGTTGATAAACAAATCGACCAGCTAGTTTACAAACTCTACAATCTCACGCTGGAAGAAATTAAAATTGTGGATGGAGAATAAATGCGCTTTATAGTTAATATCGTTAGTCAAATTCCTAATAATTGGCTTCTGGGTACTCTTTTCTTTATTCTATTTTTACTGTTCATTAACAATTCAAGATTGAGAAATATTCTTTTTGGACTCATCAGTTTCGTTACAATTCCAATGACGATAAGTTTTACTGCCTTTGTTTTATTGATAATGCGGTTAATTTTCCCTTATGTTCTAACTGTAGATTACATCTCTATAGCCCTTTTGGGTTTAATGATTTTAATTTACTATTTTCCATATATAACTAGAATTAAAACTGGAAATATAGAGATAGAGCTTCAACGCGCGAGTGCAGCTGCTGAAGAGATAAAAAAAGAAATACCCAAAGATGAAGAGAAGAAAATAGCAGGACGGCTTATGGGTGATGTCAAGTCCGATTTCCTAGAATTGTCTTTTACATTGGAAAACAGCCTTAGAGAACTTGTAGGAAAATACATCAATCCCGACGTATGGTCTAAGCCTTTTTCTCTTACAAGATTAGCTCAAATCTTACTAGATACTAAGTTTATAGATATTCAAGCAATGGAGCTTTTTAAAATTATTTCTTCTGTGAGAAATCAATTAGTGCATGGATATTATATTGACGAAACTACACTTAGTCACTTTGTAAATCTGGCAATTACCGCATGGAGTTATGTTGAGTACTTAAGAATCGAGATAGAGAGACAACAGCAGTTGCCACTCGAAGAGAAAGGCGGTGAGTAAAAATGGCGAAAAAAGATTCTAAAAAAATAGACAAGGATATTGAAGATAAGAGAATAAAGTTATCGTTAGCTTTGCTGGCCCTATATGCCGCAGTCATTTTTAGTTTACCAACAGTTGATGACAATTGGTTTCTGGAACTTTTAGAAACTATGAGTTATGTAGGTTTTTACCTCTCTTTTTTGTTTTTCTTTTTATATATCATGTTTATGGCTGCGAAATATCAGCTTGAGAACAAAAGGTGGTTTTTTGTTTTAATAGATTTAGTTTATCCAGTAGACGAGGGGAGGATAAATAAACTTTACATTTATGGGGTCAGTTTTGTTTTTCACGGAGTGTTTTATGGGATGTTTCTTTTTGCAATAAATAAGATTTCGGGGTTTTTAAAACCCTTGTGTGTTTGGAATAAATTTATATGTATTCCGCTTTATGTAATTGCTTTTTTGATTGTCTACTATTTTATGTTAGAAATTTTGCCTAAAAAATTTTCAAAGAGTAACAAAAAACAAGAAAGAAAGACTAGTTGAGAGCGAAAAATTCTTCTTAAAATCTGTTTTTCCACCTCGGGGGTGGGACAGCCGATGAACCAGATTTAATCGGTTCATGGCCCTAAATTGAAGTTTCTTCTAGTTTATGGGGCCCGCCCGGCTGGCATCTCCTAAATCCGTTTATCTTAATCAAAATGCCCTTCGAGTAAGTTCGTGTATCATATATTAATATATGATACATTACGCTAATCAAACATTCTCAAATTCTTAAGAATTTGAAAGAACTACACCCAGGAAAATAATAATTAAGTAAAATTTGGTAAAATGGAGATTACCAATGAAAGTAATGTTTTTGGACGAGTCGGGCGATCATGATTTAGAAAAGATTGATAAATCTTATCCCATTTTTTGCCTTGCTGGATGTATTGTAGATTTTAATTATTATGCGCAAATTTTTGAAAAAAGAGTTGATGAACTCAAAGTTAAGCACTTTGGTACAAGAGAAATAATTCTAAGATCGTATGATATTCGAAAACAAAAGGGAGAATTTTCTGTTTTGGTTGATAAGAAAAAAAGAGAAACTTTTTACAAAGATTTAGATTGTTTAGTTGAAAGCCTCGAATTTACTGTCATTGCTTCTGTTATCAACAAATCAAAGTTAAAAAAACAGTATTCAAAACCGAGTGATCCTTATGAATTGTGTTTTCAATTTATAATGGAGCGGTTTTGTATGTTTTTGGGAGAAAAAAGGGATGTTGGAATTTTCCGTATGGAATCACGTCAACCTCACAATGACAAAATTTTAGCGGATGATTATGAATACTTTCGCCAACATGGGGATGGACGATTTATAAAATCAGAAGAGGTGAGGAGGAAGCTCGTTGATCTTTCATTTAATCAAAAATCTCAAAACATTGCTGGGCATCAAATTGCTGATCTAGTTGCATATCCAATTGGAAGTTATATTTTAAAACCAACAAAGGAAAATATCGCTTTTAGTATTATTGAAAAGAAGTTTCATAGGAAAAGAGGAACAGATCAATACCTAAATTACGGATTGAAGGTTTTTCCGTAACAAATCAAGATGGGGGCCCAGGAAAGCCCTAGTCCCCCAAACTTATCTATATTTAATATTTAATCATTTTTATACATCTTTGTCAAGTCTTTATTTATGTTTTTCCACCTCGGGGTGGGACAGACTCGCCACCCTGGGATTTGAGAACTTAAAATCTCCTACCCTGCTTAATTTTACTTACTTTGCCTCCAAAACTATACTTGCCGAGTTCCAGATACGAATACACTAGTATACTAGTGTATTGATATGTAGGCTTTCCACCTCGGGGGTGGAACAGCCCCGCCTCGCCCCCTTTCTTAAACCCACCTATCTTAATCGAAGCTTGTCTTACTCTAAATCTCTCGCAAACGAATTCGTATATCATATATTAATATATGATATATTGCTTGTTTAAATGATTTAAATCATTTAAACAAATTAAAAAACTTAAAATCTCGTTTAGAGAAACCAACACCGGGTGTTGACTAGTTCAATAATTTGTTATAATTAGCCCTCTGCCCTTTAAGGATGACGAAAGAGAAATTATTTGAAGAAATCCTTAAACTACCGACTATAGAGGTTGGTACAGTGGCTAATGACGACCAAATAATTGAAGGTAATCAGGGAAGAATCCACTATAAATTGACAAAAGAAATAATTCCATCTTTAGGGGGATTGACTCTTTTTGCCCTCTCAACTTCTGGACCCGTAAAAGGAAGACTTAAATTTATTCAAGAAGTTGCTAGTGAGTTTGGTAAGCCACTTTATATCGGAGAATTTCCAAGACTTCCTGGTATCCATTTTGCCTTTTGGGAAGCTGATTCAGTTGAGAAAAGATTAAGAACAAGAATATAACTTCTTCTGACTTTGATTAGCTCAAGAGATTTTGTTATAATAGACTTCAAATTTGCCGAGGTGGCGGAATCCCGAAAGAGCACTTCCTTGCTCCCGAGGTCTACGTCCTCGCGTCGCAAGAGCGTGTCTACGGGACAAGCTGGTAAACGCGCCCAGGTGCTGGAATGGTAGACAGGCTAGCTTCAGGAGCTAGTGTTCGCAAGAACGTGGGAGTTCGAGTCTCCCTCTGGGCACCGCGTCAAACGCGGTAGGCCCGTTTGACGGGCCACCCAAGCGGACGTGGCGGAATTGGCATACGCACAGGCTTGAGGAGCCTGGGTCGCAAGACCGTGGAGGTTCGAGTCCTCTCGTCCGCACCAAAAGGGGCGGTTAGCTCAGCCGGTTTAGAGCGTCTCTCTTACACAGAGGAGGTCCGAGGTTCGAGTCCTCGATCGCCCACAAGAGCCGGAGTAGCCAAGGTGGTCACGGCGCGTCTCTGAAAAAGATGAGATACAGGTTCGACTCCTGTCTCCGGCACCCTTCGCTACGCTCAGGGTAAACAAACAAGAATCTTATAGCAGGTTAAAAATTTAAAAAGTGCCAAGACCGCTTGCTTTTTCTTTCACCGGTTTGGCACAATCAATTTAGGGAAAATCGTTGGGAAGAAACCGTTAGGTTTCGTCCCATTCCGCGGGAGTAGTTCAGTAGTAGAATAGCCCCGCACCAATGCGGCAGTAGTTCAGCGGTAGAATGTCTCCTTGCCAAGGAGAAGGTCGCCGGTTCGAGTCCGGTCTGCCGCTCCAGAATATGGTGCGGGGAGGTCGCGGGTGCGAATCCCGTCTCCCGCTCCAGCCGGGATGGCGGAATTGGTAGACTTAAAGTATATGCTTTACAATTGGTTTGCCAAATAGTAAACTAGGGTTATGAGGCAAAGAAGGTGGACAGAGGAACAGTTAAGAAAGTTTGCAAAAGAAGTTCGAAGCATAAGGCAATTACTTTCTAAATTGGGTTTAGTTGAAGCAGGTGGAAACTATGCCCAAATTAAAAAATATTTGCACTTTTACAAAATCGACATTTCTCATTTTAAAGGTCGCGGATGGAATAGGGGATTACATGGGATTGGAAAACCACTTCTTCCTTTAGAGAAAATTTTGGTTAAGGATAGCCCATTCCAGAGTTATAAACTTAAAAAGCGTTTATTTGCCGCAGGTCTTAAACCACAAAGTTGTGAAATGTGCGGTTGGGCAAAAAGAACAAGTGATGGCCGTTTACCTTTAGAGCTTGACCATATAAATGGCAAAAGTAGAGATAATCGTTTAGAAAATTTACGAATTCTTTGCCCTAATTGCCACAGCTTGCAACCAACACACCGAGGAAGAAATAGAAAACAATTGGGCTAGTGGCGGAATCGGTATACGCGCAACACTTAAAATGTTGTGGGTGTAAAATCACCCATGAGGGTTCGAGTCCCTCCTGGCCCACCATCGGGGAGTAGCTCAGTTGGTTTAGAGTGCGCGCTTTGGGAGCGTGAGGCCGGCGGTTCGAATCCGCCCTCCCCGACCCTTCGGCTTCGCCTCAGGGCAAGCTGAAAAATGTTTACACCGAACCCGCTAAGGCGGGTGAGGTGCGGGTGTAGTTCAGTTAGTAGAACGTCTCCCTTCCAGCCCGAAAAATCGCCTTCGGTGATTAACGGGCTAGGCACGTTAATTTGTGCGGGAGTAGCTCAGTTGGGAGAGCGTCTCCCTTCCAAGGAGAAGGTCGCGAGTTCAAATCTCGTCTCCCGCTCACAAATTTTACGTGCCAAGGAGAAGGTCGTGGGAGCAAGGCCCATCACCCGCTCAAGTTTACTCCGAACGAATGTGAGGAGCCCCTGTAGCTCAATGGATAAGCTGGCTTTTCAAGCCATCTTAATCCGCAAGGCGGATTAAGCGAGCTTGACCATTTCGCACAGTGGCTCGCGATGCTCGCCCCTGTAGCTCAATGGATAGAGCGGGTCGGTTCTAACGACTAGGTTGGGGGTTCGACTCCCTCCAGGGGCACCCTTCGATAAACCATGGTGGTGTTAGCTCAAAGGTAGAGCGTCGGCCTGTGGAGCCGAATGTTGCGGGTTCGAATCCCGTACACCACCCCAAGTTATTTTCTTGAAATTTCGTAGGTGGTGGGGTGATAGAGAAAAATGACCGGAACCTCTTCAACTAAAAATCTTTGAAAATCAAAGTAAATTTTTTCCCTCTCTTCCCTATTTTGGGTTTTCCGACCATCCTCAAGAAGCTTGTCAATCCTTGGATTCTTAAACTGAGTGATGTTTCCCGTTTGGGTTGAATGCCAAAGACTGTATTGATCAGGATCTTTGGGAATTTCTTGGGTAGCCAAAAGAATATCAAAATCCTCTCCGAGTTGGGTAAAAGCGCCAATTTCCACTTTCACTCCCAAATCCTGCCAGGAATTTTTAATTTTTTCTGCCTCGGAAAGAAGTGAGGGAACAGTTGAAAGCCTAATGGTAATTTCCTTTTTTTCTTTTTTCTCCAAAACCTTATTCAGGAGTCTTTTAGCATTTTCTAAATCATAGTTATAGGCTTTAACATCTTCGCTATAAGCCCAAGAGAGAGGCGAAAGCGGACCATAAGCCCTTGTCTTTCCTTGCTCTTTTTTGGTAGTATAAGCCAGGGCTTGACGAAAGTTTTTCTCTTCAAGATATGGCTTTTGGGTGTTTAAAAATATACCGACAAAGCGATCCTGGCGAACACGCGAGAAAACCTTAATATTTTTCCAATTTGTAAATCCGTTCGGGTTAGTCAAATCCACAAGTTTTCTAACCTCACCTAATTTTAGGGCAATTTTTCCAGTCTCCTCTGTTGGATAAAAACGATATTTAAGGTTTGGTTTTTCCCGAGAGAGAGAGTCAAGAGAAATTGCCTCCACAAACTGCCCGGTTTTGGTTATTTTTTTAACTTTATAAGGTCCAACTCCAACTAATCCCTTTTTAAAAACAGGCCGCGAGACAACTTCTGGTAGGGGTGAAAATGGTTCTTTGAGACGGAAACGGATAGTTTTTGGGTCTAAAATCTCAACTGAAACGTCTTGAAAATTATAATTTATATCAGAAGCAGTCACTTTTGAGCCGTCGTGCCAGAAAAGATTATCCCTTAAAAAAAATGTGTAAACTTTGCTTCCTTCCTCAACTTTCCAATCATTAGCAATTCCTGGTGTCGACGTTCCATCTTGGTCAAGTTTAGTTAAGCCAAAGGAAATTAAGTTTTGAATTTCTAAGGGAATCTCTGAAGGCCGAAACCTACCAACAATTCCAATTGTTTCAGTTGGTTTTCTTTTAGGTATAAACCCGCTTAATTGAGGCAAGAAAAAGAAAAAGAAAATTCCTAGCAAAAATCCTAAAATTACCAAAAATCTGTAGCGAATAAGAAATAAACTCAAAAGTCTTATAGTAAAGCGAATTTTTTTCATCTTTTTAGAATATGGCAGAAATTATTGAGGTGATGAAGAAGCAAACTGCCAAAACAATTGTCAGCCTGAAAAGAATTTTTTCCACTCCCCTTTTAGAGCGATAAAACTCACCACCTCCTCCCCAGGCTCTGCCTAGGCCTGTTCCCTTGGCTTGAAGAAGAATGGCTGCCATAAAAAGGATAGAGATAATTATTTGAATAATAAAAATTACTTGCCTCATGCCTTATTTTGCTAACCAAAAAAGAAAACTAGAGCAAAGACTTAAAATAAAAGAGGTTAAAACTAAAGCCAAAAACCCGGTGGTTGAAAAAGCAGGAATGGAAAAACCATTATAGGCAAAACCAGAAAAGGAAAATCCAATAATCTTAAAATCGGAAACCAAAAGAGTGACTAAATATAAAGTGGCGACATTAACCAACCAGCGCAGTGTTCCTAAGGTTAAAAGATTTATGGGCAGAAGGAGAATGTTAATTAAAGGCTTGACAAAAAGATTAACCAAGCCCAAAACCGCCGCCGTCAAAAGCAATGTTTCATAACCCTTGGCAAAATAAATTCCAGAAACAAGCTGTCCGACAAGCCAAAGCGAGGCAGCGTTAAATAAAAAAGACCGAATTAAAGACTTCATTCTCTTAAATGTTAACAAATGAAAATTGGGGTGTCAAACAAACTTTCTTAATTTCAAATGATAGGCTCGGGCGAAACGGTGGGATTCGTCGCGGATTCTTTTTAAAAGATTTAAGGCAGGCGAATCTTCCGGCAATCTTATCTCCGAATATTTGATATTTGATATTTGATATTTGATATTAGGCGCAATGAGAATCTCCAGTTTCTTTGCCAAACCAACTACGGGAATTTTCAGACCAAGCTGATTTAAGACATCGATTGCGCCACTTATCTGTCCCTTTCCTCCATCAATCAAGATTAAATCCGGAAATTCCCATTCAGGATGTTTAAATCGTCTCAAAATCATTTCTTTAATCATCGCCACATCATCAGGAGTCCCCTTGGTTTTTATTCTAAATCGGCGATATTGAGACTTATCCGCCTCACCATCTACAAAAACAACCATTCCCCCTGTTCCTTTGGTTCCGGAAATATTTGAGATATCAAATCCCTCTATCCTTGAGAGATGTTCCATTTCCAAAAGTCTTCGAAGTTCAGAAACCTCTTCCTGGCGAATATTTTGTAAAAGAAAAGGGTTTTCTAGATATTCGTCTGCCAGATGCCTTTTTTGGATAAGCCATTCGATTTTTTGAATTTTGTCTCGTAGCTCTTTGGCTTTTAAAAAATCCTCAAGTTTTGCCGCCATTTCCATGTCTTTTTTTAGATTGTTTACTACCTTGTTACTTTTTCGCTCAAGCAGATTTTTGAGTTGAGAAATGGTCTTTTTATAAGTTTTTCTATCTTCTTCTGACTGATTGACACAAGTTCCAGGACAAAGTTTTAAATCAAAATAAAGACAGGGTTTTTTGGGCAGTTTTCGACAAGATCGATAAGGGAAAATCCGTCGCAAGAGTTTCAAAACAGTTCGAACTGTTTTTGCTTGAGGATATGGTCCATATCCTCCTTCAGTCTTTCTCGCAGGGTAAACTCTAGGAAAAGGTTCTTGGGTTATTTTTATGTAAAGCGGGCTTTTATCGTCTTTGAGTCTAGTGTTATACTTTGGTTGATGTTTTTTGATTAAGGCAGCCTCAAGTAAAAGTGCCTCAAATTCTGATTCAGCCAATATGTGGTCTATTTTGGAGATTTTTGGACCAAAAAAAGACTGGGAGACAAAATATGACTTAACTCTTCTTCGAAGATTGGTTGCCTTGCCGATATAAAGAATCTCTCTCCTGGCGTTTTTGAATATATAGACGCCTGATTTTTCTGGCAATGATAAGTAAAGTGGCTGCTCCAAGAAGACCTCCAAAAATTGGCAAGAAATAATTAAGAATCAGGGAATTTATGAAAAAATTATACTCTATTTTTTTGTCATTTAAAAGAGCAGTAAGTTTTCCTTGCCCCTGATAGGTTATCTTTTCTGAGGAAATTTTAACTGGAACGAGTCTTTTTGAGAATGGGGGAAGTATCTCAAAATAGGTTTCCCCGTAAGGTCTGACTTTAATATTTGTTCCGGAAAGAGCAAGATTTAAATCATAAATTGCCTCAGTCCCGGAATTTTCTAGAACAATTGTTCCACTTTCGCCCTTTTCACTAAAAATTTCTTTCGGCAATAAAAATTCAAGTTCGGGCAAAGTTGGCTTTCCCTCTTTCGGTTTGCCAAAGGAAACCTGGACATCTTTCTGGGGCAGACCAGACTTTTTATAGGCTCCAGCCGGCGGGGGAGAATTGCTTTCTTTACCATGAATAGCAAAAACAAAATGTCCAAGGTCAAGCTTATCAAAATAATTTATTCCCCCGGTTGTATCTTGCCAAGTTGGGTCAATTTGAATCCAAGTTTTCTTTGCCTCATCCCAGTATTCAGGCCAAGAATGCAAAACATCTTGAGCCAAGCTTAAAGGTCGAAGGTAAGGATTAGTGGTGTAGGCAAAACCATTAAGTTCTCTGGAGGGAAATCCTGCTGCCCGGGCTAAAGCAATAAAAAGATCAGTGTATTCGGTACAGATTGCCCTTTGGGGATTATCTAGGGCAAGTTTGGCACCAAGTCTCTTGGCTCCAATTCTGGCTCGACTAAAATCATAATCCAAAGTTTTAACAATATATTCATGAATTGCTTTTGGGGTTTTCAGCTTTTTCCCTAAATTGGAGATTTCTGGATCATTGATTTCCCAATAATTTTTTTCTTCAAGAAAACTTTCGAGATTATCTTCGGTTTCTTCAACTTTAAGAGTTGGATTGGCAAAAATTTTTACCTGCCCCTCGACTTGAATTTCTAACTCTTCTTTCGGCTTTAATTTAAAAATGGCTAGCCAATTTCCATCACTGTCTGTCTCCACATTTTCAGGTTCTGGCTTAATTTCCCAATAACTCATTTTTTGATATGAGGTATCTGGGGGGAGGGCGATTTTCTGCCAAACTTGCCCATCTTTAGGGTTTTCAAGATGATATTTCAGGGAAAAATCAAAGATTTGAAACTCGCCAAAAGCGGCAATCACCCCGGATGATACCAGATGATTTTTGTTAAAGAAGAAAAATTGGTAATCTCCTTCAATCCGCTGTGTTTGAGGATTTGGCGAAACATAAGCAGGTTTGCCAAAGGCAAGAGGAATCTTGAGGGTAAGATTATACACATCAATATCTTCAGGACTTGCCAGTTTAGGAATAGTCAATTCCCAAACCTGTCCAGTGCGACGCAAGAGTTCTGGAGCATCATATGAAAGAGTGAATTTTAAGGTTTTATTGATACCTACTACTTTCTCATTAAAATCAACTTTGATGGTTGTTTCCTCATTTGTGGTCTCAACAGACGTTTTTGCTAGTCCAAGACTGTCCTCTGCCTTGACATTTTCTGGCTCCCCTCGTTCAAGTTTCAAAGAATACGAGGTGGCATAAATATTGGATAGTTTATTAGTTAAAGAAATATTCTGGATTATATGGAGTCTGCCATCTAAACTTGCCTCGTAAGAAACGTCGTAAGAAGTAGAAAACTCTTGAGAAGCAAAAACGGGCTTAAAAGAAAGTAAAAAGTAAAAAGTAAAAAGTAAAAACAGAATTTTCGAGAGAAATCTCATATTTTTATCTTAGAATTTCTCTTAAAAATTGTCCAGTGTAGGAGTTTTTAGCCCTCGCCACATCCAATGGTGTTCCGCTGGCGACAATATAGCCTCCTTTGTCTCCTCCTTCAGGACCAAGATCAATTATCCAGTCGGCGTTTTTAATTACATCAAGATTGTGTTCGATAATGACGACCGTATTGCCTAAACTAACCAGTCTTCGCAAAACATTTAAAAGTTTCTCCAAATCAGCAAAATGAAGCCCGGTCGTTGGCTCATCCAAAATATAAAAAGTTTGACCAGTGGCTCTTTTCCCAAGTTCTGCGGCAATTTTGACTCTTTGCGCCTCACCTCCAGAAAGTGTCGGCGCCGGTTGACCAAGATGAATATATCCTAAACCGACGTCAGAGAGAGTTTTTAGTTTTTCGAAAAGACCAGGAATATTTTTGAAAAATTCTAAAGCCTCCTCTACTGTCATCTCCAGGACTTCAGCAATATTTTTACCCTTAAAGGCGACTTCAAGAGTTTCCGAGTTATATCTTTTTCCTTGGCAAACTTCGCAATTAACATAAACATCAGGTAAAAACTGCATTTCTATTTTAATCTGCCCCTCGCCTTGGCAGGCTTCACACCGACCATTTTGGACATTAAAAGAAAACCTTCCAGGCTTATACCCCCTTATCTTTGCCTCAGGTAGCTGGCTGAAGAGGTCACGAATGTAGGTAAAAACACCGGTATAAGTGGCTGGATTTGACCTTGGAGTTCTACCAATTGGTGATTGGTCAATCAAAATGACCTTATTGATAAATTCTCCCCCCTTAAGACCCCCAAATTTACCTGGTTTTTCTTTATGAAAGGGGTGAAGTTGCTGCGCTAGAGCATGATAAAGAGTCTCAACTACCAAAGTTGACTTCCCTGAACCTGAAACTCCAGTGATACAAATAAATTTCCCCAAAGGAAAGGTAACGTCGATATTTTTAAGATTAAACTGGGAACACCCTAACAAAATCAGGTTTTCCTTCTTGCACCCCTGGGGTGAAACAGCCTCACACCTGCGGAAATTGTTATTCTCAATTTCAATTCTTTTTCTTCCCGCCAAATAGTCTCCTGTTAAGGAATAGTGGTTGGTCTTTATTTGCTGAACAGTTCCTTCTGCCACGATCTCGCCCCCATGATCACCAGCCCCAGGACCGAAATCCAAAATCCAGTCGGCTGATTCCATCATTTCTCGGTCGTGTTCAACGACAATCACCGTATTTCCTAAATCGCGAAGTCTTTTTAAAGTCTGGATTAATTTTTTATTATCCCGCTGATGGAGTCCAACCGATGGTTCATCTAAAACATATAAAACTCCAGATAAACCCGAACCTATTTGGGAGGCAAGCCTGATTCTTTGACCCTCACCGCCAGCCAAAGTAGCCGAAGGTCTATCCAAAGTTAAATATTCAAGCCCAACGGATTTCAAAAACGAAAGTCTTTCTCTTATTTCTTTTAAAATTGGATTGGCAATTTTTAATTCTTTTTCGGAGAGTAATTTTTGAGTTTCCAAAAGCTCAATCCACCCCAAGGCTTTGTCAATAGAGAATTGAACAACATCGACAATCGACTTTCCTTCAATGGTTATTCCTTGTGATTCTCTCTTAAGGCGACTACCTTGGCAGGTTGGACAAATTTCCTGCCTCATATATTTTTCAATTTCTTGCCGGACAAAGTCCGATTCAGTTTCGGAAAATTTTCTCTCAAGTTCAGGGATTACTCCAGGATAAACTTCATAAATTGAGGTCATTCTGCCATAACGGTTTTCTCCCTCAACTCGCCAAACTTCGTCACCTGTTCCATAAAGTAAAACTTTCTTTTGTTCCAAAGATAAATTTCCCAGAGGCGCATCAAGCCTTATTCCATATTTTTGGCAGACAGTTTTTGCAATCCTTGAGAACCAGGTGTCGTGAAAAAACATTCTGGCAAAAGGCAAAATTCCCCCTTCATTTATGGTTAGCCGGGGATTAAGCAAAAGTTCGGGGTCAACCTTCAAAAGCGCCCCTATTCCTGAACAAGTTGGACAGGCGCCGTAAGGAGAATTAAAAGAAAAAGTTCTTGGTTCAATTTCCGGTAAAGAGAGATTGCAGGTTGGACAAGCAAATTTTTGGGAAAAAAGATGGTCTTCCATTTTCTTTGGTTTTTCCGGGAATTCAAAAGAGGCATCCTTAACTTGAGAAAGAATCACCAAACCATCAGATAATTTTAAGGCTTGTTCAACCGCATCAGTAATTCTCGTTTTGAGATTTGAAAAAGAGACAGGGTCTTTTATTTGACTTTTCTCAAGAGAAATTCGGTCAATCACAACTTCAATTGTATGTTTATTGGTCTTAATTAAAACCAAATCTTCCGAGAGTCCAAAAACTTGACCATCAATTCTGGCTCGGGTAAATCCTTTAGACTGAAGATTTGTGAAAAGTTGGCTAAATTCGCCTTTTCTGGATCGAACAACCGGAGAAAGAATCAGAAATTTAACCACTTTAAATGATTGAAGTGCCACTTTAATTAATTGAAGTACCTGATCGACTATTTGTTGAGAACTCTGCTGACTGATTTCCTGACCGCAAGAAGGACAATGGGGATGACCCACTCTGGCAAAAAGAAGTCTTAAATAATCATAGATTTCCGTAACCGTGCCGACAGTTGAACGCGGGTTATGAGAAACGCCTTTTTGATCAATGGAAATTGCTGGCGAAAGTCCTTCGATTAAGTCAACATCTGGTTTATCCATTACCCCCAAAAACTGGCGAGCATAGGCAGAAAGGCTTTCAACGTATCTTCTTTGCCCTTCAGCATAAATAGTGTCAAAAGCCAAAGAAGATTTTCCACTGCCGGAAATTCCCGTAAAAACCACCAGTTTATTCTTGGGAATCTCAACATTGATGTTTTTAAGATTGTGTTCTCGGGCTCCTTGGATGACAATTTTTTCGTTCACGGCAAATCATTTATTTTACGCCTTTTTTCAACTTTTATCAAGAGGCAAGGAGTTACTTTGTTCGAGTTTCTTCTAATGAAGCATCCACGACACTGCTTGAGATATAGACAGTTTTCGTTACTTTCTTACCTTTCTCATCGGGAACTTTGATTTGAACCTCAAACCAATCGCTTTGGGGCATTTCTTTGCCAGCCCGATCACCCCAAGCACTTAAATCTATAGTTCTTGATTTTTCGGCACCATTTATCCACGATCCCCAGACTCTTTTGGCTCCAGTAAAAATCTTTCCCTTAAGAGCCTTTCCCACGAGATATTGATCTGGGTTATCAGGATTATATTCTGGCTTAGATCGCAAATTTGCCTCATTGGCAGCAACGACGATCTTGAATGTTTTTCCTTTATCTTCAGCCACAGGTTCTCCCATGGGAGAGTCAGGAGCTCTTCTTCTCTCTTCCCCCAAAAGAAGTCCTACTCCCCGTGCGGTTAGCAAAATCCCAGTTCCAACAGCAGCCGCAGTCTTTATTAATTCTCCTGCTTTAATAGCACCTACAGTCCCTGCTGCCTTTTCCACTAACTCGCGGCGACTAAGTGGCTTTTCCCAAAAGTTCTCTGGTCTATCTTCTGGCATATCTTTAAAATATCATACAACTTGACTCTTGGTCAATATTTCCGTAATCTTGTCCCTTACCCTTGCACCCCCGGGGTGATATGGCTTCACACCTGCGGATAATCGATTAATTGATGCTTGATTACCTCTAGCTGTTTTCCATAGTCCTCTTGATCATAAACAAATTTTTTATATTCATCTACCGATTTAAACTGGCTTAACACTATTTCTTTATGGCAAAGATTTTTATTGGTAGCTCCTAAATATTCCTTGAAAGAGGAAAAATCATACGATTCTAAAGACTTCACAATATATCCAACAAGTGGATTAAGATGAATATATCGAGATAAATGAACAAGTTGCTCGTTGGTCTCGATATGTACTGCTTTAAACTCTCCTTGAAAAATTGGCCCATTCCTCTTGTACTTAGTGTTAAAGTATTTTGTGTAACTGTTACTTAGTTTACTAATAAATTCGGTTATTCCACCCTCTCTTACTTGTTGAAGAAGAAAATGAAAATGGTTAGGCATTAAGCAGTAGCAAACAAAATAGATTATTTTCTTTGTTGAGTTAATAAGCTTGGTGGATGGACTAAAAAAAGAAAATCTCGGTTTTGGATCTTCTATTTGGTAATAAAGCATTGTTTTTATAAATCGCTGGTGATCTCTATACCGAGTAAAAATAGGCATTTGAGCTATACCACGATTTAAAATATGATAGTATTCTCCATCGACAAAAGGCATTATCCTTGAAGGCATATATCTATTAAATCACAAATAACCGAGGGTGTAAAGCTATTGCACCCCAGGGGTGAAATACGAACACACCTGCGGATTAAGAGACTTAACTAGCCGTAATTTCCTTAATCTTGTCCCTAATTTTGGCTGCGAGTTCAAAGTTTAGATCGCGAGCTGCTTCTTTCATTTCTTTGGTTAAGCGCTTGACTAGCCTTAGGCGATCTTCAGGTGTCAGTTGTCCAGAATCAAGATGTTTAAGTTCTGACAAAGCAGATTGATAACTTCTGATTCCGAAAATAAATGGGTCTATTCTTTCTTCGCGGACTACCAGTTTTTCCCTAATTGGCTTTTGAATACTCCGAGGAGTAATTTTGTGTTTTTTATTGTATTCAAGTTGAATGTTTCTTCTCCGGGAAACTTCAGCGATTGCCCGCTTCATTGAACCAGTCAGATTATCAGCATACATAATTACCTGTCCATTTATATGCCTAGCTGCCCGACCCATGACCTGAATCAAAGAGGTTTCTGAGCGCAAAAACCCCTCTTTATCCGCATCTAAAATTGCCACCAAAGAAACTTCGGGCAAATCAAGTCCTTCTCGTAAAAGATTAATCCCCACCACCACATCATATTTTCCCAAACGCAAATCATCTAAAATATCAGACCGGTCAAGAGTCTGGATCTCTGAATGAAGGTAATGAACTTTTACCCCTTTTTCCTGAAGATATAAAGCCAAATCTTCAGCCATTCTTTTAGTTAAAGTCGTTACCAGAACCCTTTCTCTCGCTTTGACCCTTTTGTCTATTTCTAAAATCAAGTTATCAATCTGTCCCTCAGTTTTCTTAATGGAAATCTCTGGGTCGGGAATTCCAGTTGGGCGAATAAGTTGTTCCACGGGCTTGCCAGTTTTTTCAAGTTCCCAGTCTGCTGGGGTGGCTGAAGTATAAATTGTTTGGGGAATCCTCCTTAAAAATTCTGCAAATTTCAGAGGTCGGTTATCTAAAGCCGCCGGCAGTCTAAACCCAAATTTGACCAAGGTTTCCTTTCTTGAGCGGTCGCCATTATACATCCCTTCAATTTGGGGAATGCTCATGTGCGACTCGTCAATAAATAAAAGCCAATTATTCTGGTAAGGCTCTTTAAAATAATCAAGTAAAGTGTAGGGTGGCTCGCCAGGTTTTCGACCATCAAAATAGCGAGAATAATTTTCAACCCCATTGACATATCCAGTTTCTTCAATCATCTCCAAATCATAATTCACTCTTTGTTCTAAGCGGTGAGCCTCAAGTATCTTTCCTTGGGAACGGAGTTCTCTAAGTCTTTCTTCCAGATCTTTCCTTATTTCCACAAAAACATCTGAAAGACTGGCTGGATCAGTCATATAGTGTTTGGCAGGATAGATTAAGACAGAAGTGGGAAGGGCGAAGTGCCGTGCGTCGCCAGAGGCTACTCGCCGTTGCGTAGCCACGCTTTGGCGGAGCGCGGTGCCGGCGGCGCGAGAAGTGGGAAGAATTTTGCCATTTAGGGGATCTATTTTGGCGATTTTCGTAATCCTCTCTCCCTCCATTTCAATTCTGACAGCCACATCTTCGTAGGCTGGGAAAATGTCAATCGTGTCTCCTCTGACTCGGAAAGTGCCTCGGTGAAAACCATAGTCTGCCCGATCGTATTGAAGACGGGTAAGCCTTCTTAATATTTCCTGGCGATCAATTTTTTGTCCAATTTCTACTTCTAAAACAAAATGTCCATATTCTCTGGGCGAACCAAGGTTATAAATACAAGAAACTGAAGCAACAATGATGGTATCTGGTCTGGTTAAAATATTGGTCGTAGACTCCAGTCTTAATTTGTCAATTAATTCATTTATTTCTGTTTCTTTTTCAATATAAGTGTCGGTTTGGGGAATATAAGCCTCGGGTTGATAATAATCATAATAAGAAACAAAGAAACAAACCGCGTTCTCGGGAAAGAAATCGCGAAATTCTTGATAAAGCTGGGCGGCTAGGGTTTTGTTATGAGAAATAACCAAAGTCGGTCGTTGCAGTTTGGCAATGACATTAGCCATGGTAAAAGTTTTTCCCGAACCAGTTACCCCAAGTAAAACTTGATGTTTTTCCCCAGCCCGAATTCCGGTCACCAATTTCTCAATCGCCTCCGGCTGGTCTCCGGTGGGTTTAAAAGTTGAATGGAGTTTAAATTCCATAGCGGGTTACATTATATCATCTTTTGATTCCAGGACTCTGATTCCAGGACTATCCTGGAACAGGCACGAATCCAGGACTATCCTGGATCACCCCCAGCTTTGCCAAGGCTTCGGCGAGGTCTGCGTCCCGATAAAAATCGGGACTTGACATTTGGGTTTTCTTCGTATTATGATTAAACCATGCCAGTTACTCTTTATCGTCGCCAAAAACAAATTTTAGATTTCTTGAGCCTTTATATTCAAAAACATGGCTATTCTCCAACTTTACAGCAAATTGCTGATGCTTTAGGGGTCCGCTCATTGGCGACAGTTCACGAACATTTAGCCGCCATGGTTAAAAAAGGAATAATCCATCGTTTTGAAGGGGCGGTCCGGGGAATTGAAATTGTTGACAAAAAACTTGGAGAGTTAACCGCCGGCGTTGAACTACCAATTTTAGGCTATATTGCCGCCGGCTCGCCCATTGAACCCTACACTGACCCAAATGCCACAATTTCTGTCGCTCCCGGACTTTTATCTGGTAAAAAACCTGCTTTTGTACTTCAGGTTAAAGGGGAGTCAATGATTGAAGATGGCATTCTGCCTGATGACTATGTCGTTGTTGAACAGCAAGAAGAGGTAAGAAATGGCGATATTGTTGTCGCTTTGCTTGAAAATGGCTTGGCGACTTTAAAACGCTATTTTCGTGAAGCCTCGCGAATTAGACTTGAACCAGCAAATTCAAAAATGTCGCCAATTTTTACCACTAAAGTTAAAATTCAAGGAAAAGTGGTGGGAGTAATTAGAAGATATTAATAATCATCAACGTCGAGGCAAGTCCAACAAAGACAAAAGTCACCCAGGCAACCATTCTGTTTAATCTTGTGGTTTTAAAATTACCGACAACCCTTTGATCATCCGCCAGTTTAATAATAATGGCAATTAAGGGAACGGCGATTACCCCATTGATGATTGCCGCATAATACAAAGCCTTGATTGGGTTTATCCCCAGCAGATTGATGATGGCGCCAACTAAAGTTGCTAAACCCAAAACAAGATAAAAAGCTTTTGCCTCACTTAATTTTTTACTCAATCCTTCTTTAAAGCCAAAAACCTCGGAAAAGGCATAAGCAACTCCTCCGGCTAAAATAGGGACAGATTGAAGACCAATGCCGATAATGCCAAAAGTGAAAAGAATAAAGGCAAAGTCACCGACTAAAGGTTTTAAAGCCAAAGCAGCCTGTTGGGGAGTCTCAATATCAGTGATGCCACTTGCATGTAAGGTTTGGGCGGTGGTTAAAACGATAAAAGCGGCGACCAAATTAGAAAAAATCATCCCAATCATTGTATCTCGTCGCATATAAACAATTTCTTTTTTGGCGATGTGTGGTTTTCTTTCAAATTCCTTAATTTTTCCTTCCTCAATTTCTTCTTCGACCTCTTCTGCCGCCTGCCAGAAGAAAAGATAAGGAGAAATCGTTGTCCCGATAAAACCCACCATGGTCATGAGGTAGACCAGGGAGAAATCAATATGAGGAATCAGGGTATGCTTTAAGACTGAAAGCCAATCCTGTTTGATGATTACCGCGGTTGCCCCGTAAACCAAAAGCGTTAGCCCCATGAACTTAAGATAAGAAGAATATTTACGGTAAGAAACGAAGATCTCAAGCATAAGGCTAAACAGAGTTACCGCCGCTAACCAGAACAAAAATGGTAATCCTAAAACCATCACCAGGCTTGCGGCCATAATTCCCAGGTCAGCGCTAATGTTTATGGTGTTGGCAACAATCAAAAGAACAACCGCAAAACCTAGTAATTGTTTAGAATAAAATTTCTTAATTACTCCTGCCAGACCCATTCCCGAGACCATGCCAATTCTTCCGCACATTTCCTGAACTGAAATCATCATCGGCACTAAAAAGAGTGACAGCCAGTTAAGTCGATATCCGAATCGGGCGCCGGCAATCGAATAGGTCGCCACCCCTGAAGGATCGTCGTCAGCCGCGCCAGTAATAAACCCCGGTCCGACGGATTTAAGAAGTTCTTTTAATTTTTTGAACCTTGCGGTAAACATAAGAAGCAAAAAGGAAAATACCCCCAAGAACAATCAAAATCTCAAATTTCCGAAAGTAAACCTCTAAAATATTCCAATTCTGACCCAAAGCCACTCCCAATCGGGTAAGAAAAGCCGACCAAATTAAAGAACCGGTTAAGGTATAAAGGGAAAACTTAATAACATTCATTTTGGCAATTCCCGCCGGCAAAGAGATAAAAGTCCTAACAATAGGTAAAAGACGAGAGAAAAAGGCAATTTTTCCTCCGTGAGCCCTAAACCACCGCTCTGCCTGGTCAACCTCCTCAAGGTTTATAAGCAGATATTTTCCATAAGACCTAACTGCCCTGCGGACAACTTTCTCTTGACCCCAAAAGCCTAAAGCATAGACAGCCAAAGACCCAACCAAGTTTCCCAAACCGCCAACTAAGACAACTGCCAGAAAATTCATCTTCCCCAAACCCACCAAAAATCCAGCAAAAGGCATGGTCACTTCTGAAGGAATAGGAATTAAAGCCGATTCTAAAGTCATTAAAATAAAAATGGCTGGATAGCCGATGGTAGAGACAGAACTGGTAATCCAAGAGGCAATCTGTTCAATCATTTTTCGACTTTAATCGCAGAGTCTGGACAAAAAATTTCACAAATCCCACAAAGATTACATTTTAGCGGGTCAACGCAAGGCACAGGGGTGCTATAGACACCTAAGTCTTTGCTAAAAATTAAGGCTTTAAAGGGACACTTTTCAAGACAAATTCCACAACCCTTACAAAGTCCTAAAAAGACCGTCCAGGAGCCTTTCTTAACTTTTGTTGTTTTCCCTCTGAAATTATTTTCCATCGCTATTTCGAGATTTATCGAGAAACAAGCTTTGCTTATGTAGTAATGAAATTTATCCCAATGCTTTTAAATTTATTTCTCGCAACTTTGGATCTTCTTTGAACTTTTCCGCCAGTTTCTCTTCGAGGGCACGCCTGACGCTTTCCTTATCGACTACCCCAGATTCTTCAATTATCTTTCCCAAAATAATTATATTCCAAACTTTAGCCGGCAACTTCACACCTCTAAGGTGTGCGGCTATTGACACCTCGGGAATTTTGTCCGAAACGACCGCTGGTCCTAAAATTACTTGAGTATTTTTACCAATATAGCCTTTTACCCGCTCAATTGCCCGGTCGCAAAAAATTGCTACCAAATCTCCCTTCTCAAACTTTGGATAGTCGCAATCACTAATTTTGACAAAAGCCAAGGAGACCCCTCCACGCTGCTCGACCCCAAAGTTTGGAATTATTGAGGCTTTTTTTTCTTCCAAAAAGGCTGAATAAGCCAAAATTTCTGCCGCCAGCTGAACTCCCTGACCTCCTTCTCCGGCAAATAAAATTTTCATTTTAGTTCTCCTTGAGGAAAGTATTTTTCCAGCTCTTTTACTCTTTCAATGGTTTGGGGAGCATTCGTTTTCCAATTTAAGGGACAGGCAGAGACAACTTCGACAAAAGAAAAATTACCTGCTCTTTGAGTTTCTAAAGCGGCTTTAAAGAAATTTTTTAATTCTCCAGGTTTTTCACTGGAGGTTCTGGCAATATAAGCTTTCTCCCAGGAGAGATGCTGGAGCAGTTCTGGTCCCATAAAAGTTTTTCCCTCGATTTTTGGGTCTTTACCTGAGGGAGTTGAGTCAGTCACTTGTCCCGCAAGAGTGGTTGGGGCTAGCTGCCCACCGGTCATTCCATAATTGGTGTTATTAACCAAAATTATGGTGATTGGATTATTCCGCAAACAGGCATGAATTAAATTCTGAAGCCCGATGGCATAACCTCCACCATCACCAATCAAACAAATAACATTTTTTTCAGGATCCGCCATCTTAAACCCAACGGCGGTCGCCACTGTTCTTCCGTGGTGAGTCTGGGAGGTTGGTAAATCATAAAAATCCCAGGCGAGGAGATTGCAGCCAATATCAGTTAAAAACACCGTGTTTTCCTGGATACCCAGCTCATCGACAACCAAACCCAGGTTTTTTAAGATAATTCCGTATCCGCACCCCGGACAAAACTTATGGGGTTTAGAGGAAACCTTGTAACATTTCGGGAAATTAGGCTCCATATATTTCTAAAATTTCCTCTGGGGTAAAACCCAAAGCAGGCTTACCAATACTTTCAATCTCTCCCTGCCAGCCTTGGAGTTTATCACGAACTAGTTTTGATAACTGTCCAAGCGAAGACTCGACAATGGTTATTTTTTTGACAGTTTTGCTAATCTTTTTAAGACCTTCATCAGGGAAAGGCCAGAGGGTTTTCGGTCTAAAAAGAAAAACTCCGGCATCTTTGGCTGCTAAAGCCACTGTTCCATAGGCAATGATAATTTTTTCCGCTGGTTTACCACTGACTTCATATTCACAAATTTCATCTGCCATTTTTTGCCAGTCAGAAAAATTTCTCATATTAAGCTCATAAACTTCCTCTTCTAAGTTATAGCAATTCCTCATATTCGTGGTTAAAATCGGCTCAATTTTTTCATTTTTCATTTTTAATTTTTCATTGATGTTAACTTCCCCCTTCATCTTCCCCAAATATCCATCATAGAGAATAAAAGTCGGAAATCGATACTTCCAGGCATTGGCAAAGGTTTTAAGGGTCAAATCGTATAATTCTTGGAGAGACGATGGTGCGTAAACTAATCTTAATCCTTCGCCATTGCCACCGAAAGCGGTCAAATAAAGCTCTTGCTGGGAATAGATGACCTGTCCGGTTGAAGGACCACCCCGTTGACCAATCAGACAAACTGTCGGTAGCCTCATCCCTTCTGCCATTGAGATTGCATCCTGCATCAAAACAGTTCCCGGACCAGCGGTGGCCGTAAAAGCCGGAACTCCGGCTAAAACACTTCCGCAAACCCCAAATCCGGCTGCCATCTCATCTTCAGTCTGAAGATACTTTCTCTTATTTTTCTCGGCTAATCTAACCCAGGTGGAGAAGACTTCAGTTGTTGGTGTAATTGGATAGCCAAACATAATCTGGGCCCCGGCGTCAAACGCCGCCTGAGCCAAAACTTCATTTCCCATTAAAAAAGATCGCATGTTATAATTCATTGTATGGCTAAACTCTATCTTGTGTCAACCCCAATTGGAAATCTGGGAGATTTGACTCTTCGGGCAAAAAGAATTTTATCAGAAGTTGAAGTTATTGCTTGCGAAGATACCAGAAAAACTGGATTGCTCCTTCAAGCCTTGCGTAAGGAGAGGGCAAAACTGATTTCTTATTACGAAGAAAACGAATTAATAAGAATTCCAGAAATTATTAATCTTCTAAAACAAGGCAAAAATGTCGCTTTAGTTTCAAACGCCGGTACGCCCACTATCTCTGACCCAGGATATAAACTTGTTCGAGAATGCATAAACCAGAGTATTCAAGTCGAAGCGATTCCAGGCGCCTCAGCGATTCTCACCGCCTTAGTCTCTTCTGGTCTACCAACCGATAAATTTTTATTCTTGGGATATCTCCCCAAAAAAGCCGGCAAGCGCCAAAAACTCCTAAATGACCTGTATCACTGTACTAGTACAATAGTACAAATGCAACCGACAATTATTCTTTTTGAATCTCCATACCGCTTACTTGAAACACTTCAAGACCTAAAAGAAATGTTTGGTGATATCAAAATCGTTATCTGTCGGGAATTAACAAAAATTCATGAAGAAATAAGAAGAGAAAAGATTTCCGATTCAATCAAACATTTTGAACAAGTCAAACCTAAAGGAGAATTTGTTATTCTTTTTAATATTCCTCTAAAGTAGAGACATCGCCGATTGGTAAACCCAATTCTTTTGCCTTCAGAAGTCTTCTGACAATTTTTCCTGAACGAGTTTTTGGGAGTTTGTCGATAAACTCAATTTCTCGCGGATAAGCATGACCAGCCAAATGGGTTTTGACATGCTCCTGTAATTTCTCAACTAGGGTTTTTGAGGGCCTCCAGGAAGGCTTTAAAGCCACAAAAGCCTTGATTATCTCTCCTCGAATTGGGTCTGGTTTACCAATTACTCCTGCTTCAGCCACGGCTGGATGCTCCAAGAGGCTTGATTCAACCTCAAACGGTCCAACTCGTTCACCTCCAGTTTTAATCACGTCGTCTGCTCTTCCCACAAACCAAAAATAGCCATCGCGATCTTTATAGGCTAAATCTCCGGTGATATACCAACCTCCTACGAAGTAGCTTTTGTATTTTGAAGGACGACGCCAGATAGTTTTCATCATTGATGGCCAGGGAGGTTTTATCGCCAAATTCCCTACTCTGCCAGGGGAGAGCCTTTTGCCCTTATCATCAACTATTTCCGCGGAAATTCCAGGAATTGGTTTTCCCATTGAGCCTGGCTTAATATCCATACAGGGATAGTTGGCGATTAAGATCCCACCAGTTTCTGTTTGCCACCAATTATCATGAAAGGGTAAACCAAAAGCTTTAAGTCCCCAATAAACTGCCTCTGGATTTAAAGGCTCGCCTACTGAAGCCAAATGCCGAAGAGATGACAAATCATATTTTTTAACTAAACCAGAATCCGAAGCCGCCAACATTCTAATAGCAGTTGGCGCGGTGTACCAAACATTAACTTTATAGTCTTGGATTAGTTGATACCATTTTTCTGGACTAAATCTGCCTTCATAAACCAGGGAAGAAGCCCCATTTGACCAGGAGCCCAAGATTTCATAAGCAATTCCGGTAACCCAACCTGGATCAGCCGTGCAGTTATGAACAACCATATTGCTAAGAACATATGAACCAACTTCTGTTTCTAAATTGAAAACTTCTCCTTTATAAGGAATTTTTTTGATGGAGCGAATTGGTACCCAGATGAAATTTGGAGAAACATGGGCATGTTGATAAACGCTCGAGCGTTTATTTAAAAAAGGATGAGTTTTACCTAACACCTTGCTTAATTTCTTCAAAGATTTTCCACCGCTGGTTAAATAATAACAATCATGTTTTGCGTGAATAACTCGTTCGCCAATATTACTGTCTCCAATTTTCTCCCTCGGTACATGTCTAAAGGTAGGAACAAATCCAAGCCGTTGAAGTATAAGCTTAAGCTGATATGCTAAGGCTGGAGAAACGGTGCAAAAGCGAAATCTATCACGATCAACATCCCCATCACCTCGCCAGAAACCTTTAAGGAGCTCAGCTAATTTATTGTCAGGCAAATAAAGAAACCATAAGGGAATTTTCTTCTGAAATGATCTTCTCCCAAATAATCGTTCAAACAATTTAGCCAAAATGACGGAACCAATCCTAACTTCTACTAAATTATTAATGAAAAGCTTTGACCCCTCAATCCCAAAAACAGATTTAAACAAAGAGAGGGTATCGTCTGCCCACTTTTCTTCGTCTTGACTAAATGAAAATTGAATTACTCTGGCATGAGCCCCCAGGCTTCCTTCGGCAAGATAATAACCGCTAAGACGCATAAATCGTTTATCTACTTTTACTTGGTCTTGAATTTTCTTTAGCAGCTTTCTTCGCTCTACCCTACCATCCTTTACCTGACACCCTCTGATGACTTCGGTGATAGAAAGGGTATCCCTATCTTGTATCTTACGAATTCGGGGAAATAAAAGATAATCATCTTTGTTCAATGCTCCTGCTTGAATCCAACTGATGGTTTTCTTACCTGGCTTACCCGACAAAACTGCATGAGTTGGTGTCAAAAGCATTGGTATGTTAGAGTAATAGGATTTAATCTTGATAAGTTTCCCTTCGTACAGTCGGCGGTAAACTCGTTTGACACGATGAAACTCTCCGCTATGAGTCAGGACTTGATCGTTTCTTTTTAGTTCCCTTATTTTTCTAGGTTTAAGGTTTGCGATTACTATAGTTTCCGGCGGAACACACCAATAGACATCCTCATCCCGTAAATCCAAAACCCATTTGGCAGTCATGTGTTCAACTAAAATTGCCTGATGAGTATGGACCACGCCTTTGGGTTTACCCGTTGTTCCCGAAGTATAAAGCATAAATGCAGGCTCAGTTTCCTCCATTTGACAAACCTTAAAGCTGGTTTTCTCTTTTTGGAGAAGACTTTTCAAATCTTCCGCCAAAATTATTTTTTCAAGATTAGGTAATTTCCTTCTGATTTTTTCAATTCTCTCTTTTAAAGTTTTGTTAGTTACCAGAATCTTTGCTTGAGAATTTGAAAGTCGGTCATATAGCGCCTGGGTGCCAAAAGCGGAAAATAGCGTTCCGGCAATAGCGCCAATCTTAAGGGTCCCCAGAAAGCCAAAATAAAGTTCAGGAATTCTCGGCAAGAAAAAGAAAACTCGCTCGCCCCTGCCAACCTCCAACCGTTTCAAAAGATTAGCAAATTGGTTTGACAACATTGAAAGTTCAGCAAAGGTAAACTTTTCCTTTTCGCCTGCCTCGCCTTCCCAATAAAGAGCGATCTTGTTTTTTCTAAAATTTCTGCTATTGGCATCAATGCTATAGGAAGCGGCGTTTCCTTTTTTTCCAGGAAAAAAGGAAAGTTCTTTTTCAGCCTCTCGCCAGTTAAACTTTTTATAAGTTTTATCGTAATCCAAAAGATTTGGTGGAGTTTTAAAATATGAGGCGGGTTTAGAAATATGTTTGGGTTTTGTCATATCAGTCTCCTTCCTGACATTTGCGAAGGAATGGGAAACCCAAAAAGAGAAAGAATTGTCGGCGCCACGTCAGCCAAAATTCCCGAAGGTAAAACTTTCACTTTTCCTAAAAATTCCTTGCTAACTAAAATAAATGGAACAGGATTTTTGGAATGCTCTGTATCCACCTCTCCAGTTTCAAGGTTAATCATTTCTTCAACATTCCCATGATCCGCGCAAATAATGGCTACCCCTCCAAGATTTTTAACCGTGGAAACAATTTTTCCAAGGCAACTATCAACAACTTCGCAGGCACGAATTCCTGCCTGAAGATTACCAGTATGTCCAACCATATCAGGATTGGCAAAATTAACCAAAATAAAGTCATAGGAATTTACCAGGAGTTTTTTTATTAAGACCCGAGTTATCTCCGGAGCAGACATTTCTGGTTTAAGGTCGTAAGTAGGAACATTTTGAGATGGTATAATTATTCTTTCCTCCTCGGGAAATGGTTGTTCTTGTTGACCATTAAAATAATAGGTCACAAAGCGCTCCTTTTCAGTTTCCGTAACTTTGAGTTGACGAACCCCCTTTTCGGCTAAAATTCTTCCCAAGGGCAAGCTTACCATTGTTGGCGGAAAAGCAATTTTTACTGGTAGTCCTTTTTCGTATTCGGTCATGGTCACAAAAAATAAATTTTCAATCTTTGCGCCTCTTTTGAAAATTGAGGCAACTCGTTCCTCGATATAAGTTTTTTTATAATATTTCTCAGTATAGGGGTCAAAGGTAATTTTTTGACCAACTAGTTTTTCAAAATCTGAAATTACAAAGGCTTTGGTCAACTGTCTCGGTCTGTCAACTCGAAAATTGAAAAAGATAACCGCGTCGTTCTCGCTAATTCTTAGAGTTCCCCTGATAATAATGGGTTTAATAAACTCATCACTCTTGTTGCCGTTATAAGACTCCATAATTGCCTTTTTAGGGTTTTGGGTGATTTCCCCTTTTCCTTCGGTCAAAGCCCTGTAGGCTGCTTCTGTTCTCTCCCAGTGGTTGTCCCGATCCATAGCATAAAACCTGCCAATAAGGGTTGCTATCTTACCTACTTCAATTTCTTTTATTTTCGCCTCAATTTGATCTAAATAATTTATTGCTGAAGTTGGAGGGGAATCTCGTCCATCAGTGAAAAGATGAAGAAAAACATTTTTAAGGTTTTGTTCTTTGGCAAATCTTAAAAGGGCAAACAAGTGTTCCAGGTTTGAATGGACTCCACCTTGCCCGACAAGCCCCATCAGATGGAAATTTGAATTGTTTCTTTTAACATGCTCGGCTGCTTCAAGAAATGCCTGATTTTTAAAAAAACTTCCATCGGCAATTGCCATATTAATCCGAGGCAGATCCTGATAAACAATTCTTCCTGCTCCTAAATTCAGATGTCCAGTTTCCGAATTTCCTTTTTCACTGTGGGGAAGTCCAACGGCTTCTCCTGACGCTTGGAGTGTGGTGTGGGGAAAGCTTGTCCAAAAAGAAGTAAAATTTGGTACTTTTGCCAGGGTGACCGCATTTCCCGGTCCAGCCGGCGCCATCCCCCAACCATCTAAAATTATTAAAACAAGAGGTTTAATCATAAAATTCGAAATTCTAATATCCAAATTCTAAACAAATTCTAAATTCAAATTTCCAAATGTCCAAAACGGTTTCGAATTTTTCGAATTTTTGATTTTGGTCATTTGATATTGTTTAGGATTTAGAGTTTGGGATTTAGAATTTTTGAGTTAATTCTTCCTCAATCTCTAAAAGTCTATTATATTTCGCCACTCTTTCACCTCTGGCAGGAGCCCCAAACTTGGTGAAATCGGCTCCTACCCCAACGGCAAAATCGGCGATGAATGTATCATTAGTTTCTCCAGAACGATGAGAAACGATAACTTTCCAGCTAGCAGACCTCGCCAGTTTTATCACCTCTAAAGTCTCCGAAATTGTTCCTATTTGATTTGGTTTAACTAAAATGGCAGTACAGGTTTTTTTCTCGGCACCTTTTTTAACCCTTTCTGGGTTAGTGCAAAGGAGGTCATCGCCAACAATAATGGTTTTGTCGCCTATTTCTTGAGTTAATTTTGTCCAGGAATCCCAGTCATCATCAAAAAGAGGGTCTTCTAAAAGATAAAGTGGGTATTGTCCGCAGAGTTCTCGGTAATATTCTATAAGTTCATTTGCCTGAAGAGGTTGGGTTCGGTCTCTAATTGAATAAGTCCCATTTTTATAAAAATGGGATGCAGCCACATCAAGTCCCATAAAAACATCTTTTCTAAACTCATGTCCGGATTCTTTAATCGCTTGAACAATAACCTCCAAAGCATCCATATTGGTGAAAAGGTTTGGGGCAAAACCACCCTCATCTCCAACCGAATGGACTGCCCCATGACGAATCAAAACTTTTTTAACTGCTTGATAAATCTCTTCTGCCATCTCAAGATTTTGATGATACGGTTTCCCCCCGGCTGGTATAACATGGAATTCTTGAAATTCCAAATTTCCCGCTCCATGTTTTCCTCCATTAATCAAATTAAAAGTCGGTATTGGAATCTTGATATTAGTAATTAGTAATTGGTAATTAGTAAATAACTGATTAATATATTTCCAGAGAGGAAGACGAAGAGAAGCAGCTGCCGCTTCGCAAACTCCTTGAGAAACAGATAAAATCGCATTTCCTCCAAGTTTTGATTTATCTTCTGTTCCATCTAAAGAGATAAGTAGTTTGTCAATCTCTTGTTGTTTAGTTGGATCAAGTCCAGAAATTTTCGGTCCACTTATTTGATTAACATTTGCGACAGCTTTCAAAACCCCCATTCCGTTATACCTGGCGGGATCTCCATCGCGCAGCTCAATTGCTTCGTAGTGTCCGGTTGAGGCACCAGAAGGAACTGAAGCCACTCCTCGCCAACCATCATCCAAAATCACCGTTGTTTCAATCGTCGGATTTCCCCGACTGTCAAGAATTTCTCGAGCACGAACAGAATGAATTTTAGACATTTTTTTCTGCCTGATAAACTATTTCTCTAACTTGGTCAATCGCGTCAGGATTAACGGAAATTGAAGTTATTCCCCATTTAACTAATTTTTCAACCAGTTCTGGATATAAACTTGGTGCCTGTCCGCAAATTGAACTGGTAATTTTATACTTATGACAGGTTTTGATAATTTTTTCAAGAGCCCAGAGAACAGCCGGGTCTTGTTCATTAAATATTTTAGCCACCTCGCTATTGTCCCGGTCAATACCCAAAATCAGCATGGTTAAATCATTTGAGCCGATGGAAACGCCGTCAATCCCTACTTTTATAAAATCTTCAAGGAGAATAACGTTTGTCGGTATCTCCACCATCATCCAAAGTTTAAAACTTGGACCCCTAAAAAGACCAAAAGACCCAATGATTTTTTTGACTTCTGCCAATTCCCAGGGAAGATGAACATAAGGAATCATCATCCATAGATTTTTAAAGTCCAATCTTACTTTTTTCACCGCCTCAAGTTCAAGTTCAAAAACTTCTGGATCTGAAATATACCGATAAGCACCCCGGAAACCCATCATCGGATTTGGTTCTTCGGGTTCAAAAGATTTACCTCCTGGAAGATTTCGATATTCATTAGTTTTGAAATCAGTGGCTCGATAAACAACCGGTCTTGGGTAAAAATGTTCACAAAAAGTCCTCATTCCTTTTTCCAGTTTTGAGATGAACAATTTTTGTTTCCGATCATGAATTAATTTCTTTGGATGAATACCAATTTCGGCAATCATAAATTCAGCCCTAAGTAAGCCAACCCCATCGACATTCCTTGCGGCTACTTCCTTTGCCAATTCTGGTTCAGCCAAATTAACGTAAATTTTGGTAGCGGTTTTGATTGGAAGTGAGGGTGAGATATGAGAAATGGGATAAATTCCCACTTCCCACTTCCCACTTCCCACCCCGCCCTTATACACTTCTCCCCTTGCGCCATTGACCGTCACAAACTGTCCGTTTTTTAATATCTGAGTTGCTTTTTCGGTCCCGACCACGCAGGGAATCCCCAGTTCTCGAGAAACAATTGCCGCATGAGAGGTTTGTCCGCCTCGGTCAGTGACGATTGCTACTACTTTTTTCATCGCCGGCACAAAATCAGGAGTTGTCATTTCCGTTACCAAGATTTCTCCCTTTTTAACTTTGTTGATTTCTCTAGCGGTATGAATTACTTTTATTGGTCCAGTGGCAATACCCGGAGAGGCTGGAATTCCGACTAAAATCGCCGCCCTGATTTGAGGGGCAGATTTTTCTTCTTTCTTCGCCCTTCTTTCTTCGCCCTTTTCTGCTAAGGTTGTCACCGGTCTTGTCTGTAAAATATAAATCTTTCCTTTCTCAACTGCCCACTCGATGTCTTGGGGAAAAAAGTAATGCTGGTGAATCTTCTTTCCCAGACGAGCAAGCTCAATAATTTGTCTATTGGTTATTTTTTGTTTATCTTGAAGATTTTTTGGAACTTTAGTTTGTTTATTGCGAAGCAACAAGCTCTGCTTATTGTGAAACAACAAGCTCTGCTTATTGCGAAGCAACAAACTTTGTTTATTGCGAAGCAACAAGCTTTGCTTATTTAAAGTACCCACTTTAATTAATTGAAGTGGCTGATTTGACACTTGTTTTTCTAAAATTTTAAGAGAGTTTTTGTCAACTGTATATCTATCGGGAATCACCGTTCCCTGAACAACCAACTCTCCCAATCCATAAATTGCTTCGATTAGGATTCGGTTCTTTTGTTGGGTTATCGGGTCGATGGTAAACATTACTCCAGAGGCGTGGGATTGAACCATTTTTTGAATAGGAACAGCAATTCCAACCTTAAAATGATCAAATCCTTTTTCCTCCCGGTAAAAAATTGCCCTTGGTTCAAAAAGAGATGCCCAACATTCCCGAACTTTTAAAACTACATTTGCTTCACCTTGAATATTTAAAAAACTTGCTTGTTGACCGGCAAAAGAAGCAGAGGGTAAGTCTTCGGCCGTGGCGGAAGAACGAACAGCCACTAAAACATTTTTTAACTTTCCTCCAAGCTCAAGGTAACTTTTCATTATTTCAAAAGCCAAATCTTTAGGAATAATTCCTTTAAGAATCAATTTTTTAATTTTTTCCGAAGCAACACTATAAGAGTAGGGATCGTTTTTATCAACCCGAAGTAAAATTTTTTGAATTTGGGGTTTTAAGTTATTCTCCTCCAGGAAGTAAAAATAGGCTTTGGCGGTGACGACAAATCCTGGAGGGACAGGGATGCCAAAAGAGACCATCTCTCCAAGGTTTGCGCCCTTTCCACCAACTAAGGCAATATCGTCTTTATCAATTTCCGAAAACCATTTAATAAATTTCAAGGCAGGCATTCTTTAGAAATTAGATCAATTAGAAATTAGAAATTTTTAACCTATCCCATGTAGGTTCCAGACTCGCCCCTCTTTTTTCTCTCCTCTTCGGTCTCCGTCCCCCTGGCGTAATCGTCTTCAAGCCTGACTGTATTTCCTTCCTCCCTGGTTGAGGCTTCTAGAATATCACAATCAGTCACTCCCTTGGCTCGATGCTTTTGAAAAGGTTTGATAAAGTAGCCCTTCTTAGGCTCCATTTTAGTTGTTTGTAAAATCCCATTTTCATCTTCTAAAATAATTTCTGCCTCGCCAGAAATTAAAGTTAGAGTTTCCTCTTTTTTATCATGATATTGAAGGCTGAATCGGCAACCAGCGTTAAGATGTAAAATTTTCCCGGTAACAGGAGATTCCTCTGGGGTTAATATCAACTCATAACCCCATGGTTTTTCTACTTTTAACTGATAGGGTTTCATCTCTGATTTTCTGATCCTCTGATTACCTGCTTTACTAATTCTATCCCATCCTCACCTAATTTTCTAGCTTCTTTTTCACTTTTTGCCTCGCAAAAAACTCGAAATTCTGGAGCGTTTTGAGATGTCCTAAATAAAATCCAGGTTGAATTACTAAGCCAAATTTTTAGACCGTCTATTTCTTCTATTTTTATTCCTTGAAATCTAATCTTTGCTTCTCTTAAAACTTTTTCATCCAGTTCCCAAGGACAGTCAACCTTAGTTTTGTAAAGATAAAACTTTGGAAGTTCACTAACCAACTCTCTCAGGCTTTTTTTCGTTTTTTTCATTAAATTAAGAACTTTTATCATACTTGAACCTCCATCCCGACTCATCATAATCTCGGATGAGATTCCTCCACCATTGGCTTCAAAACCAAAACTGGCTCCAGTCTCTTTCATTTTTTCAACTACGTATGGAGAACCAACTTTGGTACGGACTACCTTTTTACCAATTCTTTCTACCACTTGAGAAGTGTTAATTGGCGCAACCACTACCGGAGTATCAGAATATTTAGCGATTAAAGTTCCCGAATAATCTCCAGGGACAAAAGTTCCTTTTTCATCAACAAAAATTACCCTGTCTCCATCGGCATCAAAGCCTAAACCAAAATCTGCTTTTTCGGAGAGGACCCTCTTCTGAAGATCCAAAAAAGCACCTTCTGTTTCCGTATCCCGAGTTAAAATTGGTAAATTTAAATCAGAGTTTATCTTTATCGCCTCAACTCCCAATTTCTCCAAAACTTCTGACATAACTTCTGTCTGAGCCCCATTGCCGGTATCCAAAACCGCTCTCCAAGAAGGATAAGGAAGATCTGCTAGTTTCAAAAGCATTTCTTGATAATCTATTCTGGCTTTTTCCTCAATTTCTATCTTAGGGGCTTCTAGGGGAAGAGAAACTTTTTCTTTTAAATCCTGGTAAATTTTTTCAATCTCTTTCTCATGAGATGTTAAGATTTCTTCTTTTAAGGCGAAAAATTTAATTCCATTTAAATCCTCTTTAATGTGACTTCCGGTTATCATGGCTGAACCCGAAAATGGCGAAGAGATTAAAATCCAGTTCATGGCCGGAATCGGAACAATTCCCTCATCAAAAACTTCTTTTTCCTCCTGAATTAGGCCAGCGGAGAAATATTCTTTTATTCTCTGACTTGACTGGCGAGGGTCCATACCAACGGCGACTGGTCCAGATTGTCTATGATTATCTAAAAACCTGGCAAAAGTTCGACCAATATCAAAGCAAAATTGATTAGTGAAAAGACTGTCTGCCGGACCCCGAATTCCTGAAGTTCCAAAAAGTCTCATTAAATTTATTCTAAAGAGAAGAAACAAAAAGGTCAAGGCGGGAAGTGAGGCTATAGGGATCACCTGAAATTTTCTGGTTAAAATCAATCTCAAGTAAGTTCTTATAGAGGTCTTTGAGCCTTTGGGGTGGAAAGAATGAAGCCTGCTTGAGAAATCTTTTTTGCTGCCAAGGTGAAAGCTCTGATAAACCAGAAGGTCCTAAATCGCAAGCGATAATTAAAAAGCGAAACTGACGAATTAACATATAAAAGATCATTTCTGGTTCCTCGGTCTGTTTTAATTCGGCAAGAAGTCGCAAACTCTCTTTAGTATTTCCAGGTTTTAGGGATTCTAAAAAACCAAAAATCAAAGGAGCAAGTTTGAAAACTTCTTTTTCTGCTTTTGGCAGAACATCAATTTTAATCTCTCTCCCTTCCCAAATGAGCAAATCATTATCAAATTTTCCTTCTCTTAAATATTCCAAAATTTTTTCTTTTTCTTTTGATTTTGGGGAAGTGAGGAGATTTTCGACAGCGACAAGTTTAGTTTTCCCAAACAATGAACCAGACTCTAAAGCCAAGCGAATTCCCGAAAGAGAAATTTTTTGGCCGTCGCAAATTACTGTCTCAATCCTATCTTGTCTTGCTTTTTCCAAAATTTCAATTAGTCTCTTTCGGCTTTGAACAATATTTTCTCCGTGGAGGACTTTAATCATTTGGGTAAATTTTTAAATAATCTTTCAATCTTTTCTCCGAACCTCTCTCCCCTACTTTTTCGATGGGGGAGAAGGGCACCGGAAAAGTTTTTGGGAATATGCAAAAGTTCATGAATCAGAGTTTTTCTTTGATCATCTTTTTTAAGTCTATCAAACCTCTCCGAAAGAACTTCGAGGCAATAAGCAGGCTCTTGCTCTAAGGCTTTTTGCCAAATTCGCGGTAAAGACCAAATTCGCGCCGTTGCCCTGGATTTTGAACCAAAACTCCGAAAACAAAAAATTCTTTTTGGGGAAATATGATTAAAAGAAAGCTTTTTAGCCAAAAAATCTACTTGTTTTTGAATATCTTGAGCAAATTCCCAATTCATGTTTTAATATTCGCATAAATTCGTGTTGCGGCGCAACGTGACTTGTGAGGAAAATCTGAGCCTCACCGCCGCTAAATTTGTGTAAATTCGTGTAAAAAAACTCACAAGGTCACAAGCGTTACGAACTAATTTTAAACACTTCGTCTCCCTCTTTAACTTCTTGATCAACCTTTAAACCAATACTTTGGCCCTTTTTGGCTTCTTGGATATTTTCGTGCTCAATTTGCATTGAGGAAACTTGTTGAGTAAATTCATTCCCATGACCTGAGATTCTAATTGTCTCTCCAACTGCAAGATTATCACTAAGTTCAACAACCGCTACCCCAATCTTGTCATAATAATGGGTAATTTTCCCTATTTTAAAATCCGGCATTAGTTGTTTGTCACCCCCTCTCTGTGCCTTCAGGAATAGGAAGTTATGTTTCCGAATGCACCCCTAATCACAGAAAGCACTGAACTTAACTGAAGGCACTGAGTTTTCTGTGCCCTCAGTGTTGCAGGTTTCCCTTTCGGAATCTACTCTTTATTTATTCTACCACAAACTTTTTTCCAGTGGCAAATCGCCACCGCCAAAGCATCGCAGACATCATCAAAATGAGTTTTCTTATGATTTGGAGAACGGAAAGACAAAAGCCTCCGGACCTGCCTTTTAACCATTTTTTTATCGGCTTTGCCCGAACCACAAATTTCCATCTTGACTTGCATTGGGACATACTCCGCTACTGGAATTCTCCCGCGGGCGGCGGCTAGCCTGATGACTCCGGTTGCTTCAGAAACCGCCATGGCAGTTTTAGCATTCGTAGCAAAAAATAGTCTTTCAATTGCTAAGACATCGGGTTTGTAGCTCTTAATTAAAGAGGCAATTTCCTTATAGATTGCTATCAGACGCTTCCCCCTAAAGTCTCCTTTGTTGGTTTTTATCCAACCAAAGTCTAAAAGTTCAAAGCCATTTCTTTTGGTCCGCAGCAGACCAAAGCCAGTTGTTGCCGTACCTGGATCAATCCCTAAAATGAGCATTAAGAAAATTATAGCAAGCATATAACACATTGACAAGTTATGTTATATTATTCCCAGACGCTGGCTCTTTAAAATTTTAACCCTTAAAGGAGGCTTTAAGGTGCTTGAGAAATTAAAGCTCAAACTAGCAAGAGACAAACTCAGACTGGCAATCATGATTGCCCTTTTCACCTTGTCGGCAATTGCCTACAAAGTGATCTTTGGCACTCTAGGAGCAATAGAAATTTTGGCATTTCTCCTAATCCATGAAGGTGGTCATGTTTGGGCAATAGGAAGAACAAGAACTCGGCTTAAAGGAATCTACTTTCTACCCCTTATTGGAGCTAATGTAACCACCAAAGAAGAGCCTGATTCCTATAAAGCTGAATTCTACACCGCCATAATGGGCCCAACCATGGATCTAGCCTTCATCTTAATTATCCTAGGCGGATACTGGTATTCTCAGAACATGGTCTTCTTGGTCATTGCCGCCATCTTTGCCTTGACAGACATGTTCTACCTATTACCAGTTTTGCCAATGGATGGGGGTTTGATGCTAAAATCTATTGCTTTCTCGTTTTCACCCAAAATCAGACTTCTCCTGATAATCCTGGGATGGTTGTTCGGCTCACTTATCTACGCCACGACGATTATTTTCCCTTTAATAATCGAAGCGAGCAGATTTGCTAAAGAACTCTTCCAGGCGGGTTTTCTCCTCTTTGTGGTGTTTCAAATTAGCTGGGAACTATGGCAATTCAAAACATTAGCCGAAGAGGAGAAAAAACCAAAGAGAAGATGTCAAAAAATGAAGTCGTGGGTCACCTTACTTTGTACCTTTTCCTGGTGGGCACCCTGCTTTTGGTCATCACCATCACCGCCGGTGCCACCCTGATTACCGCAAATCCAGAAGGGATACTAGAGTCGCTAATGAGCCTCCGTCATTGACTGGCCACCATTTGTGGTTCTTGCTTAAGAACAAAACCAAGTGGTGGCCTTTCTTTTTTTAGAGCTTTCCAGGATAGTCCTGGGTTCGTGCCTGTTCCAGGATAGTCCTGGGTTTGGTACCTTCAAAAAGTTGCTTTTCCGGTTAACCCCAATCGCAAATCAGATAAATTAGATAAAGAGACAAAAACCGGGAAAATACCCTCTTTAAGCGGGGAAAAACCAATTTTTTCTATTTTTCCCTCAAAGGTTTTATCTGGAAAGGCTTTAAGACTAACTTTTACTGGCTGACCAACACTTGTCTGGGAAAGCTCTTCCTCTGGCAGCTCGCCCTCAAAGAAAAGACTTTTGGGATTGACAACCGTTATCACAAATCCAGCCGGAGTAATATTTTCTCCAGGTTGGCCTGGGTCCATCTCCGTTACTATTCCCTCAATCGAGGAATAAAGGTCAGTCGCATTTAAATTTGCCTTGGCAATCTCAACATTTTTAACAGAAATATCCAAAGAATCCTGATATTTTCTTTTTTCATATTCAGTTAACTCTTGTTTTTGCTTCTCATCGAAAAGAGCTCTTTCCAAATCATATTCTTTTAAAGCCCTCTCTAAATAAGCCTGAAGTTCGGTTTTTTCCAAAGTTGCCAAAAGTTGCCCCTTTTTGACGGTATCTCCGATTTTGCAATTAACTGAAGCGAGTTTTCCGCTAATTTGAAATTTAATATAGGCAACTTCAGAAGCCTTAATTTTTCCAGAAAATTCCATAATTTAATACTACCACCTTTCTCGATTTTCAACCAGTGATATTTTTGATGATTTTTATCTTCCCTACTCTACCTGTGGGGGAGAGGTCAAGACAAACAGCATCTAAACGTAAGGCTTCCGGAAGTTCGGGGTGAAGCATTTTATAATATTCGCCTGCCTTAATAATCCTTCTTATTTTCCAAGGAGTAATTGCCTCTTCTGGTGGACCGAAAGATTTGCTCCAGCGGGTTTTGACCTCAACAAAAACCAATACTTGCCCTGAGCCTGCCGAAGGGTCTTGAGCAATAATATCGATTTCTCCAAATTTCGAACGGAAATTTCTTTGAAGAATTTTGTAGCCGTTCTTTTTGAGGAATTTTACCGCGAGATCTTCCCCTAAAATTCCTAAATCGGGCCTGTCTGGCATTATTTTTTACTCTGTTTTCGGAGATAATAAAGCTTTGCTCGTCTTACCTTGCCTTTTTTCTTAACCTCAATTTTGGTTAATAAAGGTGAGGTAAGAGGAAAAATTCTTTCAATCCCAATCCCTCCTGCCCCAATTCGCCTAACCGTAAAAGTTTTATTCTCGCCTTCTCCCCGGATAGCAATTACCGTTCCCTGGAAGGGGTTTCCTGAACCAAAGAAAACTTTAACATTGTCTCCAACTGAAAATTCGGTTTCTCCTAATTTTGCCTGATTTGCCATATGAAGATTATTGTAGCATGGCAGCCTTTATGAATTCAAGGAAGAGCGGGTGGGGAGAAAGAAATCTAGATTTGTATTCTGGATGGAATTGGATGCCAACAAAAAATGGGTGGTCGGGGATTTCCACGGCTTCAATCAATTTTCCATCAGGCGAGACACCGGAAATCTTCATCCCTGCCTTCTCAAATAATTCTTGATATTTATTATTAAATTCATATCGATGGCGATGGCGTTCGGAAATTAGGTAATTAGTAATTAGTAATTGGGAATTAGTAGTTTTATTATATTTTTCGTAACAATTAGCCGTTTTGGTGCCCCTGATTAACTTGCAAGGCCAAGCCCCAAGCCTGATTGTCCCTCCATATTGATGTTTTTCAAGATATTCTTTCTGATCAGGCATAATGTGGATAACTGGATGTTTAGTTTTGGGGTTAACCTCGGTCGAATTTGCTCCAGTCAAACCTAAAACATTCCGCCCAAATTCAATCACCGCCATCTGCATTCCAAAACAAAGACCAAGGTAAGGAATTTTGTTTTCCCGGGCATACTGAACCGCTTTTATTTTTCCCTCAACTCCTCGACTTCCCCAACCCTGGGGCACAACAACTCCGTCTACCCCTTTCAGGGCTTCAGTTAATTTCTGTGTATTCAGTGTTTCCAGTTTTTCACTGTCAATCCAAACAATTTCTGGTTTAACATTATTAAACCAGGCTGCATGTTTAATCGCCTCGAGGACACTAATATAGGAATCTCCCAGAGAAAAATCACCGCTGGTGTAGTATTTTGCCACTATACCAATTTTCACTTCTTTTTTCAATTGATTGCTCTTTTGAACCATTTTCTCCCAGTCTAAAAGATCTCTTTTCCGGCTTTTTAAGCCAAATTTTTTTAAGATTTTTTCTGTCAAATTTTGTTTCTCGAAATTTAAAGGAATCTCATAAATGTTAGTCACATCTGGGGCTGAAATAACATCATCTTTGTCAACATTACAAAAAAGAGCCAATTTTTCTTTCCGAATTTCATCCAGTGGTTTTTCGCTGCGACCTAAAATAAAGTCTGGCTGCAAGCCAACAGAGTTTAAAGCCCTAACTGACATCTGAACCGGTTTCGATTTCATTTCTCCGATTGAGAGAGGAATTGGTAAGTAACCAAGATGAATATGTAAAACATCCTCTGGGCGAGCTAACTTTAACATTCGGTTAGCCTCCAAAAAGAGAGCATTCTGATACTCTCCTACCGTTCCCCCTATCTCGACCAGAACGATATTGGCTTTTCTTTCTTCACCTCCCTTTTCAATACGGCGAATGATTTCTTCTGGAATATGGGGGACAACCTCGACACATTTACCCCCATACTCTAAGTTTCGTTCTCGAGCAATTACCGTTTGATAAACTTGCCCAGTAGTCATGTAATTTAAGGCACTAAGATTTTCACCTAAGAAACGTTCATAATGACCAAGATCTTGGTCGGTTTCTGAACCGTCGTCCAAAACGAAAATCTCCCCATGAACTACTGGATTCATTGTTCCAGCATCAACGTTAATATAGGGATCACACTTTATTGGAGAAACCATAAAACCCCGCGATTTTAAAAGTAAAGAAATTGCAGCAGTAGCCAAGCCCTTGCCGATTCCAGAAATTACTCCCCCAGAAATAAAAATAAACTTAGGTCGCACAGCTCATTATCCAAAAAAAACTATCTTTCTGTCAAGCCCTCCAATCTAATATTTATAAATAACGGCCGTTATGGTTAAATATTAAAGGGGGAAGAGATGGCTAAGAAATTAAGAATCAGAGATAAACTTCTTCTCGGCCTCGCCTTATCGGCTGATATTATTCTGCCGGCAACTTTACGAGCAATGAGAGGGTTACCACCCCAGAGTCTATCTTTATGGGGACCTCCAGCCTATAAGAAAGAAAATTTTTATTCATTAGCTTCAAGGTTGGTAAAAACTAATTTTATTGAAAAAATTATTAAAGACGGTCAGCCCTATTTGCGACTAAGCAATCAGGGAAGAATAAGACTAAATCGGGACTTCCCTCTTCTTCTGATGCAGCAGAAGGGTTGGGATGGTCAATGGCGGATAGTGATTTTCGACATTAGTGAGGCAAGCCGTTATATTCGCGATGTTTTAAGAGAGAAGTTAAAAAGCTTGGGTTTTGGTAAGTTACAACAAAGTGTTTACATCTCCCCTTACGATTTTGAGCAAGATTTAGCCGAATTTTTAGAAAGCCATCATCTTTTGGGAAAAGCCTTTGTTTTGACCGCCAAACATAGACTGATGGGTGACGCCCAAACTTTAGCCAATTATGTTTGGAAACTAGATAAAATTAATGGGGAGTACCAAGAAATTTTGGATAAACTGGAAAAATTAAAGTTGCCAAAGGCAGCCGAAGAAAAAACAGCCCTTATCCAACAATTAAGAATAGAATATTTTGACTTGCTTTTAAAAGATCCCCTCCTGCCAAAAGAACTTTTACCCGATGATTGGCTAGGTTTCTCTGTCCGTAGAGTTATCTCTAATATTAGCACCTAACGGCCGTTACCACGAAATATCATGTTTGTTTAAATTAAAAGAGGTCAAGAAGTAATCCTTCCTCGATTCCACCAGGCTCGATTGTCATACCACGGCAAAAGAGGCTCGCTCCAGTCTCCAGCATCGCCAACGGCATAAGTTCCTTGAGGATATCTTTCTTCAACAGTTCTCATCAAATAAAAAACTTCATTCATGGCATAAACTGGCATTCCTCCTTTAATCGCTAACCCTAGATTAAGTCCTCTGGCATAATCCAAAAGAAACTCCCCACCAAGCTGGGAAACAGCCAAAGCATGGACCTCGATAATTTTTGGTCTAACCTCATTTTCAGCAATTGTTTTTAAAATGCCGGCGATAGTAATTCCGGTGGCAACGCAACCCTCACCGATGATTATTCTCTCTTTTTCGAAATCTTCAAGCGGCAAAGAACCTATCAAGCCCAGAGCTAAGTCTCCATTTTCCATTGGCAGTCTCTTTCCCTCTACTTCATAAACCTCAACATGAGGATAAAATCTCGCCACCAGACTTCCTGCTCTTTTGATGGCGATAAATTTCCCTTGAGTTTCAGGTCCTAAGAAAGAAAAAAAATGAGCTAATTGTCTTTGATATTCAAATCGAGCTCCTGAATTTTCTGGGGTCATGCTGTTAGCAATTCTTGTTATCTTGTCGTAAATTTCCCTAATTCTACTGATTTCAAAACCTAAAAACTCAAGACCAGGCAGGTTTTCTTTCGCCCTTTCCTCCAAAGGCACCACGAAATTCCGCATTGGCTCAAAAATCTTCCCAAAGTTAATCACCCGATCAAATTCTCTTGGTCCATGATAATGCTCGGCTAAACCAGTTACTCTTTCGGTCATAGTTTTTAAATATAAGAACTACTGGAGGGGATGAAAATTGGGGTGGAAGATTTCCATCCCCTCCTTGGATGAATCTGGAAGGTTATTTATTGGTGTCTACTGGATCACTTGCGTCGGCAAGAACAGGGGCTGCACGTCTCTCAACCAGGTCCTGAGCGGTTGGGAACAGGGTAAACATGGTGTTGAGCAGAATCCCGGATAAGGCTGCAGCCGCAATGGCCGGTACTCCGCCAGGTAGAAGCGTGTCTAGCCCCGGTGGCAGTGGAACGGGGAGCGAACCTCCGTATTTGTTTCCCCCGCCGATCCCCAGGATCAAAACCACCGAGACGATCGCCACGTTCTTCGGCTCAAGTAGATCACCAGCCTCCAGGAGCATTTTGATGCCCACGATGCCAAAGGCGGCGAACATGTAGATAGCCAACCCACCGGTGACTGCTGTGGGAATTGTCTCGACCAGAGCCTCAAGATGCCCGCTGAAACCAGAGAGAATCCCAAGGATCGCAGCCGTCATCACCGCGAACACAGTCGCTGCGCCAGAGGCGATGATTGTAGCAATTGTCTCTCCGTAGTTAGTTCCCATTGCCCCACCGAGCATGCCGGTGATCACGTCACCCAGCCCGTCACCCACGATGTTGCGCCCGACCAGATACTCAATGTCTTCCGCCTTCTTCCCGTGTCTCTTGGCAATGTCCTTGATGGCGATTCTCACTTGGTAGAAGTGAGCCAAACTTTCTGGGATGGTTGCGATTACCACCGGAACTATGCTTAGCACCGCCGCCAACGCAGCAGGGTTCCCGAAAGCTGGGAAGACAAGATGGGGTGGACGAACCACTTCGGCGCTAAACACGGGGGCAAAGTTGACCAATCCCAGGGGAATAGCGACGAGATACCCGACAAACCCTCCCCCTAGGATGGGCAACATTCCCAGGAGGCCGCTTCTTAGACGCCAAGTCCAGAAGACGACCGCCAGGAAGGTCACAAACGCCACTGTCCACCAGGTGAGACTCGCTATTGGCTTACCGGCCTGGTCAACCAGACAGCACATACCGCTAGCCATGTCAATAGCGGCTGAACTTAACGCGTAGGCGATGATCATCGCCACCGATCCTTGCAATCCTGCCGGCAAGACCCTTACAACCCATTGGGGACCCATCTTAACGATCAACAGACCCACAAGAATCTGGGTGACACCGGCAACCGCAATGCCAACGAGGGCGATACTGACGCCAACATCTCCGCCTCCGTTAGCCTTGACGACCATCATCACCGCGGCAATGGCCGAGAACGAACTACCATAGTACAAAGGTACCCTGAACCTTGTGACTACTAATGCCGCCAGGGTAGCACAACCACTGGCAAACAAAGTTGCCGAGACGTTGAATCCGGTCAGGACCGGAACCAACACCGTAGCCGGGAAAATAGCCAGGAAATGCTGAAACCCTAACAACAGAGTTGGAGCAAACCCTGGCCATTCTAGCGGCAGGTAGCCACCAATGTTCTTGTTTCTTACCATCGCTTTCCTCTCCTTTGTTAGAATACTGCCTTTTGCTTCCACCCCAAAGCAAGGGGACGTTTGACGTCCCAAGGGCAGCGGAGAAAAGCCGAAGGTAACCACCGTCTCCCTCGGCCCCTCCCTGCTGCCCTCTTGGAGTGGAAATTTTAACCTTCCAGATTGTTAAAGAGCGTCTGCTTTCCGCTTATGGAAAGCGACTCAAAAAAAATCCCGCCATTTGGCGGGGCTAAAAAATTAAAAAAATAACCACCTTTCGGTGGTTTGCTAATTGCTTAAATAACAGTTGTCGAACTTTATGTCTGCCCATATTGTTCTAAAAAAACCAGAGTTTTTTCCTTCGATAAACTCGGGATAAATGGCTCTGGGATTATACTATAAATGATTTTCACAAGAGTTGTCAAGGGGCAATTTTGTAAACAAATTGCCCCGCCGACCCCGCGTATAGCGGCGTTGCCGCCACGCGGCTTTACGCCGTTCAAATCGCTCCTCGAGCCGTATACGAATAGTATTGAAAAGGCGAGAGGGAAAATTATCGGGGTCAAGCCCCAGTTTCAAAGCTAGCCTTACGACAAAATCTGGGATATCCATAAATTTGTCGTAGACAATCTTTTGGAGGGATTCAAGAAAAGAGAAGCTTTTTTATCTTTTCCTCCAATTCTTTAGTAAACTCCACCCCAAAAGTCAAAACCAACCTTCGTGATCCTCCGTTTTGTTCAAAGACTAAAACCCCTTTTTTCTTCCCCGGACTTGCCTTAAGTAATTTATTAAGCTCGACCAAAATTTGCGGTTTAGTTCCTTTAGGAATCTTAATGGAAAAATCAAAGCTTGGTTTTTGCTGAGCAGCCACACTCAGGGGAACAGCATTCTCCACAATCAAAGAAAGCTCTTCCTCTCTTGTTTCAATACGACCGTCAACTAAAACTACCTGATCGCGAATCCAACAAGAACGGGTTATAGTGAAGATTTTTGGAAAGACAACTGCCTCAACTTTGCCAGTTTCATCTTCTAAGGTAGCAAAAGCCATCTCAGAAGCACCGTTTTTCGTCAAGACAATTCTTATTGAGGAGACAATTCCCCCAACCCTTACTCGTTCAACCGTCTCCACCTCTCCTCCTAGTTCATAAAGTTTATGAGAAACCTCGCTTGAGAGAATCGAAAGAACCGGAGCCAGAGGATGTTCAGTCAAATAAAAGCCTAAAAGATCTCGTTCAAGGGATAAAAGTTCACTCCGGGAGAATTCTTCAATCTCGGGCAAATCATCCAAGGCAGCCTTTTTTTCACCTTCCTCAAACAAGCCAACCTGACCTCCCGCTTTTTGTTTTTGCTCAACTTCGCCTTTGGCGCGGATACGATCTAAACCAGCCAGCATGGCGGCTCGTGAACCAAAACAGTCCATTGCTCCAGCTTTAATTAGGGATTCTAAGACTTTTTTGTTAACTTTCTGGGGATCAGCTCTTTGACAAAAATCAGATAAAGAAGTAAAACTTCCTCCAAGTTCTCGGGCTTTAATTATCGCCTCAATGGCTGCCTCTCCAACATTTTTAATTGCCGACAGCCCAAAACGAATTGCCCCTTGCTCGATTGAAAAACCAACCCCCGAAGTATTAATTTCAGGTTTCAGGACTAAGATTCCCATTCTCCGACATTCCTCAACCCCCAAAGCCACCTTATCAGTATTTCCTGATTCAGCCGTCAGTAAAGCCGCCATAAATTCAACTGGATAATTTGCTTTCAACCAGGCAGTTTGATAGGCAATCATCGCATAGGAAGTTGAATGGGCTTTATTAAAACCATAACCAACAAATCGTTCAACAAGAGAAAAAATTTTTTCTGCTTGGTCTTTTTTATAACCTTTCTCTTGAGCCTTGCGAATAAATTTTTCTTTTTCTTTCTCCATCAAAACTTTTTTCTTTTTGCCAATTGCTCTTCGCAAGCCATCGGCTTCGCCCCAGGTATAACCAGCAATCGAAACAGCAATCTGAAGACATTGTTCTTGATAAACAGCAATTCCGTAGGTCTCCGAAAGTATTGGTTTTAAGTCAGGATGAGGATAACGAACTTTGGAAGGATTATTTTTGCCTAAAATAAACTCGTTAATCCATTCCATTGGTCCGGGACGATATAAGGCGACCATCGCGGCAATATCAGAAAAACGCGTTGGTCTAAGTTTTTGGGCTAACCTTCTCATTCCCCCTGATTCAAGCTGAAAAACTCCAGTTGTCTCACCCCGGGTAATCATTTCATAAACTTTTCGATCATCAAGGGGAATCTCGGAGATATCTATTTCTTTTCCTTTGGTGGCTAAAACATATTCGGCGCTCTTTCCCAAAATCGTCAAATTCCGTAATCCCAAAAAATCCATTTTCAAAAGACCAATAGCATGCTCGGAGATATTAAGATCTAAAGCATACATATCATATTGGGTAATAATTTTTTCCTTTTTGCTATCCCACTGGAGGGGGACATAGTCTGTAAGCTGCCGGTCGGCAATAACCACCCCGGCGGCATGGGTCGAGGCTTGACGGGTAACTCCCTCAAGTTTTGAAGCCAAATCTAAGATCTTTTTGGTTTCTTCTTCATTTTCATAAGCGTTCCTAAGTTCTGGATTGGAGGCTAAAGCACTTAAGATGGTTGTTTCAAAACCCTGGGCTCCAAAAGGAATCATTTTGGCAATTCGGTCTCCAGTGGAATAAGGATAACCTAAAACCCGCGCCACGTCCCGAACCGCCATTCTTGCTTCCATTGTCCCGAAAGTGATAATTTGGGCAACCTTGTCCTTACCGTATTTTTGGGTAACATAGGCAATTACCTCGTCCCGCCGGTCATCGGCAAAGTCAAGATCGATGTCCGCCGGAGTCGGTCTTTGGGGATTTAAAAATCGCTCAAAAGGAAGATTGTGCTCTAGAGGGTTAATTGAGGTAATCCGCAAAACATAAGAGACAAGTGAGCCCGCCACCGATCCTCTTCCTGGTCCAACCCGAATTCCTTGCTGTTTTGCCCAGTTGGCAAAATCTGAAACAATTAAAAAATAAGTAGCAAATCCCTTTTTGCAGATAATCTCCAGTTCGTACTCAAGCCTATCTTTTATTTCTTTGCTAATTTTAGGAAAGCGACGAGGAGCTTCTCCAAAAACCATTTTTCTAAGCAAACTTTCGGCTGTCTCCCCTTGAGGTAGGGGATAATGGGGTAAAATCCACTTCCCTGTTTCTATTTCAAGGCTACATTTTTGGGAAATTTTCTGGGTATTCTCCAAAGCATCAGGAAACTCTCGAAAAAGTTCTTCCATTTCTTTTCCTCCCCGAAGATAAAAATCAGGCGAGTCTATCATCGTCAGCCTGTCTTTATCGGTAATTTTTTTCTGGGTCTGAATTGCCAGAAGAGCATCTTGGGCAACGGCATCCTCAGGGGCAACATAATGAACATCATTGGTAGCAACAAGGGGAATCCCCAATTTTCGGGAAAGCTTTGCCAATTCTTTATTTACCCTCTCTTGATCAGCAATCTTGGGGTGAGCCTGAAGTTCAAGATAAAAATCTTCAGCAAAAATTTCCCAATATTGCCTAAGTCGCTTTTCTGCGTCTTCTCTCCTACCCTGTCTTAAGAAAGCAGGGATTTCTCCCTCAAGACAAGCCGAAAGAACAATCAACCCGCTTGAGTTTTCTTTTAAAATCTCAAAATCAATTCTTGGTTTATAATAAAAACCCTCAAGATGGGCTAAAGTTACCAGTTTAATTAGGTTTTTATAGCCTTCATCGTTTTTTGCCAGAAGGATAAGATGATACTGATCAGCATCTACCTTTGGTTGCTTGTCAAATCTTGACCTTTGAGCCACATAAGCCTCAACGCCAATAATTGGCTTTATTTCCGCTTCCCGACAGGCAAGATAAAAAGGAATTACTCCATACATTGCCCCATGGTCAGTAATCGCCAAAGCCTCCATTCCCAACTCTTTTGCCCGCGAAACCAGAACAGGAATTTTACAAAGACCGTCTAAGAGCGAATATTCTGTATGAACATGAAGATGGGTAAATTTAGCCATTTTTTCTTCCTCTTTTTTTATTGGCTCTTTCCGCCTCACTGGCTTTTTTCTTTAAGACATCATAAGCAGCTTTTGCCTTGGTGTCCAGGTTTAAATCGCTTTGAGATTTAATCCGGACAATCTCCGGGTCAGCGGTTGAAGAAACTCCCACACTAAATTGAATCCAGTCCGTTTTTTTCTCTCCTTTGTGACTAAAGACAAAAGCAATGTCTATATCTTGAAGATCAGCAGCGATTTTTTCTGCTTCCTCTTTGTCAACGCCACAAAGAACTAAGCCAAATTCATCACCTCGGTCGAATGAGCGAAAAGCGAAAAAAGGTTCTCCAAGTCCTTGGGTAGGATAGTTCCTTCTTTTAAGAAGCTCGATAATATCCTGACGAATAAATTTTCCAAATCTTCTTATGGCTTCATTACCAACATTGTGGGAATAATCATTGAATCGGCTTAATCTATCCAAATCCATCAAGATTAGACTCACGGCGAGTGGCTGAGTTGATTCAATAAAATAAGACCCTATAATCTGTTGAGCTTTATGTTTAGCTGCTTCTTCTTTGTAGAAACCAGTTAGTTCGTCAAAAGCGAGCACTCTTTTTAATTCTGCATTTTCTTGCCGAAGCCTTTGATTTTCCTCCAAAAGTTCCTGATAAGATGGTGTTTCTGGATTACTCTCGTTCATACCTACCCCTTTCAATAATAACTTTTTTCACCGAAGTTTTTCAAGTCCCGATTTTATCGGGACGCAGGCCCACCATAAATCGCAGCACGAGGCGTGTATGAATAATACTGACCTACCCGCAATGCTACGCATAGCGTTGCAGGCGGGAAAGCCGAGTGCTAAGAAGTGGTGGGTCAAGTCCCGAAAAAATCCAGAAAAGACCGCCGGTCCTTTTTCGTGGTCAAATTGGGGAGACTTTCTCAAGGGTGGAGATTCTTTCTTCGTGACCTGAAACACGGTGGGAAAGAACTGTTTGTTCCTCCCTTGATTTGAGGATTTCTCCAAGTATCTTATCTAGTCTGCTAAGTAACTCACTTCTATAATTGGCAAAATCCTCTTTAGTGGCAAAAACATCTCGCAATCTTTCTTCCAGGTAATCAATGTCTGCTTCAGTGAGGAATCTTCCTTTTGGCATAGTTTGATTAAATCAAAGAGGGATAATTTCTGTCAAGTCCTATTTTTTAATGCTTTAAGAAGAAGTTGACGCGTTTGATTTGGATCTGCTTTTCCTTTTGTTTCTCTAGCGACCTGACCGACCAAAAACTCCAAAGCCTGGACTTTGCCTTTTCTAAAGTCTTCAACTGCCCTCTGATTTTCCTCTAACACTTTACCAACAATTTTTTCTAATTCTTTTTCTGCTATCGTTGGGGCTTTCGCCAAAACTTTAATTTGTTTCACTAATTCTTCTGGCTTTATCCGACTAATGTCCACTCTTTTATTAACAATCCAATTAGCAATGTTTTTCGCATCTTCTACTTCCCACTTCGCCCTTTCCACTCCCCACTTTCTGAGTGCTTCCTCGTAAAAGTCAGCAGTTTCTTTAGTTTCGACTAAAATCTTTGCCTGGTACTCTGAAAGTCCGTATTGTTTGATGAATCTAGTAAGTTTCTTATCAGGTAATTCAGGAAGTTTTTCTCTTAATATCTTAATATCTTCATCTCTTAATCTCATTGGTGGTAAATCTGGTTCAGGAAAATATCGATAATCAGCCGCTTCTTCTTTTTCTCTTTGTAAAACAGTTTCCTGCTTTACTTCATCCCAGCCTCTAGTTGTTTTGTTACCAGGCTGTTTTTCTCTACCAGTTTTTTCAAACTCCCCAAGTTGGCGTCGAATTTCATAATCTATAGCCTTTTGAACAAAACGAAAAGAGTTAATATTCTTCAACTCAACCAGAGGGGTATAAACGATTTTGCCATTTTTTTCAATCTTTAAATTAACTGTTGGTTCGCAACGCATCTGCCCCTTTTCCATATCTGCTTCAGAAACCCCTAAATAGCGAACGATTTGTTGGAGTTTTTCCAAAAATGCCTTGGCTTCCTCCGCCGAAGAAATATCCGGCTCAGTTACAATTTCCATCAGTGGCACCCCAGATCTGTTAAAATCTATCAGAGTGGATCCAGCCTCATGAATTAACTTCCCCGTGTCTTCTTCCAAATGAACCCTTCTTATCCGGAGCCATTTGACATTTGAAATTTGAAATTTGCCATTACGCGCCAAAGGCGCGTCATATTGGCTAATCTGGTACCCTTTAACCAAATCAGGATAAAAGTAATTTTTCCGGTCGAATTTGGAAAAGCCAGAAATCTGACAATTCAAAGCCAACCCAGTTAAAATCGTCCACTCAATCGCGGTTTTATTTGCCACCGGCAGTGCCCCAGGCAATCCCAAACAGACAGGGCAAGTTTGGGTATTCGGCTCAGCCTGAAAATGTTCTGCTTTGCAAGAGCAAAACATCTTGCTTTCAGTCTTAAGCTCAATGTGAACCTCAAGTCCTATTATAGGCGTATATCTCATATGACTCCCTTAAAGAATAAATCCAGACTGCACCGATTATAATGGCAATTATTCCTAACATAAAATTCACTCCTAGGACATCGGTGATAGTGGCTGTCAAAAGAATGGGCAAAATTGAGGCGAGGGTGATGGCAAATCCCAAAACTCCAAAAACTCGTCCACGTTTATCTTCTGGGGTTTTTTCCTGAAGAAGAGTCTGAACTGGAATGATGATTGAGACAAAACTTATTCCGAGCAAAAAGGCAGTCCCTAATGCCACCAAAATCCGCAAATTACCCAAAAATGGCACAATTGTGGCTATGGAAAGAAGCGAGACGGCAGAAAGAAAAAGACCGAAAGAAATAATTCTTTTCTTGCGAACCTTTCTTCTTAAAAGTGTGGTTATCCCTAAGGCTCCAGTTATCGCCCCAAAACCAGCAGGCAAAATCAAAATTGGTCCGGCATCCAAAAGATTGATCGATAAAACTTCAGTCGCCAATGATGGAGACAAAACGGCAATAATCCCAACAATCACTTGAGAAAAAACAAGAAGCAACAAGGGGAAAAGAATCATTGGTTGGCTTTTAATAAAAAGATATCCCTCTTTAACTCTCAATAAGAAATCTTGAATATCCCCAATCTTTTTCTTGCTTTCCTCTTTTGGTAAATTAGAAACAAGAAGTGAGGCAAAGATTAACAAAGAGAAACCGAGGATAAATGGTGCCTCTCTGCCAATTAATCTCACCACCGGTCCAGATAGTCCAAACCCAAGCAAAAATGCTCCATAGACAGTAAAAAGAAAAAGTGAATTGGCTACTGGAAGCAAATTTCTAGGAACAACCCACGGCAGAGTTGAGGCTTCAGCCGGGATATAAAGTTGATTGACTAAAGAGTAAAAGAAGACAACCGAATAAATTGGCCAAAGTTTGTGTTTAACCAAAAGATAGCAAAGAACGATTAAAGCCTCAAAAAAGGTAGTCAGCATTAAAACTTTTCTTTTTTGAAAAAGGTCAACCACTGTTCCCGAAAACGGACCAAGTAAAATTGCTGGGATGGCGTAAAAAATCCAAACCAAAGAAACAGCCACCGTTGAATGAGTTGCCTCAAAAATTCGCAAAATTATGACAAAGTTGATAAGGGTTAGGGTTGTTTGAGAAAAAATTTGCGACCCCCAGATTTTTTGGAAATTCTTAATTTTTAAGACCTCAAGAAATGGATTTTTCATAGTTTAATTAATTAAAGTGGTGGTCTTCTTTTGTGCCATTTGGTCTCTTGTTCATAAGCATAGCCTACTTGAAATAAAAGTTCTTCAGAAAACTGCGGTCCTAGGATTTGGATACCCACTGGCAGCGAGCCTGTCGAGCTGTCAATAAACCCGGCAGGGATGGCAAGCCCGGGAATTCCCGCTAAATTGGCGGTTACCGTAAAAATATCCGAAAGATACATCTGGAGCGGATCATCAACTTTTTCTCCCAATTTAAATGGCGGCGTTGGCGAAACCGGAGCCAGCAAAACATCAACTTTTTTAAACGCTTCATCAAAGTCTTTTTTAATTAAAGTCCGAACCTGCATTGCTTTCAGATAATAAGCTTCATAGTATCCAGCCGACAGGGCATAAGTCCCAAGCATGATTCTCCGTTTCGCCTCATCACCAAAACTTTCTCTTGAAAAACCATACCTTATTCCATCATACCTGGCTAAATTTGAACTGGTTTCGCTTGGGGCGATTAAATAGTAGGTAGCAATAGCATATTTAGTGTAGGGTAAAGAAACCTTACTGATTTTAGCTCCTGACATTTCTAGGACTTTAATTGCCTTTTCTACCTTCTCTTTTACCTTCTCATCTACCCCTTCAACAAAATATTCCTTTGGGATACCAATTTTGACGTTCTTAATTCCTTTTTTAAGAAATTCTGTATATCTTGGGGGGGACAATGTGGAGGAGGTAGAGTCATGCTCGTCTTTGCCAGCGATTGTCTCCAAAACTAATGCGCAATCCTCCACTGTTTTTCCCATGGGCCCAACCGTATCTAACGAAGAGGCGTAAGCAATCGCTCCGTACCGAGAAACTCTGCCATAAGTTACTTTTAATCCAACTACTGAACAAAAAGAAGCCGGAAATCTTATTGAACCACCGGTATCTTCCCCAATCTCAAAAAAACTCATATCCGCGGCAAGCGCCGCCGCCGATCCTCCCGAAGATCCACCGGCCACTCTCCCCAAATCCCAGGGATTTTTCGTTGGCCCAAAATCAGAATTTTCCGTTGAACTTCCATGACCCCAAGCATCACAATTCGTTTTTCCAAGCAAAATCGCCCCAGCATTTAAAAGGCGCTCGTAAACTGTAGCGTTATATTGAGGAATATAATCCTTTAAGATATTGGAGGCCGCCGTAGTTCGAATTCCTTTGGTGCAGTAAACATCTTTCATGGAAAAAGGAATCCCCAAAAGAAGAAGACTTTGGACTTTGGACTTTGGACTTTTAATTATTTTATCTGCTTTCTTTGCCTGTTCCAGTGCTTCTTTTTCACAGACAGTAATAAAGGCATTGATTTTGGGGTCAATCTTCTTTATCCGCTCAAGACAACTCTTCACCAGCTCAAGGGAAGAAAATTTTTTCTGCCGTAATCCTTCCTGGGCTTCTTTGATTGTCAGTTCGTTGAGATTCATTTTTTCCTAATTACTCAAATATTGCCTTTATTTTAAACATCCCTTTCTCTTGATTTTTTGCTCCTGACAAGGTTTCTTCTTGAGAAAGACCAGAACCAACTTTATCTTCCCGAAAAACATTCTCCAATCCTGTCACCTGACTAGTTGGTTCAACTTCAGTTGTCTTAAGCTTTTTTAAAATTTCCACATAATCCAAGACCTCTGAAAGCTGCTTTTGGAACTTCTTCACTTCTTGAGGAGTAAGAGTCAGTCCGGCAAGTTTGGCGACATGAATTACTTCTTCTTTGGTCAATTTTAAATTAGACACTTTGACAATTAGTATAATAAAAACCAGTCAAACTAACAAGAAGACTTTACGGTCAGGAAAGCTTTCATATGTTTAACCTCATTCTGATTCTCAACTATTTGGGCGGCTTCTTCTGAGATCTTAGTGATAACTTTTTCCCTAGTTTTTAAAGAAGGAGCAAATTGTCCTAATGGCTCCGCGTCGTAATTGTGGCCCAGTTTCTCCACTTCAGGTATTGTAGCTTGCACCGAGTCCTTCGAAAAACTCAGGATAAACTTGCCAAAAATGTTTTAATTGTTACCTTCTGTGATACACAAAAATTGATGTCCAAGCAGGAAGTTCACGGAACGAATCTCTGATGCCTTCTGGTTTAGTAAAAGTTGCCCTGAACCTGATGCCGAAAACATCTCTACTGAATTCTATTATATGGTATTTCTCCCAGGGCCAAGTTTTTGTATCTATCCGTTTTGACTCAACATTCCAGCCCTTCTTGACCAATTTGGTTTCGTAGAAATTAATAACATCTTCTGCTGAATCTTTCGTTTCAAACCTTATGCTGGCTCCCGGAATGCCGTCTGGAAATCCACTACTAGCCTCAATTTTGTATGAAGAAGCCCCAGGGTATCGAGGAATTGAGCTCGCTACTAACCAATCAAGTTGGTGCTGAAAGAATACGATGGAAACAAAAAAGCATGTAACAAAAATTAGTCCAAGAAGGAAAACTATTAAAACAAATAGTTTCTTAATCATGTTCTTAATCATAGAAACATTAGATTTCCACCTCGGGGGTGGAACAGCCTCGCCACCTAGGGAATTAAACCGGTACATCTCCAGTTAACTTGGGCGTTTTTGGTGGCAATATCTACAACACAAGCTGGAGAACACCCTTTCGCCTTGCCGAAAACAATTAGAGGGAACCACCAGGTACCAGAATAATCGTTACATTCCCAACCCAAGGGGGATATTTTGCCTTCTTTTACACAAACACTTTTGAGAGCAATTTTTAATGCTTCTTTCCTGCTCATTTTCAAATTTGTTTCTCTTTTATAACAATAATCTGGACCAATATTTTGTTTGTAAAATTTAGAAAAAATGTATCCCAAAAAACTAATGACGATCATCAGTGTAATAATCGTAATAAGAAGTTTCTGGGACATAATTAGATTATACTCTTTCTAATCTTTGAAGACTTTTAGGGGAATTTAAACTCGGGGATTTGGATTTGGGGGACAGTGGGAATGCTTAAGCCACCAGGTTGTCCAGGTATACCTTGAATTGTTTTTGACCAATCTTGATACCAGTTACCAGAAGTTCCTGTCCAATTCTTTAAACCTACCTCGGAAAGTTCAGCCCAACGCTTAAACATTCTTCCTAAAACCTCATTTATTTTCCCAACTTCAGCCGCATCTCCCCTCCCAGTTGCTTTTGACAAAAGGTCATAAAGATAATTGGCTGCTTTTGAATAATGATCATTAAGACAAGATTGATAAGAAGCGGTATTGGCGTTTAAACACCCTTGATTTTTCGCCCAATCACTGGTTTTACCAGAAATAGTGTCCAGGGCATTGTAAAATTCTTGGCTGGTTTTGGCATCATAATAAGTTCCCCCAGTCACCTGGGCAATGCAAGAAAGCTGCTGTTTTGCCTTTGAGTCAACATCAAAACCAACCACATCAATCATGGGAGAAATTCCGCTTTGCTTAAGTTCCGCCGCCACTTTACAAGGATCACCGCCGCAAGTTTCGATCCCATCGCTGACAAGAATAATCTTATTATTATCACTCTCATAACCGGCAAAAGAGCTTTGGGCTTTCTTGAAAGAATCAGCAATTGGTGTCCAACCAGTCGGCTTAAAAGTCTCAACCTGACTCTTAAAAGAAGCTTTATCAACCATCCCTATTGGGTATAAAAGATCAATGCCAGCGCAAGAAACCGCTTTATCAGCCGCAGAATTTGAACCCTTATGTCCATAAACCATCAAACCGGCCTTAATCTCGGCACTTAAATTATCAATATATTTCTTAAGGGCGGTCTTTGCAGCCTCAATCTTGGTTTCGGCTCCCGCTTTACCAGCCATACTTCCGGAGGAGTCTTCGATGAAAAGAATATTAGTTTTCCCTTGAGGTTTGTTTGGAGACTCAAGGCTGCAACCCGCAGAGAGGGCGCAATCATTTTTATAAGGATCAAAACCTAGGGCAAGCTCTACAAAATTTGGAATGCCATCTCCATCGCTATCAAGGTCATATTTATCAAGACTGGCAGGATTAAGAATTCCCGTTAGGGGTCCCTCGGTGACTATTTTTCCGGGTCCAAATTTCAAAAACCAAACTCCTCCCCCAACCAGAAGAAGGAGAACTCCAAAGATTAGCAAAACTCCTGCTATGCCGAATTCTTTAGCCTTCACTGTTTCCATTAAAACAAAGGTTTTTGGGCTTGTCAAGCCCCCAGCTTCACACCATTTCTTTTAAAGCCGCAATTCTTTCCTCAACTGGCGGATGGGTATTAAATAAATTGGCAAACCAACCCACAAATTTTTGACCCTTAAAAGGATTAACAATATAAAGATGGGCAGTGGCTTTATTAGCAGCTTCAAGCGGCTCTCGGTCTTTAGAGATTTTTTCTAGAGCTCTGGTTAGACCTTCAGGGAAACGGGTTAACATAGCCGCCGAAGCATCAGCCAAAAATTCTCGCCTTCGGGAAATGGCAAGCTGAATTAATTGGGCAATCAAGGGTGAAAGAAGAGCAAGAATTATTCCTATCAAAAACAAGATCACCCCCCAATTTCCCTTATCTCCCTCATCATCCCGAGCCCCAAATCTTATTCCTCGCAAAAACCAGTCAGCCAATAAGGTTACCATTCCCACCAAGATGGTCACAATTCCCGCAAGCCTTGTATCAAAATTTCTCACATGAGAAAGCTCATGGGCAACTACCCCCTCAAGTTCGCTGCGATCCAGTTTTTCCAATAAACCTCTGGTTGCGCAAACCACCGCATGTTCCGGATCCCGACCGCAAGCCATGGCATTGGGGGCTGAATCATCAATAACATAAAGACGAGGCATGGGAATTTGGGCAGCCATCGTCAGATTCTCACTCACAGTGAAAAAATTAAAATCTCTTCTTTTATCAGCCGGCCGAGCCCCAGAAATAGTCAAAATAATCTTATCTCCCCACCAGAAGCTTGAGAAACTCATTAGACCGGCCACAACCAAAGCAATTCCAACCATCCCCAGACCATAACCCAGTATCTTAGCGAAAATCCAGGCAACTCCGGCAATAAAAGTCACGAACAGCACCATAATAATGGTGCTTCGCTTTTTATTGCGATCTATTTGTTCGTAAACATTAATCATCTTTTAAAACTCCACCTTAGGAGCCTTTGTTTCCTCTTCACCTACCTCAAGATGTTTTCCTTCTTCGGGTGTCTTAAGCCCCACTTCTTGTTGAAAGCCAAACATCTTGGCAATTAGATTTGAGGGAAAAGTAACCACCTTAATATTATAATCAGCCGTCAAATCAATTAATGTTCTTCGAGAATACATCACTTTGTCAGCCGTATCCCGAAGCTCATCCATGAGTTTTGCCGTTGGTCCGGCCGCCTGAAGTTGGGGAGTTGATTCAAATACCGCCCGAATCGGGGCTAAAGCCGACTGAAGTCGGCTCCCAGCGTCTATTAATTTTTGAGCGTCACCCAAATCAACCACCTTCATGACTGCCTTTCTCGCTTCAGTTAACTCATCAAAAATTGTCTTTTCGTGTTTCATATAACCTTTTACCGAAGAAACTAGATTAGGAATAAGATCGGACTGTCTTTTAAGCTGGTTTCCGATTTCTTGAATCGAGGCGCGAATTCGCGTTTTTATGGTCACGAATTGGTTATACAAAGACCAGATGTAAAAAATGACTAAAGCCGCGATAATGATTAAAATTATTAATCCTGACATATTATAGTTTATTTTCACCCCCTCTCTGTGCCTTCAGGAGTAGGAAGTTCTATTTCCGAATGCACCCCCGTAACACTGAAGGCGAAACTTCTGTGTTCTCTGTGTTGCAAGCCTCCCATTCGGAATCTATTCCAAAAGTTTCTTAAATTCACTATATCCTAGCGTATTTATTATATCACCTTTTTCTGCCCATCCACGCCTGGCGACCGCTACTCCATAACGCATCAGCTCCATCTGGTCAACAGCGTGAGCATCAGTGCAAATTACCATTTTCACCGCCGCTCTTGCCGCTTCACGGACAAGTGTATCTGGAAGATCAAGCCTATCAGGCCAAGCATTAATTTCCAACCAGATATTTCGTTTTTTACAAAAATCAAAAATCTCCTCCCAATCAAGTTCATATCCTTCTCGCTCATTTAATTTTCTACCAGTTGGGTGACCCAAAATTTTTACCTTTGGATGTCTAAGGGCGGCTAAAACTCGTTTTGTCATCTCCTGGCGACCCATTCTAAAGCTTGAATGAATTGAAACCATAACGAAATCTAAAAGATCTAATCCCTTTTCCGGAATCCCTAACGTTCCGTTGGGCTTTATGTCAACTTCAAGCCCATTAAGAGCCTGTATGAGCAATTTATTTCCTCTTTTTTCATGAGAGTAGTTTAATTTATCAATTCTTTCTTTTTTCCGCTTCAGTATGCTAATTATTTGTTCAAGGCTATGTTTGCTAGTACTCGGATTATGTTCACAAAAACCAACATATTCATACCCAAGTTCTAATCCTTTATCCATTATCTCCTCCATTGAGCTTATCCCTTCATCATGGCTAGTTTCAATTGGAAAATCAGAATGGATATGGAGATCTCCTTTGATGTCCCTTAACTCTACTAATTTTGGCAGACCGCCTGGTTTACCCTGAGCGGAGCGAAGGGAAGCCTCAATTTCTCCAGTGTCCTCCCTTATCTCAGGCGGAATCCAATCCATCCCCAGGGCTTTATAGAACTCTTCTTCAGTAGCATAACTTCCCACTTCCCACTTTCCACTTCCCACTTTCTTTTTAATCCCATATTCAGACAAAGAAAGACCTTTCTTTAAAGCATACTCCCTAAGAGCAATATTATGTTGTTTTGAGCCAGTAAAATGCTGTAGAAGGGCTCCGTAAGAAGAAACTGGTTGAACCATAAGGTCAACCTGATAGCCAGATTTGAGGACTAAAGAGGCGGTCGCCGTTCCCGCCTCAAGAACTCTTTTTTTCTTTGGATAGGCAACAAAATGCGAAATAACCTCCTTTGGTTTATCAGTCGCCGCCGCAATATCAACATCACCAACAGTGGAAACCATTCTTCGAAGCGAACCTAAAGGGTCAGTCCGAATAACGTCAGGAGATTTCTTAAGCCAAAAAAGAATATCATCTGCCACTTGAGCCGCATAAGGCAAAAGGATCCTGGTTGTCTTTCGCCGAAATTCTTCAATTCCCCGTAAAATATCCTTTTCTGATTCCTCTCCAAAACCCTCAATCACTCTTATTTCTCCACTTTTAGCCTTTTCTCCAAGTTCAGAAATCGCTGTTTTGGGATTTTTAAGTCCAAGCTCCTTGGAAAGTTTATAAGCAGTCTTAGCCCCAACTCCCGGAATCGATAAAAGCTCAAACATGGCTGGAGGCAAACCAGACATCACTTCTTGAAAATGTTTTACTTTTCCAGTTCTGAAAAGTTCATCAAGATGGGAAGCAATTGCCGCTCCTATTCCCGCCAATTCTCCTAGCTTTCCGTCATCCCAAAGATCTTTAACTTCGCTTGAGGCGTGTTCAACTGAGGTTGCCGCCCGATCATAAGCCATAATCTTAAACCTATCTCCTCCTTTAATCTCATAAGCAGCTGCCATAGAGTGGAGGAGTTTAGCCACTTCCTGATTGGTGAATTCTTTAGCCATTCTGCAAACATAATAACAAAAGATTGACTGGCTGACAATATTCTGCTATAGTATTTTCGTTGGGTCCGTAGTGTAGCGGTTAACATGCTTCCCTGTCGAGGAAGAGATCGGGGGTTCGATTCCCCTCGGACCCGCCAATCTGCCCAATTCTCCTGCCTCCCTCCTTCGCGTAAAGCTACGGAGGGCAAAGAAAGGAGGTGAATAAGGGCAAAACATGGACCTTAAAGAACTTTTAAAAAGACTCAAACTTTCTGAACAAACAGTCAGCACGGTTTTGGGAGCTTTGGTTATTGTGGTAGTTGGGGTTTTGATCTTTAACTATTTCCGGGGCGTCGGCAGAAAGCCAACTCTTGAAAAGCCGGCTCAACCAGGAGAAATAAAACTAATCGAAGAGGGAGGAAAAATTGTTCCTGAAGGGTTACCAACTACTTACAAGGTTGAAAAAGGAGATCATCTTTGGGCAATTTCTCAAAAATTTTTTGGTTCAGGCTATAACTGGGTTGATATTGCTAGAGAAAATCGGCTTAAAAACCCAAACAGGCTCTTGGTTGATCAAGAATTAAGTATTCCCAAAGTTGAAGTGAGAAAACCGGTTGTCGCTCAAGCAAAATTTGGCGAACCAATATCAGGCTCAAGTTACACTGTTTTAAAGGGTGACCATTTATGGGGAATTGCGGTTCGAGCCTATGGCGATGGCTATAAATGGGTAGAAATTGCCAAAGCCAATAATCTAGCCAACCCGAATCTGATTCATCCAGGAAATATTTTGACTTTACCGAGATAAAAGCGGGTATAGTTGAGCGGCTCAACATTACCTTCCCAAGGTAAAAAGACGGGTTCGACTCCCGTTACCCGCTCAAGTGGAAAAATGCCGCCTTAGCTCCCCGTAGAATACTTGCTTGCTCGCAAGGTTTACATCCTTACCTCGCAAGGGCGTATCTACGGGACAAGCAGTTGGCAACAACAACCAAGCGCTGGCGTAGCTCAACGGTAGAGTTCCGTTCCGACCGAAGGTCGAGAACGAGAATCCACGATTTTTTCGCCTTCCAAGCATTGGGGCGATGCAGAGACTTCGTAAGTCTCAGAGCGGGGTTCGACTCCCCGGGAAGGCTCAGATGTTCTATGTTTACATTTTAAAAAGTTTAAAAGATAATTCATATTATATTGGTAGCACTGCCAATTTAAGGCAAAGGATAAACCAACATAACCAGGGTAAATCAAGGTATACGAAGGATAAGAAACCATGGAAGTTACTCTACTTTGAGAAATACCCAACTCGCATTGAAGCTGTAAAGAGAGAAATAAAAATTAAATCGAGGAAAAAGAGATCTTTCGTAGAAAAATTAATATGTAGCGAAAAAATCGGGACAGGGCTTTCGCCCGCCTTGACTCGCCGAAGTAGCTTAGTGGAAGAGCGGTGGTTTCGTAAACCATTGGCAGGAGTTCGATTCTCCTCTTCGGCTCAAGGTCGGCGAGGCAGGTAAAGCCAAGGTCCTGGGCCTGCCCCGTTAAAATCGCTCCACGAGCCGCAGTAGAAATCTACTAAGGCAAGTGGTAAGATTAGACGGGGTTCAAATCCGAGAGGCGGCTCAATTTCCTATGGTTACTTTTCACTCACGCCTTGTGAAAAAAGAAAAGGCAAGAAGCCTTAGACGAACTGTAATTTTTAGCGGCTTGACCATCCTTTTTGTTTTAGGACTTATCTTTTGGGGCATTCCCTCACTTATCAAAATTGCGATTTTCTTCTCGGAAATTAAAAGTTCAAGCACTCCGGTTGAGCAATCTGATATTTTACCTCCTGCCCCCCCAAAAATTAATCCTTTACCTGAGGCGACTAATATAGGAGTAATGTCTCTTTCTGGTTTTGCCGAAGCAGGCTCAACTGTGGAGGTTTTTTTAAATAATTCCTCTTACCAAAAAGTGATTACTTCAGAAGATGGAACCTTTTTGGCTGACAATCTAAACTTAACTGAGGGACAAAACGAAATTTACGCCACTGCCCAAGACAATGCAGGCAACAAAAGTCAACCCTCGGCAAAGATGATTATTGTTTTTGATAAAACCCCACCTGAATTAACAATAGACAAACCGCAAGATAAAGCCCACTTTATTGGTGAAAAACAAAGAAAAATTCAAATCTCTGGCAAAACCGATCCAGGGACAATATTGACCATTAATGAACATTTAGAAGTTCTTGATAAAGACGGAAATTTTTCTCTATCCTTCACCCTTTCTGAAGGAGAAAACGTCTTGAAGTTTATTGCTACTGATCAAGCCGGAAATAAAACCGAAAAAGAAATCAAGGTCACCTTTACGCCTTAGCTTCAGTTGTTCCCAATAAAATCCACAGCCAACCCATAATCCAAGGATAAAATAGGCTATTAACGAACCAGGAATGAACCAATAGAGCGATAACGCTTGCCAGAACCAGCAAATTCGCTGCCTTGGCGGAATTTACAAGAATTTTTCCCCAAAGCCAAAGATATGCCAAAAGACCAAAAATTCCCGTCGTCGCTAAAACAAATAAAAGGCTAGAATCCGCTCCCCCACCAGCATGCGAGGCTCGCCAATTGGCAAATTCTAAAAAACCATAATCTCGCTGGGCATAACGGTAGGCATTAAACCCGACTCCAAAAAGTAGATGCTCCTTGGCGATCACCAGCGACTGTCTCCAATTAATTAGGCGAAATTTAATTGTGCTTTCCCTCTCAAGTCTAACTCCCTCTCCACCAGGACGAGGTAAAAGAAAAACAGTGATAATGCCTGCCACTAGAACGGCAAGGAAAAACTTCGGTGCTTTCTTTACCCAGGCAATTGTCCCCATCGCCCCCAAATAAGCCAAGTAAGAAGCCCGAGAATAGGTCAAAGCCAAAGCCACATAAACAATCATTCCCACCAAAAAAATGATTCCTCTGTGCTTCATTTTTTCATCACTATGTAGCGATGAAACAATTAAAATGAGGGTTAAAACGAGAATTGCCCCAAGAAATCCCGGATCAAAAAAGGTTCCAATAACCCGGTAAAGATGCGGATCCCAACCATATTTTTCCAAAAATCTGGTATCGGGAACAAAAATATATTGAAGCAGACCTAAAACGGCTGTTGCTGTCCCAGTTATCATCAAACAACTTAAAATGCTTTGCACTTTGCACTTTGCACTTTGCACTAAATCGTAGATAACAAAATATAAACCGGCGTAAAAAATCCAACGAAGAAGATACAACCAAGAAACTAACCTTTCTCGTCCAGACAAAAGACTCAGCGAATTCAAGGCTAAGGAGATAAAGCAGAGAGAAAAAAACAAAAAAATTTGCTTTGCCAGTGGAGGAAGAATAAATTTATCTCTTTTTGAGAGTTTCCAAACTAGCCAACTTGAGACTAAAAACCCAACTAGAACATCGGCTAAATGAACATTTATTTCGGTTATTTCGAGGGTGAAGCGAGTCAGTTGACCAAGGGTAAAAACAACAAGGTAGCAATATAGCAAAATGATAATTAACTTCATTGATATTTTTCCCCAAAAAGATAAAGTTTAACCTGAGTCTTTGGGTTTTGATAAAGAAGGAGTCTTGGACCGAATTTCTCTGGTAACCTTTGATTGTCTCCAACCAAAATATGAGTAAAGTAAGTCCCAGGCAACGCGTAAGATTCATGAACATAAGGAAAATCAACATAATAAAGATTGTGAATTCCGTAAATTAAAACTAAATCATCTTTTTTAATATTTCTTGAAAACCAACCATCAGCATCATAAAAATCACCAAAAGAAAAGTTGAGATGCTTTACCAGAAACTGAGTTTTATTCTCTTGGCCTAAAAGATAAGGCAAAAATTTTCGAGTAGCCAATCCTCGACTCCCAGTATTTAAAAGAGCAGAAAAAATGACAATTCCAAGGATTAGTTTTTCTATACCACTTTGCTTTGATTTTGCAAAGTGGTGTATACCTACCGAAGTTTTCAAATGAGAGTTTAAGATGATCTTATGATTAAAATTACTCCCCAAAATCAAAGCTCCGTTAGGTATAACCCCTTGCAAGTTGAAAGCGAAGGGGTATAAAATCTTCTTTTGCTTAAGGTAAAAATCTAAAACAGCAAAGGTTAAAAGAGTTAAACCCGGAAGATATGGCAGGAGATAGCGATTGGAGGCAGCCGGAGCAAAGAAGGCTCCTAAAAGACAATATAAAGCGGTGGTTTTAATTGACAATTTTTGCCTTAAGATGAAGATTAGGACCAAAGGTAAAAAAATAAGATAAACTGGAGAAATAATATCGTCTGGATGAATAGTGGCATTCCAAAGAAGAAGTGGCAACTTGCTAAGATTTTGAATAAGCCAGGGTGTAGTCCAGGATAGTCCTGGGTCGTGCGCGATCCAGGATAATCCTGGGCCGGCTACCCTAAAAAGGACAAGCCACGGTGACGCTACCAATAATGCCAATAAGACGAATTTGACTAGTCTCTTAAATTTCTCATCCTTGCTTACCAGTAAGATCAAAATCCCAAAAGTCCCCAAAGTCCCAAAAGCTAAAATCTTAGTCGAGATTGCCAAGCCAGTTAAAATCCCCGCCTCCCAAAGAAAATTTTCTTTTTTTGTTTCAATCCATTTCAGAAATAAGTCTAAAGCCAAAATCTCAAAAAAGGTTCTGGTCAAATCTACATAAGCCGTAGTTGACTGCCAACCAACCATAAGCATGGTATAGAAAGTCAAAACCCCCAAAAGTGACAGTCTTAAACTCAAATAGCGCTTTAATAAATTAAACAAGGCGACTGCCGCCAAAATTCCAAAAGAAAAATGAATAAGCTTTGCTAAAATCTCGTTTGAAAAAAGAAGAGCGACCGTATAAAACATTTCCGTAAATCGTGGAAGATTTGCTGGCCAAAGAAGCCAACCGGGAATATAAAATATCTGATGATTTTGAACATAAAGTTTTGGAGGTGTTAGGTGGTACCACAAAGCATCAAAGGAAAGTTCTGGAGAAATCGCTCCTAAGAAATTGATTAGCACTTGAATTCCCAAAAGTCCCCAAAGACCCCAAAACCCCAAATTTACCCAGTTTAAATAATTAAAGTGCCAATTTTTTCTAATCCAGAAAAATCCAGCAACCAAAAATGGAAGAGAAACCAGAAATACTGGTAATCTATAAAGCCAACCGAGAAGTCCCAAAGCCAAGATTAAATAAGAATAAATTCCCAAGACGATGGCTAGTCCTACCATACTCTTCCCCTTTTTCCTAACATAAGAATATACTTAATTAGCACAAATCCAACCCAAGTTAAAAAAAACAAAATTTTTAATTTTTCATTTTTAATTTTTAATTTTGTTATCATTTCCACCCCGCCTCTTTTCTCCAAATGAGATAAAGTTTGCTTCTCACTAAAAACGAGTGAAAACTCATCAATAAAGCGACGATAAATCCCGGCATTCCGTCTAAAAATCCTAAGCGAAAAAAATAATTCTGAATAAATTTAGCCGGAGGCTTAAACCAATCAAAAAATGTCGTCCGTTTCCCCTCATCATAAAAAGCCCAGGCGTTAAGAGTTGAGAGAAAATTAATACTTCCTAAAAATTCAGTCAAGGTTTGATGAGGGTAATGGCTCAGAGGATTTTCCATAGTCGCTGTTTCGCCCCTAATTTCCCAAACCTCATCCACTGTCCTTCTCCACTCCCCTGCCCCTTTTTTCCCAAGCCTCAAAAGTCTAACACCAGCCGTTTCCCCATGTTTTAGTGTTCTTCCCCAGATTTTATCTTCTCGTCTTAGGTAAAACCCAGAATATTTACTCTTTGATGTTTGCTTTTTAATTTCAGCCCAAAGTGCCGCCGAGACTCGTTCATCGGCATCAACAAACAGAACCCATTCTCCGCTGGCTTTGTTTAAACCAAAATTCCTCTGGCTAGAAAAATCGCAATTTAGGTGTCTTTTGAAAATTTTTATATTACTTCGTTCTTCTTTCTCCACCATTTCCACTATTTTCAAGGTGCTATCCTCTGAATAATCATCTACAATCACTATTTCATCGGCCCATTTCAAGGTCTTCAAACACTCCCCAATATTCTTCTCCTCGTTTTTAGTAAGAATAACTGCTGTGAGCGCCATATCTGTATTATTTCATTTTTAAGATGCAACGACAAGAGCTACACTCCTTTGTGAACTATTTCATGGATGCACCTGAAAATAATTTTCCCTCTTGACAAACGGCTTCTCATTATTTAGTCTTAAAAATAAGATGAAGAAACTGTCCATCTTCATTTTTTTTATTTTTACTCTCTCTTTTATTCCCCAAAACTGCGCTAGCTGATACCCTTCTGCATGATGATTTCAACGATGGAAACGCCAACGGATGGGAAGAACATTTAGGAAGTGGTGGTTCATGGTCGGTACAAAACGGAGAATATCGGGGAACAGCAATTAAAAATACACCCGAATATTTGCCTACTTATTCAGTTATAGGAGATGAAAACTGGAATGATTATCGATTTAACGTAAAAATTTATGGAGAAGCTGGCATCGACAAGACTGTATTATTCAGATATCACTCAATGCAAAAAACTTACAGGTTAGCAGTAATTAGTTCATGGCCCGACTGGTATGGGGATGAAATTTTTTTAACAAAACAATTTCCTAACCCGATAATTGTTGCAGGTGTAAAATTCGTTAACCAACAACAAAAATGGTATCAACTCTCAATAGAATTACAAGGACAAAACATTAAAGTCTTTATAGATAATTCTGAAACCCCCTTGCTTGAGTATAATGATGGAGAAAATCCAATTTTAACAGGGAAAATAGGAGTATTAACCGAACCAGGTTCTTATGGCGGCTATGGTAGTGTAACAATTAACCGATTTGACGATGTCCTTGTTACCTCCCTTGAACCCTCGCCTACTCCCACTCCAACCATGACCCCAACCCCCACTCCTCTCCCGCCTCTTGTCCTCCTCCCTGGTCTTGGGGCGAGTTGGAATCACGAGGCGATGATTTTAGACCAACCAAGAGAGCCAGAAGATTGGTACATGACTCCAGGAGTTAAAGTTTATGACGGTTTGATACAAACTCTTGAAAACGCTGGTTATGTTCTTGGCGAAAATCTTTTTATCTTTAATTACGATTGGCGAAAACCGGTGGAAGAAATTGCTAACGACCTAAAAGTTTATATTGGCAGACATCCGCCACCACCAAGTGGAAAAATTGATCTTGTCGGCCATAGTTTAGGCGGGCTAGTCGCCAGAACTTATGTTCAAGAGAATCCAGGAAACCAAATCGACCAGCTGATCACGGCTGGTTCGCCCCATAAAGGAACGGTTAAAACTTATTATCTCTGGGAGGGAGCGGAATTAAATAAAGCCCTATCAGGTTGGCAAAGAATCGGAGCGGGAATCTTGCTTCAACTCAAAAAGAAAAATTTTGAAAATAATGTTGAAACCATAAAACAGGCTGTCCCGGTTCTAAAAAACCTTCTCCCAACATTTTCTTATCTTAGAGAAGATGGAACAGAAAAACCGCTTGAGGAAATGGACGAAAGAAATACGTGGCTTGAGAATTTAAATAATCTTCCCTTACCTGAACCGTTGCTCCAAGTCCTCAATACCTTCGTTGGCGTTAAGGAAAATAGCACTCTTCGCTTTATTAATGTCCAAGATAGAAACGAACTTGACCGACTTTTAGGTAAATGGGTTGATGGAAAACCGGTTAGTGAAGAAAATGCTACCGGAGACGACACGGTTTTAGATTTTAGTGCCAGTCTTGATAACGCGGCAAATGTTGTCAATCTCCCTGGTCTTGACCATGGCGATTTAGTGGAAACTGTTGAAGGTCAACAAAAAATTATGGAAGTTTTAGGTCTTTCACCATCTGAAATTATCCCGGCCCCAGAAATAACCTATGAACCCTCTTTGGTCTTTGAAATTGCCTCTCCTGCTAACCTCACCGTTTTTGACCCAAATAACCAGTTAGTTGCCGAAAATCAAAAATTAGTTTTTGTCTCAAGCCCAATTCCAGGAAATTACAGAATTGAAGTAAATCAAGAAGGTTTGGGTGGTCACTACCGACTTTTGGTTGGTAGAATAAACTCAAGTGGTGATATTTGGACCGAAGAGGAAGGAGAGACAAGCCCTACTCAACCTCAAACTCATATAATTTCATATAATCCTGACCCTCTGCAATCAAAGCTGCAACTAGCGATTTTAGCCAGGGATAAATTAAATGAGGCAAAAGACAAGGCTCAAGGCTTAAAAAGACCTCTAAAAATTTTACTTGCCGCCGCAATTGAAAAAAGAATCAAGGAAGTAGATAGAATTATTTTCCTTTTAAATCAGGGAAAGAAAGACCGAGCTCAAACAAAAATCCGAGAGGCGATTTTTAGTATTTCCATCCTTGAGAAAAATTTTAAATTCTTGGCAAAACTTTATAAACTGACCCCAGAAAACCAAGAGGAGTTTAGGATTCTTTTCCGCCAGGCAAAAGATTACCTTGTCCAAGCCTACGAATTAAAATAGAAAGTCTACCTGGTATTCTCAACAAATATTTTTAAGCCCGCCAATTGACAAAATTATACACGTGTACAAATTTGTCAATACTGGGATTATCTACTTGAACTATATACCAAAATATTCGCGAAAAACTCTGTCGTTTTCAATTTTGTTGACTACCAAAACCTTAACAAACTCTGAAACGCCAAGGTATTCCCGAAGAAACTCTACCTCATTAAGACATGGATAAGCATGGATATAAAGACTCTCATGAAATCGATAAAAACCTAACCTAGTCAGGAAATCTCTCATTAAATTGCGCAACCAATCTCTACCCTTAGGTATATCGTATGTCACAAAATACCACCTACCATCCCATACTTTTGGCTTTCTCAGCTCTAGCTCGTCAATGGCGTATTTTAAAACTCTTTTTCTTCCCCTGTCGGTTATCTTAATAATTTGATATTTTCCCTTGCTAATAATTTCTACCAACTTTTGTCTCTCAAGTCTTTTGATAGTCCTCGCAAGGAAAGTTGGATTAAAAATTTTCCATTTATTTACATCCGGATATTCCTCTTTTTCAATAAAATCCTTTAAACCCAAAGACAATCCAGGCGCAATAAACGAAGCCGCCAACATCGTGCCTCCTGCCAGGATCGTTAAAACCTCTTTAACCTTAGCGTACTGCCTTTTTCTCTCTTCAGAAGAAAATTTTTTCTCAAGAGACCCGGCGATATATTCAATGTTTTTGATAGGAATTTCTAATTGGTCTATCCTAGTAGTTTTTTTCTTTCTAGGTTTAATTCTCATATTACCAAAATAGAACACGTGTTCAATTTTGTCAATATGATTACGAACTCGTCTAAGATTCTAAGATTTTTGATAGAAGATGATTTGGTAGAAGATAATTTCATCCAAGCCTAGGAGCTAGAATAATTATTTTTCACACAACTTTTTGCCCGATATTTCTTCTAGTGTGCTTACAACCTTTTGTCTTTCTTCCTCGCCTGTTTCTTCTTTCACACAATCCATAATGTAACTAACCACTTCTTTTTCTGATTCAAAAAACATTCCTTTCATCCATTCTGGATCAAATTCTCTTTGCAAAGTCTCCTGCCATGCTCTTTTTACTTCATCTGATACAGAAAGCTCGTATCGGAGGGAAGTTTTGATCCCATGAATCACATCAATCATTGTTAACCCGCGACCGCCTAATAACTCTAACCGTTCCGGTTTTTCTGGAAAACCCACCGGAGCAACCACCCCATTCCCGGTTAAAATATAGCAATCGGTGTTGTAACAACCAAGCAGCGGCGGGAAATAAAAATCCTTATGAAGCTCCACGAAATGAAGAGATTTCTCGTCTTTAATTTCTGGGCGAGGGGCACCTTTCGGAATAAAAATATCAACATCACGAGCAAGATTTTTCCCGAAAATTTTATCTAACACAATGGTATTGGCACTTATCTTCTAGTAACCTCAACAGCGGTAGATTCAAATTCGAAAATTTCGCCTTTGGGATTGAACATAAAGACATCACTTTTGGGCTCATAAATAGTGTAATTCAAATCTTGATTGTCCTTTTCAACCCTTCCTCCCAACCAAAAAACAAGATATTCATAATTTTGGTTAGTCGCAGGATAAATATCAAGTTGCCCTTTTCTTTTTAAGGCAAAAGGTTTGCCTGAAGCATCTTCTATAATAAATCTTGCCACTTTCATCCTTTCTCTGATTGGAATTGAGTAACGCCAGAGAAAATAATCATTTTTTATAAGAAAATGAGTATTTGCAACAAGCAAGAATCCTAAAAGGGCCAAAACAGGTAGAAGCAGTCTCCTTTTTGTTTCTAATAATTGCCCAAGGCTTAAAGAGACAAAAATAGCTGGAGTAGAATAAACAATCCCAAATGAATGCTCAGAAGAAACTTTTTTAAGGAAAAGACCAGCCAAAGAAAAAGTTAACCAACAAACTAAAAACTTACCTTCTTTACTTTTTATAGCCTTAAGCACTCCCAAAGAAAAAACAATGAACCAAAAAATACTAAAATAGTGGCTGAAAGGAGTAGTGAGTTTTTCAAAAATTTCCCAAAAAAGAAGTGGATTCGTAAATCCGCCACTTGGAGACGCCCAGCCGAGAGCAAGTTTTCGCTCAATTAGACCAGGAAATCTCTTAAAAATTTGCTCCCAGCCAAGAAAAAAGAAACCAAATAACAAAAAACCGCTGAGGGAGATTATCAAGATTTTAGAAAGAGCAAAAACGTTCTTCTTCTTTAGGTCATAGAGGAAAAATCCGGAAAAGAATAGTGGAACCAAAAGTATAGCCGAAAGATTAAGTTGGAGGGCGATAAAAAGGCTAAACATTACTAGCCAAATAAACAGTCTTTCTCCTTTAAAAAATTTGAGGCTTGCAAAAATAAATAATAAGCCAAAAAATGGCAGGGGTGAAGGCTCAAGAGAGATTCTGCTTTGAATTATTGCCAAAGGAGAACCTGCATATAAAAAAGCAGCCAAAAGACCCACTCCCTCGCTGAAAAAATCTCTCCCTATTCTGTAAACCAAATAAATTGTTAAAACCCCAAAAAGAGAAGTTAAAATTGCCGGGGCAACTGGATTTAAATTTCCGAGGAGAAGAGGAGCTGCAATCAGATAGTAAAAAAATGGACCAAGGTAAACTCCTGGAATGCTTGTCTGTGGTCCAATAAGCGGAAATTGTCCATTTCTAATTATCGCCGCTGCTTCAAGATACGCTCTTCCTTGATCACCAGTAAAAACTAAAAGCTTATCAATTTCGTTTAGCCTTAAAAATAGACCGACAAGTAAAATTAAAAGAATCAAGAGCTTATTCTGTTTTGTGATAAGTTTCAAAGGAATCCCCTGCTGTGGACCCGGATGGATTCGAACCATCGACCTTTCGGATGTGAACCGAACGCTCTACCCCTGAGCCACGAGTCCGGAAATATTATATCAATTTCCCTCTTGCATGACAATCTTTTTTCCCTTTATAATGAAAAGATATGAAAGAGTTGGTTCGTAAACTTGGCTCATTTTTTTTAGATATTATCCAAACAGTTGTCTTGGCTCTTTCGATTTTTGTCATCTCCTATCTTTTCTTATTCCAGCCCCACCAAGTTCGGGGAAATTCAATGTATCAAAACTTTCACGACCAGGAATTCTTGCTGACCGATAAAGTCTCCTATAGGTTTGGAAAGCCCCAAAGGGGAGACGTAGTTATTTTTAAGGCTCCCCCTTCTGAGCCCTGTGCCGAGACCGAATGTGAGTATATAAAAAGAGTCATTGGTCTACCCGGTGAAAAGGTCAGAATTTCTGAAGGCTCAATCTTTATAAATGACCAAAAATTAAACGAAGACTATCTTCCCTCTGCCCTCAAAACCCAACCAGGAAGCTTTTTTCGTGATGGAAAAACAATAACCCTTTCCCAAGATGAATATTTTGTCGCCGGCGATAATCGTCTTCATTCTCGTGATGGCCGAGAATTTGGACCAATTAAAAGGGAGGCAATAATTGGTAAAGCCTGGTTCAGATACTGGCCAATCTCGCGATTAGGGCTTATTCCTAAGGCAAAATTCCACTAAGGCTGGCAAATTCCCTTATAAATTTTTTGAAGCCTTTCTTCCGTCTCCTCAAGGTCTCCTTTAAGAACAAGATTTAGTCTCGTCTCCGCCCGAGAACGCGTTAGCTTAACTCGATTCTTTTCCGGTCCGCCTAAGACTTTCTCAATCTCATCCCGCATCCGGTCAATATCTTCATGAACAATTTTTAAGATTTGTTTCTTTGCTCTCGGTGGCTGACCAACCTCAGCTTTCATTCTTCTGGCTAAATCCTCGGCTCTTCTGACTGACCCTGATTCGCGCAGAACAACTTTGTAAGCCTCAATCATTACCTTTGGGTCATCAATCGCCGCCAAAGCCCGAGCATGACCTTCGGTTATAAGTCCAGATAAAAGACCATCTTTTAAGGCATCAGGTAAGGTTAAAAGACGGAGAGAATTGGAAACATAAGCCTGACTTTTACCAATTCTTCTGGCAATTTCTGAAGTTGGCAAACTAAATTCTTCAACCAATCGCTGGAAGGCTTTAGCTCGCTCCAAGGGGTTTAAATCAATTCTTTGAACATTTTCAACCAAAGCCATCTCAAGCATCCCCCGTGGAGTCGTCTCTTTAATGATTGCTGGAACCGTTAGGAGCCCGGCAATCTTAGCCGCTCGCCAACGTCTTTCTCCGGCAACTATCTGATATCCGGCTGGGGTTTTTGCGACTACTAATGGCTCCAAAATCCCGTGTTCTTTAATAGAGTCCACCAAATCAACCAATGATTCGGGAGAAATCATTCCTCTTGGTTGGAGGGGATTTCCTTGGAGTTCCTCAACTGGGATTTGGATAACTTGTTGATTTTCTTCCATGTCTTAAGACTTAGGCTTTACCAAAACCATTTGCTCGCCATGCCGTTTTTTAAATTCGACTACTCCTTTTTTAAGAGCAAAAAGAGTAAAATCTCGTCCTTTACCTACGCCTTCTCCTGGATGAAACTTAGTTCCTCTTTGACGGACAATAATTTGACCAATACCAACTTCTCCTCCCTCAAAAATTTTGACTCCTAAGCGTTTGCCCGGTCGGGTTGTTTTTTGTCTTACTTTTCCACCAGCTTTAGTTTTTGCCATATTGAGCACCAGTCTAAACTATTTTTTCACGGACGTCAAGACTATCAAACTGTATCACCACGGAGACGGGTTTAAGAAGTTTTCTGCGCTTTGGCGGTTTCAATTTTTTCTATTCGGATTCTCGTCAAGGCGGCTCTAAATCCTTTTACCTTTCGATATCTTGATTTCGCCTTAAATCTCGCCACTCTTATTTTTTCTGCCTTAAAATGGGAAAGGATTTTCGCCTTAACTGTTACACCAGAAACCTGTGGTTGACCGATTTTCACCCCTGCCTCGGACACAAGCAGTAAAACTTCAGGAAATTCAATCTCTTCCCCTTCTTTTTGGGGAAGCCTTAAAACTTCAATCTCATCTCCCTCGCTTACTTTATATTGACTGCCGCCAATTTTTACAACCGCGTATTTCATATAAAAGGTGATTATATCTTAATATTTACTTTATTTCAATCGTCCCCTCCGGCTTTCTCAAGCGGGCAATGCTTTCAACAATTCCCAAACTTATCATTGTTGCCAAAATTGAGGACCCGCCATAAGAGACAAGAGGCAAAGTTATCCCCGTTATTGGCAGCATCCCCATGTTCATACCAATATTGACGAAAATTTGAAAAGACAAAAGAGAAAAAATACCAAATAGGATGAGGGTTCCAAAACTTGAAGATGAGCTTTGAGCAATCTTTAAGATCCGGCAAAGTATTAAAAAATAGCAAAAAACAAGGATAACTGCCCCTAAAAAACCAAGTTCTTCTGATAAAGAGGCAAAGATAAAATCCGTGTGGCGCTCTGGTAAAAAGGCAAGATGACTTTGGGTTCCTCTTCCCAATCCCCGACCAAAAAGCTCCCCCGAGCCAACAGTAATAACCGACTGGATGAGGTGGTAGCCTGAACCTAAAGGATCAAGGTAGGGATTTAAGAAACTTAGAATCCGCGCTTTTTGATAACTTTTCAATAAAAACCAACCAATAGGAGAAAAAACACCCAAAACTAAAAGTCCTGCAACAACATAAAGACCAGAAATGTTACTTGCAAGTAAAATCCCCAAAAAAGAGGCTAAAATGACCAGAGTACTCCCCAGATCCGGTTGTTTAAAAATAAAAATTAAAGGCAAGGATAAAAGAAGAAAGGAGGTGATAAGTCTAAAGACTGATAGTTTTTCTTCTTTGGCAAAAAAATAGGCAAAAAAGCAAACCAAAAAAGGCTTAACTATCTCTGATGGCTGGATAGTAAAATTTCCAACTTGTATCCAACGAATTGAACCGCGGGTCACCTCACCAAACAAAAAGGTTAAGATTAAAAAGACAAAAGTTGCCCCATATAAAAGCCAGGACAAATTTTCAAAAACCCTAAAATCTATCTTGGCAAAAAGGAAAAAGAAGAAAAATCCAATTATAAGAAAAATGAGTTGTTGGACAAAGAGAGATGGCACCAAACTCCAAGTCATCGCCAGTCCCAAGATGGCAATAATTATAATTGCCAGAAGAATTGGAAAATCAAAGCCTCTCAATTTCTAATCTTTCACCTTTCTTTATACTTTTGGCGAGCGTTTCGCTTTTAATATAGTCTTCAAATTCAGCTGGCCAGGAAGGAGCAGTCACCTCCACTTTTTCATCCAAAGCACAATTTTCTTTTTTACGTAACTCCTGAATCTGGCGCACCAATTCTCTCGCTTCTCCCTCTGATCTAAGTTCTGAGGTGATGGTAGTATCTAGCTCTATCCCTAGTTCACCTTTTCCTTTAACCCATTCTATTTCTTTAACATTTAACTCATCCATTATCAACTGTTCAAGTTCCCTTTTTTCATTTTTATTTGTAGTTTTTAATTTTTCATTTTTAATTTTTAATTTCTTTAGCGGCTGTCTCACTTTTACCTTCGCCGATTTCCTTGCCGCATGACCCAATTCACAAATCTTCCGAACCTGCGCCATATGTTTTATAAGCTGGGCTTGCCCTTCCGAAGCTTTAGCGAAGGAGGGCCAGTTTTCCAAATGAACACTTCCTGTTTTTAAGTTTTGATAAATTTCTTCAGCTAAAAATGGTGTAAATGGAGCAAGAAGTTTTGAGAGAGTCACCAGAGCCTCATATAAAGTAGCGTAACAGGCGTTTTTGTCTTCACCATCTTCAACCGCGGGTCCAACACGGTCTCTGGAGCGCCGAACATACCAGGTCGATAAATCGTTAACAAAGTCTTCAATCGCGTGAGAGGCGGTAAAAGCATCGTAATTCTCAAGCGAATCAGTTACCACCTGAATTAACTCATTTAATCTCGACAAAATCCACCTATCCAAAACATTTTCAGATTTTTCATTGTCGTTTTTAATTTTTAATTTTTCATTTTTAATTTTATCAATATTGGCATACGTCATAAAAAAGTTATAAATATTCCAAAGCATCAGATGAAAACGGCGCCTCGTTTCATCAGCCACATGGTAACCAAAATTAAGATTTATTTCCGGATTTTGGGTGACATACATCCAGCGCATCACGTCAACCCCAATTTTGCCTGCTCCCTCGTTAAATTCAATGGCATTCCCCAAGGATTTATGCATCGGTCGGCCATCTTCCGCCAAAAGAGTGGCAAAACCCAAAACCGTTTTAAAAGGAGGTTTGTCTTCCAAAATTGTTGCCATCGCCAAAAGTGAATAAAACCAATTTTTAAATTGCCCAGGAAATGATTCGGTAATAAAATCAGCCGGAAACCAATCTTTGGGCATGGTTGAAAAAGAAACAATCCCGGCGTCAAGCCAAGGATTACCCACATCTGGAATTCGCGAAATAGTTTCCCCGCAAGAACATTTAATCTTTACCTCATCAATCCAAGGACGATGGGGAGAATGTTCCGCAAATCCCTCATATCCTTCAACTGCCCGCTGCTTTAATTCCTCTTTCCCTCCTAAAATAGTAAATTTTCCACATTTTTGACATTCCCAAATCGGCAAAGCCAAACCCCAATATCTTTTTTTGGAAATCAGCCAGTCTTGCATATTGGAAAGCCAATCAAGTTCCCGCTCAAGTCCCCATTTTGGAAGCCAGCAAATTTTTTTCGCCACCTCAATCATTCGGTTCCGATAATTCTTGGCTCCCGGATGAACTTTTGCATCCATAGCAATATACCACTCATCAACTACCCGCCAGACGAGTTCGGTTTTGCAGCGCCAACAAACAGGATAACGATGAGTATAGTCTTCTAGTTTAAAGAAGAATTTGCCTTCTTCTTTGTTTTTAAGTTTTTCAAAAATTAAATCAGGTTTTTCTTTGGCATTTGCCCGCGATAAGTCATCTAAACCATCGAGGTAGGCTCCCTCCTCGTCAATTAAAGCAACTACCGGTAAGTTTTCTCTTTTGCCAATTTGAAAATCCTCTTGCCCGGCGCCGGGAGCGAGATGAACAATTCCCGTCCCTTCAGCGGCGGTGACCAGGTCTTTATCCAAGACTACGGTATGGAAAGTTTTGGGGTTTTCTTTCCTGGCAACTTCAACCACTGGTAAATCATCAAATGGACCAAGGTATTGAAAACCAGAAAGTTTTGTTCCGGGAAATTCTCCAACCTTCTCCCACTCTTTGTCTTTTAAGATTTTTCCCGCCAAATCCTTCAAAAAAATCAGAATTTCTCCGGTTTTTTTGTTTTTAAATTTGGCATAAAGAAAATCTGGATTAACGGTCAAAGCCACATTTCCAGGAATTGTCCAGGGGGTAGTTGTCCAAACTAGAAGAAATTCATTCTTCCTATTTTGAATAGGATACTTTACAAAAACTGATTTGTGAGTAATTTCTTGATATTCTTCAGTTAAAATCTCATGTTGAGAAATGGCTGTCCCACAACGAGGACACCAGGGAACCGAATCTTTTCCTTTATAAAGATTTCCATCAGTCCAGCATTTTTTCAAGAAATACCAAATCATATAGTTATTCTCATCAGAGAGGGTGTAATAAGAATTGTCCCAATCCATAAAATAACCAAGTCTTTTTGATTGTTCAGTTTGGACTTTGGCAAAATAAAGAGTTCTTTCTTTACATTTATTGACAAATTTTTCAATTCCGTATTTTTCGATATCTTTTTTAGACTTAAAACCTAATTCTTTCTCAACCTCAACCTCGACCCAAAGCCCTTGATTATCGAAACCGTTCTGAAATCTTTGTCTGAAGCCTCGCATGTTAAAAAATCGCTGCCATAAATCCTTGTAGGTTCTTCCCCAGGCATGATGAACCCCCATCGGGTTATTAGCCGTAATCGGACCATCAAGAAAAGAAAAGTTCTTCTTTGAAGAATCGTTTTTGTGAAGATATTTCTTAACAATCTCTGCTTTATACCACCATTCCAAAATCCGTCGCTCCATTTCCGGAAAATCTTCTTTTGGATTTACGGTTTTAAACATATTCGGCTCTCACCTCGGACGGTGGCAGACTGACCCCGCTTAGCGGGGGAAGCCATGACTCCTCCGAGGTGAATGTTCTTGTTCTATTCTACTAAAAATCGCCCTCTTTTAAAAGGACGACTCATTAAGCCGATGTTTCTCAACAATCGGCTACTATTTAATAATAATCTGAATTTCGGTCTCTAGGACCTTGGGAACTTTAAGGTCAGGCGCCTGGTAAGTCCTGAAGGCTTGATTCCTAATCCCTCCGCTAGCTTCTCCAGAACCTCCGCCGCCTCGGCAGAAGGCACCAGGCCTCTCTCCAAGAAAAGCAGGAAGTGGGGACTTAACTCGGTGCTCTGTGCCAAAGTTTCAAGACTGATCTCGCGCTGCCGCCGGACGTTCCTCACGTATCGTCCAAAGCGCAACAGCCGCTTCACTTCCTCTCGACTGGCCCCCCTTCGTCCCATTTTCTACCTATTTGGGCGATTCGTCGTGCCCCTTCTTCAACGAGCTCAGGGGTAGGGCCTTCCCCTGGAGAGACCACCTCGGTGTCCTCTTTTCTTGCCATATTTATATATTCATAGTTTACCACAAGATAAATTATATGCAAGAGCCCTATTCGATTACACCCCAGGGGTGTTTTGCTATTTACACCTGCGGATTATTGTGATTTAATTAAATTGTGCCAGTAAGAAACATCCCTTTTGTAAACGGCGAATATTACCATGTCTTGAATCGGGGCGTTGCTCAAATACCAATCTTCGGCGGTGCCACATATTTCCATCGATTTCTGAAATCGATGCTTTATTACCGACTCGAGGGCCCTAAACCAAGATTTTCTCTTTTCGCACCAACCACGCGTCTTTTAAATCAAGAAAAAAGAATCGTAGATATAATCTGTTACTGCTTAATGCCAAATCATTTTCATTTTCTTCTCTGCCAAAGACGCCAGGGGGGAATAACCGAATTCATCAGCAAATTAAGCAATAGTTATACAAAGTATTTTAACATTAGAAACAGAAGAATTGGACCGCTTTTCCAAGGAGAATTTAAGGCTGTTCACATAGAATCCAATGAGCAACTTATTCATCTTTCTCGGTATATTCATCTCAATCCTTTGGTTGGCTATTTAACTGATAAATTGGAAACGTATAAATGGTCTTCCTATTCTGAATTTATAAACCAAGGCGGCAGCAATATCTGTTCAAAGGAGATTATTCTCAACCAATTTAAATCTCCAGGCAATTATATGACATTTGTTTTAGATCAGGAAGACTACGGCAAGCAATTGGAATTAATAAAACATCAACTTATAGATTTCGAACATCCGCAGGTGCAATCGTACTACACCCCTGGGGTGTAAACCTAGATTATCTTCCCTGTCTTAAGAAAGCGGGGATTTCGAATTGTTCACCTAATTCTTCGGGAGGAATTTCTGCCTCCGGTGGGGACAGTTCCTCGGGAGGTTTCTCCTTTTTCTCTTCTTCGACAGGTGGCGGTACTTCCTCTTTAGGAGGCGGGGTTATTGTTGGCGCCATAAACCGCGCCAGGCGAGCCCGAGCTTCATCAAAACCAGTAGCAATAACCGTAATTTTAATTTGGTCGATTAATTTTTCATCAATAGTCGCCCCAAAAATAATATTGGCATCAGCATCGGCTTTCTCGGAAATTATCTTGGCCGCCTCATCAACCTCGTTCATCGTCAAATCCGGACCGCCGGTAATAGTGAAAAGAATCCCCTTGGCTCCGTCAATTGAAATTTCAAGCAAAGGTGAGGAGATCGCCCCTCTTGCCGCTGCCTGGGCTCGGTTTTCGCCAACCCCAGTCCCAATTCCCATAAAAGCACTCCCGGCATTTTTCATAATGGTTTTAATATCGGCAAAATCTCGATTAATCAGTCCCGGGAGGGTAATAATATCAGAAATCCCCTGAACTCCTTGGCCCAAAACGCTATCAGCCACCCGAAAAGCCTCAAGAAGAGTCATCTTTTTATCAATTGAGTCAAGGAGTTTTTGATTTGGGATAACAATTAAAGCATCAACTTTACCCTCGAGGTTTTCAATCCCCTCCTCGGCAATAACCATTCTTCGCGTTCCTTCAAAAGCAAAAGGCTTGGTTACCACTGCCACCGTTAAGGCATTTTGCTCCCGGGCAATCTCAGCGATAATCGGGGCTCCACCAGTACAAGTTCCTCCTCCCATCCCTCCGGTCAAAAATATCATATCAGTATCAACTAAAAGTTGGGCGATTTTTTCCCGAGATTCCTCAGCCGCCTGGCGACCTAAATCTGGATCACCACCCACCCCCAAACCCCGAGTTAAATTTTCTCCAATTTGAAGTTTTGTCGGAGCAAGAGTCGAAAGTAAAGCTTGGGCATCGGTATTGACGGCAATAAAATCCACCCCCTGGATTTGATTTTCGGAAATCATGGTGTTTAGGGCATTCCCGCCACCGCCACCAATTCCCAAAACTTTTATTTTGGCAAATCTTCCAACGTCTGGTTTAACGAGTGCCATACAATTTTCTTGGAGCAGGTCAAGAAGTGAGAAAATTATATCACAAAAAAATATCTAGGGCAAAAAGGATTTAATAAAATCTAAAGTCCTTCGGTACAGTCCGCCCATGGGAATTTTTTTAGCGATTTTTGAGATTCCTCCTAGGGAAATTCTTCCTGCTTCTATCTCTTGGGTTTTAGCACCATAAAGAATAAGTCCTAAAGAGGAAGCAAAAGCTGGAGTTAAAACATCGTCAACCAGCCCAGAAACCCCGGTAGGAATCCCCACCCTTACTGGCATAGAGAGCGTCCTTTTGGCTGATTCAGTCACCCCGACGGTTTGAGCTCCACCTCCAGTCAAAACTACCCCCGAAGGAGTCATTCCTCCAAATCCAGACTTTTTCACCTCGAGTCCAACCATGGTAAAAATCTCATTTAATCTTGGCTTTATTATTCCCTCAACTAAAGTCTTTCGAGAAACAGTTTTCGTCTCTTCATAAATCCCCAAAGCAGAAAGATCAATTTCATCTAGAGGCTGGTTTTCTTCCTTTTCCACTTCTTCACCTTGGGGACGAACAATTTCTTTTGGTTTTTCTGAAAGAGAAAGTTTTAATTTTTCGGCTGTTTCCAAAGAAAGCCTAAGCCCAATGGCTAAATCGTTGGTCACATTTTTTGCCCCAATTGGTAAAACAGAGGTGTAGGCAGGGGCTCCCTCAACAAAAATAACAATCTCGGTTGTCCCTCCCCCAATATCAACCAAAATGACTCCGAGTTCTTTTTCGGTTTCGGTCAAGACAGATTCTGAGGCAGCCACCCCGCCAAAAACCATTCCCTCAATATCTGCCCCAACTTCAGAAACACATTTGGCTAAATTTCTCATCGCTGTTGAAGACCCAGTAATAATATGAGTTTCCACCTCTAAACGAACTCCGGTCATACCAACTGGGTCCTTAACCCCATCCTGGGAATCAACGGTGAAAAACCGAGGAAGACAATGAAGAATCTCCCGAGAAGAAGGAAGGGAAATCGCTCTGGCTGCCTCAATTACTCGTTTGACATCCTCTGGGGTAATCTCTCCTTCCGGTTCAGCCACGGCCACTACCCCTTTTGAATTTTGAGAGGCAATATGGGCACCGCCAACGGAAACGAAGGTTTTTGAAAGAGAATATCCTGCCATTCTTTCCGCCGCCTCAACTGAAGAGATAATCCCACTGGTGGCTTCCTCGATGTTAACAATTTGTCCTTTGCGCACTCCAATTGAAGGAACATAAGCTGCCCCGATAATGTTTACTTTTTCTTCCTCAGGGTTAATTTGAGCAATGATGGTGGCAAATTTCGAACTGCCAACATCAATTCCGGCTAAAATCCGAGATGCCATACCTTTTAATATATTAATACCGGTTTATCGAATCGCAAATCGATCTCAAGCGGTATTTTTCCCTCTATTTTAGACCTTCCAAGGATAAGTTGTAAAGAGGCAACCTGGCCGCTTAAATCCTTTTCTCTGGAGAAAAAAACTTTTAGATTACCCGAAAGCGTTGCTTCAAAGGATTTATCCAGAGATTTAATCATTTCAACTTTTACCCCTGACATCTCCAGGAGATTTTTCAATTTTTCTTCCTCGGTTGGGGGAGAAACAGGACTGGCTATTTTCTCTTTTTTTGGTAGTTGAAAGTCAAAACCTAAATTTATTTTCCTAAGTTGGACAAAAATAAGCAAAGCTTGTTGCTTCGCAATAAGCAAAGCTTGTTGCTTCGCAATAAATCCCAACAATAAAAACAGAATCAAAACGATGGGGATGACTAATTTTCTATTAGGGTTTTTTGGGCTTTGAGAGATCATTTAATTCTTTGACTATTTTTAGGCTACTGTCTGGTTTAATAAGTTTTTTTGCTTCTGGGGCATTTCTCTGATACTTTTCAAGATTGGCCATCATTTCTGAAATCTTATTTAATAAACTTGGTCCAGTCAATTCTTTCTGAGGCAGGATTTCGGCAATTCCCGCCTTAACCAACATTTGGGCATTTTTGGTTTGTTCATCTTGATAGCTCCAGGGAATAGGAATAAAAAGCGCTGGTTTTCCTAAGGCGGCAATCTCGCAGACGATATTTGCCCCAGCCCGAGAGACAATTAAATCAGCTTTGTTTAAAACCCAACCGATATCCTCTAGACCAACATACTTAGTCAGAATATAGTTTTCTCTTAAATCCAATTTTAAATTCTCATAATCCAACTCACCACACTGATGTATGATAGTATATTTTCCCAGGAGTTTTGGTAAAATCTCTAAAACTGCCCTATTGATTACTTTCGCGCCTTGGTTTCCACCGGTGATGTAGATAAGTGGGAAGGGCGAAGGGCGAAGTGGGAAGTGGGAAGGTTTCCTAATCTTAAAAATCTCCTGGCGGATTGGGTTACCGGTTAAAATCACTTTTTCTTTTGGAAAAAATTTTAAACTTTCCGGAAAAGAGACGGCAATTTTTGAGGCAAAAAAGGAATTTATCTTTGAGGCTAGACCAAAAACGGTTGTTTGTTCATGGGTTAAAATAGGAATCCTCAAAAGCCAACCAGCTAAAACAACCGGAACAGAAACATAACCACCAAAAGAACAAATAACCAAAGGTCTTATCTTTAAAAGCCAGTAAAGGCTTTGAAAAAAACCCAGGGGAACTCGCAACAAGGAAGGTATCGTAAAACGGGTAAATTTACGCTGCAGTCTCCCAGCCGCAATTGGAATAAATTTAATCCCAAGGAGAGGAATAATTTTAGACTCAGCCGAGGGAACTCTCTTCCCCTCCATTGCATATTTTCTGCCAAAATAGTAAATCTGCCATCGATCTTCTTTTTTTAACTCCTCAATTACCGCTTGGGCCGGCGTCAAATGTCCCCCGCAAATCACAATTCTTTTCATTTCTTTTTTATTATTTATTATACCAAATACATTCCTTTACACCCCGGGGGTGTAACTCTACCTACACCTGGGGTATTTACTTCTTTTTTACCCTCTGTTTTGAGATATTAAGTAAAATTCCTATTCCTGAAAGAGCAACAACCAAAGATGAACCGCCGTAAGAAATAAAAGGTAAAGGGACGCCGGTTAAAGGGACTAAAGCCACCTGACTAGCTAGATTAACCAACGTCTGGACTCCAATCCAAGAAGTAATGCCTACGGCTAAAAGTTGACCAAATCGATCTGGGGCTTCTTGGGAAATTTTTAAGCCCTTAAAAACTATCACCAAAAAAACAATAAGCAGAACTATTGCCCCAATAAACCCTAACTCCTCGGCAATTATGGCAAAGATTGAGTCAGTCATTGCCTCGGGTAAATATTCGTATTTTTGCCTCGAAGCTCCCAAACCTAAACCCCAAAGTCCTCCTGCTCCCAAAGCTAAAAGAACTTGTCTGATGTGATAGCTTGCCCCTAAAGGATCACGACTAATATCTAAAAAGGTCAAAAATCGCTCTTTTCGATAATTTGAACTAAAAATAAGAGAAAGCCCGGTTAAAATACCCAAAACCGCCATAAGGACAAGAGAGAAAAGAGGGGCGCCTGAGACAAAATAAAGAGAAAGACCAGAGGCAACCAAGACGACGGTCGTACCTAAATCTGGCTCAAGCATTATCAAAATCGAAAGTATTCCTAGGGAAACTAAAAATGGGAGAAATTTTGGCTTTTTGGCAAAAAGGAAGGAAAGATATAAAACAAAGGTCAGTTTAGTTAGTTCTGCTGGCTGAAAGCTAAAACCAGCAAAAGTCAACCATCTTCTTGCTCCAAGAACCTTTACTCCCAAACCAGGAATAAGGACTAAAACTAAGGCAATAAAAGTCATAAACATAAGAATTGGCGCTAATTTTTCAAGTCTCCGATAGTCAAATTTTGAAGCGGCAAATAAAGCGCCCAACCCTAAAATCGCCCAAAAAATTTGTTGGCGAATATAAAAATACTTATCCCCAAAATCCCGAAAAGCCGTCACTACCGAGGCATCATAAACCATCAAAATCCCAAAAAGAGTTAAACCGACGACAAGAAAGACTAGTAGCCGATCAATTTTTTGAGTTTGAGACTTAAGGGCAACCATCACTCTAAAGGATTAATTCTCTCTTTACCTCCAAAAGGGCTTTCTTTGGGAAACTTTTAATCTGTCCTTCCTCATCTAAAATCTCCTCAAGGGAGTTTAGTCTGGCAATTTCATTTTCAGGAGTAATAATTCTCCCACCACTTGCAGCCAGGATGAAGAACTCTCGCCTTTCGGAGATGTCCTCAAGACTATATCCCTCTCTTAAATAAGTTAAGTGCTCTCTTTTGTAAGAATAAATACCAGGGGGAAATTCACCTGTCACCCTCACCGAAGCCGTTGTATTATTTCTCATAATCAATTCTCCCCCAATCATTTCTTTAACTTTTCTGGAGTCATCTTGCGGATAAGCCTTTTTTAAATACTCAAGAATATGATAAAGTAAAAGCGGTGTTTGGCCTGCCTTAAGCTCCATTTTGGTGTAAAGCGGAACAGAAGCGGTAAGCCTAGCATTGTTCTCGGAAATATAAACTTTATCGGTCTTATCTTCTACTAGAAAATCTAAACCAAAAAAACCTTTATATCCTAAATCTCTCATCTTCTCTCCGATTATTTGAGAATACTCTTCTATCTTATCCCTTATCTTTTCCTTTAACCTAGCTGGCCATTGCCTGCCACAAGTTCCCCCAGGGTTTTGGGTGAATTCTTCTAGGGCGGTAATCTGAAGCGCCGGCGGAGAGATAAAGATTTTTTTTCCTGTTACACAGGCATTATTTAAAACCGTTCTTCCTTTAATGAAACAAGTTATTCGAACTTCTCTTTCCGGAAATTTAGCTTGCAAATGAACAAAATCGCTCTTGTTCTTAACAAAATAAGTGGTGTTTCCAGCCCAACCATGACCAAATTGAATGACCAGTTTCTGGCCGAAGCGGAGGCTTAAATCTTGATAATGACACCTTTTTAAAATTTTTATCTCTCCCGGCGGATGGGAGATATTTAAGGATTGACAAAGTCGATAAAAAGAAACCTTATCCTCAAATTGCTGATTAAGCTCGGGGCTGGCGCCTAAAGCCCGCCAACCTTTTCTTTGACAAATCGCCTCAATTTTCTTTGAAGGTTTAAAAAATAAAATATTTGGTTTCAGATTTCGAGCATTTTTAGCAATGTATTCTTGAACAAGTGGATGGGCCAAAATCATTCCTGTATTGCGCAAAACGGTGTTTTCTTTCCCAATTTTTGCTTCTAGAGAGAAAACTCTCACTCCTTTGGCAATCAACAAATCAACTAGCGGGCTATTATCCAAACAAATAATATGGTAAAAAGAGAGGACTTTCTCAAGTCCCACTGCCCGGGCAGGATCGGGAGTAACATAAAAAATAGGTTCCTTGATTTTTGAGAACAAATCGTCTTTCATTTTAAATATTTTTTACCGGTTAGAAGACAAATTATTTTATCACCCAGGTTATCTTGGATTTTTTTTGCCTTCCAAATAGCCGCTAAAGTCGCCCCCCCCTCAGCTGAAGTAGAAATTCCTAATTTAGCCAGTTCTCTTAAGGCTTTCTTAATCTCCTCATCAGAAATAACCCAACCAAATCCTTCAGATTCTTTAATAAGATTCAAAATCTGTTCTTTCCTTGGAGTCACCTTGGCGACCAAGGCGTCAGCCAGACTGGTTTTTTTAGCCTGATAATCTTTATCAAAAATACGAGCAATCGGACAAACAGCCGCTGTTTGGACAACATGAAATTGAGGAAAATAACCTAAAATTTTATAACCTTCGCCTATTCCAGCCAGAGCGGTCCCGCTTGAGACAGGAATAAAGATGCTGTCTACTTTTCCCAAATTTTGCTGGATTTCAAAAGCCAAAGACTTATAACCTTCGCTTCCGACTTCCTGAATCGAAGGTCTTAAATTCAAAAAACCTTTCTCTAGAGAAAAGCGGGTCGCCTCACTCACCGGCCGCCGGCTAAAAAAAATCTCAGCCTTTTGTTCTTTAAGCTTTTTCAGCTTATCTTGCTTAATTTTAGGTGAGACAAAGGTATGAAGTTTAATCTTTGCCAGCTGACAATAGGCGGCGGCTGAAATGGCAGCATTACCGGAAGATGAAATCACCAAATTCTTTCTCCCTTCCCCAAAAGCCCTAGAGATTTGATAAGCCATACCTCGGTCTTTAATCGAGCCTGTTGGATTTTGGTCTTCTCTTTTGAAAATTATTTTCCCAACCTGAATTTCGGCGGTATCTCCTTCTTTAAGGCTTAACCAAAATTTCTTTGAGAGTTTCGGATAGTAAAAATGGTATTTCCAGATACCGGGCAAACTTTTCTCCACTTGCAAGATACTTGACATTGATGTTTTAATTATATGCAGTGCATATAAAGTGCATATAACTTGCTATGCACATTATACCAAAGGAGGATGAGCAATGCCCAAAACTGTTCAATGCCCAGATTGCCAAGGGCAAGTTTTAGTCCCTCAAGATTGCGAGGTAGGAGAGATTTTAGAATGTCCTGGCTGTGGGGCGGAGATGGAAGTAATCAGTCTTGAGCCTCTGGAAGTTTCTCTAATTGAAGAGGAAAAATAACTCAAGTCCAAATCCGCAATCGCCGGATGCCATCGCCTTTCTCTGGCTTGAAAAACTTCTGACCATAATTCTCTCCTTTTTTTGTCCTCTCCAGCCACTTTTGCGCCTCAAGTCCATAATTTCCATCCTTAATCAAAATTCTGGCTTTATGGACTCCATCCGGTACTGTTCCAGGTGAAGAATGAGCGTAAACAATTTCTTTGATCTGACCCTTGCTTCCTCTTTTAATCTCCACAATGACTGCTAGATGCTTCCCCTCCCCAAGCCTGATTAAATCACCAACAGCCAAATCCCGCAATTTCTTGATAGGCAAAGAAACTTCATCATTGGTTAACATCATCACGTTCGCCCTGAGCAAAAACTTACCTTTAACCCCGGGAATGTCATCTTCCAGTCCATTACCACCTTTTTCCTTATCAAGGGTATTAAGAAGTTTAAAAGCTAGTCCTGAACAGTCCAAACCAATTCGATTTTTTTTCATAAAAACCCTGATTTGTTGGCTGGTCAACTTCGCCAAATTAATCTTCTTCTTCGCTCCCACCTCCAAAGTTGCCCTAACTAATTCTTGGGGACTACCTTTACCTCCATAAGGACCCCAAATCTTCTTTTTTATCTTGTCCATCCAGTAAGGACATTTCACTTGCTTTTTGAATATGGGCAGATGGGTATACTGAAAAAGGAGTTTATCTATCGCTTTTGAGGAAGTAATCATATTACTGCCAGCCAGAGCCCAAAAATAGCCAACATTATCCCTGCCAACCAAGCTCGCATGACAATTTTTGGCTCTTCCCAACCGCGCTCCTGAAGCCAAAGATGAAAAGGAGCCACCTTAAATATCTTTCTGCCCAATAAACGTTTAGCGATAATTTGCAAAAGGCTTGAGGAAATCTCCACCACAAAAAGACCTCCAATGACAACCAAAGCCATAATTTTTCCAATTAAAAGCCCAACGACCGCAAGCGTTGCTCCAAAAGAAAGTGCCCCCACATCGCCCAAAAAAATTCTCGCCGGATAGACATTAAAGTATAAAAAGGCGATAAGAGCACCGATCCAGAAGGAAAGGAAAATCGAAAGGACCGTATCTAAGTTAGTATGGGAAAGAATCCAAAAGGCGAAAAGAGAAATAAGAAGAAGACCTGAAGCAAGTCCGTCTAAACCATCGGTAATATTTAGGGCGTTGGTAAAAGCCACAATAATAAAAGCAGCCAGGGGGACATAAAAAATGCCAAGGTCAAAAACTCCAAAAAAGGGAACATTGACAAAATCAATCTTTAAATTTTGAAAAAGCAAAGCGGCAATGATGAAAGCCAAAATCCACTGAATAAGAAATTTCCAGCGCAGTCGCAAGCCAAAAATTCCCTTACTCGCCAAACCAAAAAATTTCATTAAATCATCATAGAGACCTAAAAGACCAAAGGAGATAAAGGTAAAAAAGAGGATATTCAATTCGTCTTTGATCGGATAAAAAGCGGTGATGTAAACCCCAAGATATGAAATTAAAGGAAAAAGAAGAACATAAAGGAGGGAGACAACAGCGATGATTAAAAACCCGCCGCCAACCGGAGTCCCGGCTTTTTCCCGATGAAATTTGTCAAAAATGGGCGTCCTTAAACCGAGAAAATCTCGAGTTCTCTGATCTCTTCGCTGAAACTTAATCCTATATAAAAAATTAATAAAGGGGACAATTAAGATACTGGTGATGATGAAAGTAAAAATTAAAAGTCCTAAGAAAAGTGCCATGTTTTGATTATATCTCCTTTCCCAATTTCGGACAACTAAGGCAGGATTGATAAAAATGACAAGAGGAGAGTTTGCAATTGACGGGTTTTCCCTCAAGGATTAAAATTATCCGCTCAAGGTGGCGAAGAAGCGAGCCTTTAAGGTATATAAGATCTCCTTTCTTAAGAATTTTTTTCAAAAGATCTCCTGCCTCACAAACGTCTTTAACCCAGACGACATTTTTTTTCTTCATTCCGCTTTTTTCTGCCTCCTGGGCAACCAGTCTTTGTAATGGACCAACCAAGACTAAAAAATCAATTTTAAACTTTGCTAAAATTCTCCCTATTTTTCGATGCTCTTCTTCTGCATATTCCCCCAACTCTCCCATTTCCCCCAAGACTGCCACCCTTTTCCCTTTCGTAGGCAAAAGGGATAAGGTCTCAAGCCCAGAAATAGTTGAAACCGGATTTGCCCGAAGATGATCATTTAAAAAAATTGTTCCCAATGGTCCTTTCTCAAGGCTCAACCGACCAGAAAGAGGTTCAAGTTTGGAAAGCCCGGAAATTATCTCTTTTAGGCTCAACCCCTTAATCAAGCCGATTGCTGTTGCCGCTAAGGCGGCGTGGGTAAAATGTTTACCAATAAGAGGAATTTTAACCCTAACAGTTTGCTGACCTGCCTTGTGAAGCAAAAACGAGGTACCAGAAAAATCAACTTTTATCTTATCCGCCCAAAAATCACAATTTTTGCTCTTCCCATACCAGAGAATTTCTGCTTTTGTTTTCTTTGCCATTTTTCTGACATTTTCATCATCATAATTTAGGATCGCCCAACCATCCTTTGGTAAGGCAGCTAAAAGTTTCCCCTTTCCCTCGATAATTCCCTCAAGCGAACCCAAAAGTTCTGGCTCTGAATGAACGGGCGTAATCCCTGTCACCACCCCGATTGAAGGTTTAACTAACCTTAGATAAGAATCCATTTCGCCCTTATGGTCAACCCCCATCTCCAAAACCAAAGCTTTATGCCAAGGTCGAAGTTTGAGAATTGTGATTGGGAGATTATAAACAGTGTCTAAATTAAGATCTGTTTGAAGAACGGGATATCTTCCCGATAAAACTTGAGCAATCGCTCGGGTGGTATTCGTCTTACCGTAGCTGCCAGTAATACCAATAATCGTGACTTGAGGATAAAGTTTAAGCCAAGTTTTGGCTAAAAGTCTTCTCAAGTTATGAAACGGCTGTTTCCATCCTCGATTTACCATCCTTTCCATTCTACCACAGCTTGGTTGTTACCCAAAGGGCGGTCAAGGTGTCCTACCTAGTCCACCTCTAAGGTGAATTCCTATTGACACCTCTGGTATTTAATGATTTTCTAAAGCTAGACTGATTATTCTATCTAAAAGCTCTGAATAGGAGATTCCGGCGGCGGAGGCTTCTTTAGGAAATAAAGAAACAGGAGTCAAACCCGGGATCGTGTTTATCTCCAAAACGAAAGGTTTACCTTGAGAAATAATCATATCTACCCGACCAAAACCGCGACAATCAATCGCTTTAAAAACACGAATGGCTAAATCTTGAACTTTTTTGGTCAGCTTTCGGGAAATCCGAGCGGGAACTATCTCATCGCATTTAGTTTCATCGTACTTTGCCTCATAATCAAAAAACTCTTTTTTGGGAACGATCTCAACTACCGGTAAAGCTTGAGGATTTTCATTTCCTAACACCCCACAGGTTACCTCAGTCCCAGAAAGATATTCCTCAATAATAACTCGTGGTCCGAAATTGAAAGCCTTTTTTAAAGCCTCATCTAATTCTTCTTTTCTGCGGACAATACTTACACCAACACTTGAACCCTGGGAAGAGGGTTTCACCACCAGGGGAGTTTTAAATTTCTTCCAGATTATACTTGAATTCTCTCCTTTTTCGAAAACCAAATATTCTGGTGTAGGAATTCCTCTTTCCTCAATCACCCTTCTAAACATCGGTTTATCCATTCCCAAGGCTGAAGCCAAAACGCCCGCTCCAGTATAGGGAAGTCCGGCTAGTTCAAGCATCCCCTGAACTGTTCCATCCTCACCATATGGACCATGCATGGCAATAAAAACCACATCAGGCTTTTTTCCAAACTTAAGCGGAAGATTCCTGCCTTGAGGTAAAAGCGCTTTCCCGCCCCTAATTCTTCTCTTATGGTCAGTCTTCTCCACCCTTGAAGGGGAATGGAGCAAAATTTCTCTTTGGTCTTTAAGCTGCCATCTTTCTCCATCCCGAGAAATCAAAACAGGCAAAATTTCATATTTTTTCTTATCTAAATTTCTAACCACTTCCCTGCCTGTGACGAGTGAGACCTCATGTTTTGGACTCCGACCTCCCATCAAGACGACGACTTTAATTTTTTTCATTCTCTTTGGATTTTGGCGCCCAGGGTGCGTAGTCTTTCATCAAGATTTTCGTATCCCCTAAAAATATGCTCAACTCCCAAAAGCTCTGTCTTCCCTTTGGCAACCAAAGCCGCCAAAATTAAGGTTGCCCCGGCCCTAATATCGCCAATATTAAGCTGACTTGCCCAAAGATTGGTCGGTCCCAAAATTTTTACCGCGTGGAAATATTCCTGTTTATTATCCTCCCAGTTGAAATTGTAATAATCCTGGGGGCTATCAACTTCGGGATTAAAAAGTTCAATTTTTGCCCCCATTTTAATTAAATCCGGAACATAGCCAAAACGATTCTCAAAAATAGTCTCATGGACGGTTGAGGTTCCTTGGGCCTGGGTCATTAAAACTGTCCAAAGAGCCTGCCAATCGGTCATAAAACCTGGATAAGGAGCGGTAATTACTTGACTTGGGCGGAGCGGATGTTTATAGAAAAATCTGATTCCCTCCCGACTAACCTCGTACCCTCCTTTTATTTCTTTAATTTTATCCAAAAAGGCGGTCAAAACTTTGGGATTGGCTTTTCGGACAAAAACATCACCTTTTGTAATTAAGGCAACACAAGCAAAAGTCACGGCTTCGTTACGATCAGGCATGACCTGATGACTTGTTCCTTTAAGTTTTTTAACTCCCTGAATTAAAATCCGGCGATTGGGTAATCTTTTGATTTTTGCCCCCATTTGATTAAGAAAGGCAATTAGATCATCAACCTCTGGCTCAAGGGCTGCATTCTCAAGCAAAGTTGCTCCTTCAGCCAAAACCGAGGCAATAATCATCACATCGGTCCCTCCGTGAGTATTTTTAGGAAAACGGTAAGTCGCTCCCTTAAGTTTGCTGGCTTCAATCAAACAATAATCCCCAAAATACTTAAAGTTGGCTCCTAATGCTTTAAAACCTTCAAGGTGCCAGTCAATTGATCGGCGACCGATTTTACAACCTCCTGGAACAGGGATAATTGCCTTACCGAAACGCGCAAGCAAGGGACCAACAAAGTAGGTTGAAGCCCGGGAAAGCCGACCATGTTTTTCGGATAATTCGAATTTATTTAAATTCGCGCCTCTCACTTCAAGGTGATGATTTTTCCTAAAAGTAACCTTACCGCCAAGTTCTTCTATTATTTTTGCCGTGGAGACAACATCACCAATCTTTGAGAAATTTCCAATTTTACTTTCTTCTTCCGAAAGCAAACCCGCAATCATTAATTTGAAGCCAGAGTTTTTGGCTCCGGCTAAAGTGACCTCACCGCAGAGACGATTGCCTCCTTCAATAATGAATTTTTGCATTAAAGTTCTCCGATAATTTTAATTTCTTTTTCAAGTCTAACAGCAAATTTTTCTTCAACCCTTTTTTGGCACAAACGTATTAATTCTAGCACATCCCTGCCCTTTGCCAAACCCAAATTAACAATAAAATTAGCATGTTTGGGGGAAACTTGAGCATCGCCAATTCGATAGCCCTTCAGTCCGACCTGCTCGATCAACTTACCGGCACTTTCACCATCGGGATTTTTAAAAACAGAACCGGCTGAGGGTTCTTTAGGTTGGTTTTTTCTTATCTTTAAATATTTATCGATTCTTCTAGCAACACTTTGGGGATTATTCTGGATTAATTTCAAGGTTACCCCCAAAACGATCTCTTTCTCCAGCAAAAATCGGCTCTGTCTATAACCAAACTGGCATTCTCTTTTTGAAATTATTTCTTTTTCTCCGTCTTCCTGCAAAATTTCAACTTCTTCAACCAAATCTCCAATCCACTTGTCTTTAATCCCAGCATTACCAGCAATCGCTCCGCCCACTGTCCCCGGAATACCGGCGCAGAACTCTAGTCCGGAAAGCCCCCCTTTGGCGGTCTCCCCCACCAACCAAGGAAGACTCATCCCAGCTTCAGCCTTGACCCTTCCATTTTTCATTCCCAATTTTTCATTTTTAATTTTTATTACCACCCCCCGTATTCCTTTATCTGAAACCAAAATATTTGATCCCCCGCCTAAAATAAAATATGGAATCTTTAATTTCCTGGCAAGTTTTACCGCCGCCACTATCTCTTCCTTCGTCTTTACCTCATAAAAGATATCGGCTGGCCCGCCAATTTTAAAAGTGGTGTGAAGACGCATTGGCTCATTGAGTTTTACTCTTTTTCCTCCTAAACTTTCCAAGAATTCCTGATAGCCTTTTTTCATGAGTCTTTTTTCAATTTTGCGATTGTTTTTTCAATCATTGTTGTTATTTTCAGTCCTCCCGAAGACATAAAAATGATGATGTCTTTTCTCTTTGGTTCATTAATTAAAAAATCAATTACCTTCTCGTCGATTGGCTCGTAGAAAACATTAGGTTGAGTCTTTGCGATCGCCCTAACTATTTCCGGTCCTTTTACCCGGTTTTCTTTTTTGGAGGTTTTTAAAAAAGCCATTTTCGTTACAATTACCTGATTTGCTTTATCAAATTTTCCTGGGTACCAAGTAAGACTTTCCCTTTGTTTAAGAAGGCTCGCATGAGGATCAAAAACGCAGAAAATTCTACTTTTGGGAAATCTTACTCTTAAGGCAGTAAGCGATTCCTTAACTTTCGCAGGATGTTGAGCAAAATCAAAAAAGACGGTTATCCCGCCAAATGTCCCCAAGTTCTCTAATCGTGTTTTAATCCCCTTGAAAGTTCTGATGGCATTTTTAATAATCTCTGTTTCGATCCCCAAACTACGACATAAAGCGACGGCGCCACAGATATTTTGCAGGTTGTGTCTTCCCAAAAGTGATGTCTCAAGTAAAATTCGCTCCTTGAGCGTCACCACCTCAAAGGAGACAAGCTTGGTAGCAAAAGAAATTTTTTCTAGCCAGAAATTGGCATTTTTGGTCTCTGAAGAATACCAAACTACTTGACATTTGGCAACCCTGGCGACCTCTTTAATATTTTCACCATCGCCACAGGCGACTAACAAACCATCTTGAGGTATTAATTTAACAAATTTTTTAAAAGCCAAAATGTAATCATTCTCATTCTTAAAAATCTCGGGATGGTCCCATTTGGCAGCGGTTAAAAGAACAAATTTTGGTTTATAAAACATGAATTTAGGCAGATCAGTCTCAAGCATCGCCGGTGTCTCATCGCCCTCAATCACCGAATAGGAAGAAGGAGTATTCCTTACTCCATCGGAAAAGTTAAGAGAGACGCCACCAATCATAAAAGAAGGATTAAAACCCGCTTTCTCAAGAATCCAAGCAAGGAGAGAGGCGAGGGTCGTCTTGCCGTAAGTTCCCGCGGTCACAATTGAGTTTTCTTTAACCAGAAAGTTCCGGAGAACTTCTGGATAAGACAGGATTGGACAACCAAATTTTTTTGCTTTGACTACTTCGGGATTTTCCTGGTTAATTAGCAAGGCACTTCGACCAACGACAACTAAGTCTGGTTTTTCGGACAGGTTTTTTTCACTGTATCCTCGGGCAAAATCGATATTATTTTCTTCAAGATAGGTAGTGATTGGCGGATAAACAGCTTTTTGGTCTGAACCAGTCACCTGCCAACCCATATCCATAAACATTTTCGCCAAGGGTGCCATCGTCTTACCGGCAATACCAATGAAGTGAATATGATTTCTCGTCATCTCAAGGTCTTTTGAGTCATATTTTTACTCGAACACCATAGTTATTCAATAAGGCTCTAATGTCTCCTTGATAAAATTTTTCTGTAAATTCTCTATCGCGCAAGAGGTACTCATTCGCTTGTTTTTCAATTAGATATTTCAATTCTTCAAGATTGCTTGACCAGGAAAACCCATTAAAAAATTCTACTCCAGTAAATTCGGTTTTATAAAGAGCGTTTTTCTCATAACAAGTGCCTAAATAGGCAAATTTTCGTCCGTTTTTCTGGGCCCATGTCACTGCCTCTAATATCATTCTTGCCCCTAGACTTTTTTCCAAGAAATCCAGATTATAGAAAGCATGAGCATATTGGAGTAGGTCATCACTTAAGAAACAAACTGCGTATCCGACTTCATTGCCGCCTTGGGCTTCTTTCCAGACAAAAATATAATTATACACTCCTTTTTCAAAAATACTTTTTATTCCCGCGGCCCTTATCTGACCTTTTCCAAATCGCTTGTCCATGTATTCCTTGCAAAATTTTTGAACCTCTGGGGTGTAATCAAATTCATCAAGCGGCAAAAATTCATACTCAAAATTAGCCGTCTTGTTTAAGATTCTTCTATTCTCGCTTGAGAGGGAAAATTTGGGCAGACTAACTCGCAGGCTTCTGGAGAGATAATAAACACCGGGTAAGTTCCTCATCGGTAAAAAGCCTGAATCATAAATTTTCTCGACTTTATCCCCAACTTCTGCAAGCAACCAAACTTGATAAGGGAAAAAATATTTATCGTAATCAGCCTTAAATTCACTAAAAAACAATTTCATTTTAACCTTTCCTTAATCGCCTCTTTCGAAATTTCCTGGTCTGACCAGGGGATTTCCTGTCCGCCGAGATTTAAAGTTTTCTGGTGACCAACACCAGTAATCAAAACAGTATCTTTACTTTTAGCCATATTAATCGCTAAGATGATTGCGCAAGAGCGGTCAAAAATCTTCCAATAGGTTTGACCTAAAATTTTCCCTCCCTTTTTCACTCCCACTTCAATTTCGTTAATGATTTTTTTAAGGTCTTCATGATAAGTATCCTCATGCGTTAGAATAATTTTATCACTAAGCTTGGCGGAAATCTCTCCCATCATCGGTCGTTTGGTTTTGTCTCGATCACCGGTACAGCCAAACACATGAATTATTTCTCCTTTCGTCTGATTTCGCACCGTCTTAAGAACCTCTTTAAAGGCAGCCGGGGTGTGAGCAAAATCAATAAAGACTTGAAAATCCTGTCCCTCGCTGATCTTTTCCAGTCTCCCTGGTAATCCAGAAAAACCTTCGACAGCAATCCTTATAATTTCCTTCTTTATCCCCAAACCTTGGGCTACTCCGATGGCTGCCAGACAGTTATAAAGATTATATTCGCCAAGAAGCTTTCCTTTAAAAGGAAAAGTTTTCGGTGTCAAGTCAGCCTCATTCTTAACTCCATAAGTTATTATTTTTGCTTTTTCACTCTTAATTTTTGATTTTAGGTATTCGTATGACTCATCGTCGCAATTTAAAACCGCTAATTCTACTTTTCGGAAAAGTTTTGCCTTGGCTTTCAAATAATCTTCAAAAGTTTTGTGATAATCTAAATGCTCGTGGGTAATATTGGTGATTACTCCAACCTTAAAATTACAGCCCAGGAGCCGGTGTTGGTCAAAACCGTGAGAAGTTGCTTCAAGAACAACATGAGTAAACCCACGGTTGACAATTTGCTGAAGAAGTTTTTGCAGCAAAAAAGGGCTGGGGGTAGTCACATGGAAACCAGTTTTAATTTCTTTTTCTCCAAACCATGCTCCAAGAGTGGAAATCATCGCCACTTTAAATCCTGCTTTTTTAAGAATTTCTCCAACTAAATGGACCGTGGTTGTTTTTCCATCGGTACCAGTAACCCCAATCACGGTCAAGTGAGAAGCGGGAAAACGATAGAAGATGACAGCCAGGAATGCTTGAATAAAGTGACCAAGGTTCTTCAGTTTTCGAACCATACACGAAGTCTATTATACCATTCTTCGCTTTCAAAATTTAAAAACTGGGTGGAATTCCAAGATAGTAAAAAAGTTCTTTGGCAATTTCAAACCAAAGCGGGGCGACCGTCATTGAACCCCAAATTAGAGTCGGCTCCCGCATGGTAACAAGCATCACAAATCGAGGATTATCAGCCGGAGCAAAACCAACAAAGGAAACGATGGTTTTCTCCTTATCATAGTGTCCAGCAATAGGGATTTGAGCCGTCCCGGTCTTTCCGGCAATTCGAAAGCCTTTCGGTCTTTCCCATTTTCCCCCTCTCTCAACCGCGTTAACCATCATTTCTGTAATCACCCTGGCAGTGGCGAGACTTATGACTCTTCTTCTTACTTTTGGTTTTATCTCCAATTCTTTATCTTGAGTCTTAATCTTGGTGACAACATGGGGCTCAAGCATCTCTCCGCCATTGGCGACAGCGGCGATGGCCCTAACCATTTGAATTGGCGTCAACGCCACTCCCTGACCAAATGAGGCAGTGGCTAAATCGATAGGTACCCACTCGTTCTCTGATCTTAGGACAGCGACTGTCTCTCCCTCAAGATCAATCCCTGTTTGCTCTCCAATGCCGAATTTCTTTAAGTAGGAAACCAAATTTTTCGTCCCCAATTTTTCGCCGACAAAAACCATTCCGACATTGTCCGAATGTTCCAAAATCTCAGTCATGGTTGAATCGGGATGGTACCTCTCGTCCCATGTTTTAATAGTGTATTCACCAATTTGTCTTGGTCCGCTGCATCGGTCACATTTATCTTGAGGACTGACCACTCCCTCATTAATGGCGGCGGCCATGACTAGGGGTTTAAAAATCGATCCCGGCTCAAAAGTTTGACTGATAACCGGATTTGGGAAAAGTGAGTCGTTGGTCTTAGCATAATTTGCTGGCTCATACGAAGGAAAAGAAGCCATGCTTAGGATTCCTCCAGTTTTTGGATCCATAATCACTACCGAGCCACTTTTCGCCCCATATTTCTCCAAACCCTTTTTCAATTTTCTTTCAACCATAAATTGAATCTCACGGTTAAGATAAAGCTCCAAATCTCTCCCGGGAATTTCTTCCTCTTTGAGTCTTTTGCCGATAAGAATTGGTCTACCAGAGGCGTCTTTTTCCTGACGCAAGATTCCGGGTCTGCCTGAAAGCTCTCGGTCGTAGAATCCCTCGAGTCCAAAATAACCTTTATCTTTCCCGGCGGCGTCTTTGCCAACAAATCCCACCAGTTGGGCAGCAAGCGACCCCTCGGGATAGTCTCTTCTTGCTTCTTCCTCAAAACCCAAGCCTTGAATTTGAAGTTTTTGAATTTCTTCCTTTTTCTCTCTATCTACCTTTCTCGCTAGAGAAACCCAAACTAAATCTTTACTCTTAAGCTTCTTTTCCATTTCTTCTCGGGTTTGCGATTGCAAAATTTTGGCAAGCATGGTAGAAATCTCCTCAGGGCTTCTATCGAGCTGGGGAAGGAGGGCATAGACTAAATAGGCTTGTTTGTTGGTCACTAAGGGAAAGCCATCCGAAGTCAAAATTTGACCACGTCTTGCAGGAATTTCTTCTTCTTGAGAATATTGAGAGGAAGCAAGACTTGAGAGTTTTTCACCCTGAAGTATCTGCCAATAAAAAAGTCTGCCGGCTACCAAAAAACCAAAAAAACAAAAACCAAGCATCAAGGTTTTGGCTCGCCACAAAGACATTTTTGCCTCCTTATCGCAGGGCAACTGGAACCTCAGGTGTTAGGTTAACCACCAAACTTGGTTTGCCAAATCCCAAGTTTGCCGCCTCAGAAGAAATCCGGGAAAGGGAGGAAAATTTGACAATTTCTTCCTCAAGAAGACTGTTTTCTGCTGAAACAGCAGAAACTTGCTCTGAAAGATTGGCAAGTCTTAAACCCGTTGTCGAAAGCATATTAGCAAACAAAAGTTTAGCAAAAGCCAGAAACAAAACCATACCAAAAACAAAGAAAAGTATTCTCTTGTTTTTCATACTTTTTCCCTTTTAGATCACCGGTGCGCTAAAAAGCGTTAACAGCTGACCAAGCCAGGTTTTTTTAAACCAGTTCAAAAAATATTTAAGCATAAGTTTTCTTTTACCGTGGGCGGAGATTTCGCCTGTAGGGCAGGCAGAAGACCAGGCGCTTGCCCCGCCCACGGCTTAAATCAATGTCTTTTTCCATTCCCGCCGTTCCCGTTCCCATTTCCACCGTTTACTCTCCCTTTCCCACAACCATTACTCACCAGCAGTTTCTCCAGTTTTTGCCTCATTTTTTCACCGTTTAAGCGTATCATTCCTGTTTGGTTTCAATTTTCTCTAAATAGGTCTTCCAGGTGTCAGAATCCCAAACCTCAAAATGATCGCCAGCTCCGATGACTGTCATTTCTCCTTTGATCCCAGCCCAAGACACCAAAGTATCTGGCAAAACTACTCTTCCCTGAACATCAATATCAACCACTTCTGCTGCGGCAAACATCTGCCTTCTAATTTCTCTTCCCCTTCCCTCCGAGATAGGCACTAAAAGTTCCTGCTTTGCTGCCTCGTCCCACGTCTTTCTGTCAAATCCAAAAATGCACGGTTCAAATCCCTTAGCTAAAACAACCTCATCGCCAGTTATCTGTTCTCTGATTTTTTTAGGCAAAGCCAGCCGTTTTCCAGTAGTTAAATTATGTTTGTATTCTCCTAAAAACATCTGCCCCCCTCACTACTTTTCACCATTTATATCCATTTTGAGCCATTCCTATGTAGTTGTCAAGTACCAATTTAGATATAAATCACCATTGCGGAATCAGTCTGAGTTGCCTGCCCCGCATACACGCCCTTGCGACGCCCGCCTGCAACTGCGTAGCTGTTGGCGGGGGGAGCAAGTAAGTGTTGTGCGGGGTCAAGAGGCAAATTAAGTTCAATTCACCATTGGAAGATATTTCCACTCATTCGGAGGTTCAACCTCCCGACAGGTTCGACCTGATGACAGTGCTAGAAAATAAAATGGTACATTTTCTGCTGCAGCAAAATTTGTACCACTCAAATCTATCCCTAAATCTATTTTCTGCCTAGGCAAAAAATCGAAAACAATTTTTAATTTTAGCCTTGGATTTTAGCTTATAATAGAGATTCTATCTTATAATAAAGAGGTAAAATGGACCTTGTTAGGGGGAAACGGCGAGGAAGCAGGTTAAACGATCGACTTCAACCGAAACGACTTGGCCATCAGTTTCAAAGCCTTTTGAGTATTCTTTCCAAGACGCCGAATCGGCATCCCAACCAAAAACTTTCACAGTTTGACTAGGTTGGGATAAACGAAGTTTTATTGTTCCCTTAACATTCTTTGAAGAAGCGGTGAAAACACCGTATGGTCCAGCAATAATTTTGCCGTCAGGCATTTTGGGCACGCCTAAAGTTCCCTGGCTTAAATAAAATGAAGAGGAAGGCAGATTTCCCTGGAAAGTAAAATTCCCATCACCTGAAGTTAATCCCTCTTTTGCCTCACTTCCCTTTTGGAGATGAAAAGCCAACTCATATTTTTGGGTTCCTGCCAGACCTCGAAAACGAAGAGTTAAAGTTCCTTCGCTTACCCCTTCATCATATTTACAAACATTTTTAGAGCAAGAACCCAAAAGTAGATCTCGAGAAAGGGAATTTTCACCCTCAAGATCAACTGAACCAATAACTCCCCGAGAAACATCGCCGGCAAGATAAACTAATTCATAATCAACTGTCTGGACGTTTTTAAGATTTTCTATTTCTAGTTTTAATTCATGACCATCGGTTCGGGGGGTTAGGGTAACATAAGGTCTTTCCTCAAGGAGAACCGGGGCCTGGGTTGGGGTGGATGTACCTGTTCCAGGAGTCTGTCTTCCTTTAAGAAACCAAAAAAACACTCCAAATAAAATGAGTGCTCCCAAAAAAATTCCAATTATAGGCAGGTATTTCTTCATCATATACTATAATTCAATTGAATTACCACTGAATCACCATCGAATCGCTACCGAATCACTATAATCTATTTTGAAACCATTCTCCTAGTTTGTCAATTTTTTCTCTTACCTGTTTGGTTGTATCTCTATCTCGAATCGTTACCGTTTTATCCTCAAGCGTCTGGAAATCAACCGTGATACACCAAGGGGTGCCGATTTCGTCTTGAGCATAGTAACGCTTGCCAATATTCCCCCGGTCATCCCAGGCTACTGCATAGCAAAGTTTTAATCCATCATAAATTTTTCTCGCTTCTTTAACCAGTTCTTCTTTATTTGCCAAAAGGGGAAAAACTGCCACCTTATAGGGAGCAATCTGGGGATTTAATTTTAAAACGATCCTCTCTTTTTCCTCAAAATAAGCATCGAAAAGTAAAAACAAAAATGTTCTGTCAACCCCACCCGAAGTCTCCACAATCCAAGGCAAAAATCTTTCACCGGTTTCAGGGTCAGTATAAGTAAAATCCTTGCCAGAGTATTGTCCGTGGCGAGATAAATCCCAATCGCCACGCCAGTGAATTCCTTCCCACTCTTTCCAACCAAACGGAGTCTCATATTCGATATCAAAGGCTACCTTGGCGTAATGAGCAAGTTCATTTTTCTCATGCTGACGAAAACGAATCTTGTTTTTGTAGTTTATCAATTCCTTATACCATTTCATTCTTTCTTCCTTCCAAAATTCATACCATTTTTCCATCTCCTTTGGATTGACAAACCACTGAAGATCCCATTGCTCAAACTCCCTTTGTCGGAAAAGAAACTGTTTGGGGGTAATCTCATTTCTAAAAGCCTTACCAATCTGAACAATGCCAAAGGGAATCTTCAAATGCATCGAGTCAAGAACATTTTGATAATTAAGGTAGATGTTTTGACACGCCTCTCCCCGAAGATAAGCAGTCTTTTTTTCTCCTTCAACGACCCCCAAGGAAGTCTCAACCAGAAGATTAAACTTTCGCGGTTCAGTTAACTCTCCACCGCACTCGGGGCATTTTTTACCTTTTAAGGCTTTAGTCAGTCTGAGAATTAAGTCTTCATCGGCCGCTCCCGCTTCTTCAACCGCCATCTCTTCGATCAAATGATCAGCCCGGAATCGTCTTTTGCACTTTTTACAATCAACCAAAGGATCGGTAAAACTTTGGACGTGACCTGAGGCTTCCCAAACTTTGGGATGGGTAATAATCGCTCCGTCAATTCCGACTACGTTTTCATGCTCTTGAATCATCCATTTCCACCAAACGCTCTTTATGTTATTTTTCAGTTCCACCCCTAAGGGTCCATAATCATAAAATCCCTGAATTCCTCCGTAGATTTCCGAATTGGGAAAAATAAATCCCCTTCTTTTACAAAGGCTAACAATTTTCTCCATCAAATCATTCGCCATGAGTTAATGATAGCAAAAAGAAAAACATATTAAAAGCACTCTTCTAATCTTTCTAATCTAACAACTATCCAGCAACATTCAAAACAATAGCCCTCAAAAAACTTTTAACACCTTTTCAAATAGCCTTAATCCCGCAATGGACAAAATTGGGCAATTGCCCAAAAATGTCTAAAAGAAGAACCGAGGGGCAAACTCCAACTATCCTGATTTTCTGGAAATAATCATAAAGTGTTCACTCATCGCGACAACTGCAGGATGGGTACAGGTCTCCGCGTGAGTCTCAAGCCAAATCTTATAAGCCTCAAGGTTGGTTTTCGCTAAACGGTTAAGCTTTCTTGGGTGATGAGAAGCTAGTCCTTCTAAGCCTACCATTTCTAGAGTCTTTGTTCCTTGATTTTCCATTAGTTTCTTTAATTCCTCGGGCATAAAGAAATAACATGGGGCAAACCCATAACCCCCGCGGTATTCTCCTTTATCTCTCATCCTTTCCAAAAGCGGGACTATCTCTTCAGGAAAATTTACCAATTCGTTAATCAAAATAGCGAACCGACCAATAACCGAAACAAATACTGGCGCATCTTGTTTAGCAACTCTGACCAATTCAGCGATGGCTTTTTCTCTTTCGGTCTTATCTAGAATATGAGAAAGCGTTCCGCCCAAACAAATTACTCCATCAAATTGATTATCTTTAAACATAGAAAGGTCACTAATTGAACCCTCGATTATTTGTTTAACCCGATTTTCTACCTTTGCTTTTCTAGTCTGTCTTTTGGCAAACTCCAAAAGACGAGGAGTGTAGTCTAGTAAAACCATCTCGTATCCCATTTTCGCCAGTTCAATCGTGTATCTCCCCGGACCACCCCCGGCATCAAGAACCAATTCTCTGTCAGGAAGATGCTTCTTAAGAAAATTGAGGGTGGTCTCAAACTCAAGCCGTCTATACGGACTTCTAATTAATCTTAACCATTCTTTCCGGACAGATTGGGTATAGAAATCTTTAACTAGTTTAGACATAGGAATATTTTAACAAATTTCCTGGAAAATCAGAAATTCTAATTCGTTATGGTCTCACACTTTGGACAAAATTGGGCAATTGCCCAAAAATGTCCAATGTCCAAGAGAATTTGAGATATTTGCTTCAAATTCCAAAGAAGTCTCTGAATTGTTTGTCATTCTCAATTCTTAAAACTGTAAAAATCCGTACGTGCTCCCCTACTCCTAGATATTCCCTAAGAAACTCTATTTTTTCCTCACAAGGATAAGCATGAAGATAAACACTTTCGTGAAGAGGATAAAAGCCCCAGCTCTTTAGATATTCTCGAAAAATCCTGGCTACACCTTTTAATTCTTTAGGGATATCATAACTTAAAAGTCTCCATTTTCCATCCCAAAATTTTGGTTTTTCAATCTCAAGTTCATCAAGAGCATATTTTAGGATTTTTCTCCGTCCTCTGTCAGTAATCTTAACTATCTGCTTCCCTTCCTCCTCGCTAATCTCCACTAGTTTTTGTTTAGCCAGCCTTTTAAGAGTTCTTTTAAGATAGGGTATGTTAAACCTCTTCCAGGCTTCGTATTCTTTTTCATCCGCAAGGAATGGCTTTAGAGCAACAGGTAAATTGGGAATAACCAGCGAAGCGGTCAAGAAAGCACCTGCTCCAACTAAGACTAAAATATCCTTAACCGGGGCGTACTTTTTCTTGAAAATTTCTTTGTCTATTTGTTTTGCTAAATTTTTAGCCAGGCTTTCGATAAGCGACTCTTTAATTTTAAGAGAAGTAAGGTCTTCGATTTGAACTTTTCTTTTTATTCTTTTTATTTTTCTTCTCATGTCTCTTCTCATAGAACTCTAAACCGCATAATCATCTCTATAGACAAAATAGAGCAATTGCCCAATTTTGTCAATAAGATTTTTACTTTTACACCTCAGGGGGCAATCTCCGACTATGTCTCTGTTTTCATCTGCTATAGTCTTCTAACGGGTAAATGTCAAAAACCACTTCTTCATAGGGATGAACTTTCTTAATAGCCTCCAGAACTTCTTTAACTTTTTCTTTAAGACAAATGGTTTCAATCCGTTCCTCGTTCACCAACTCCAATCTATCAATCTCTCCAATAGCCGGCCTGGCGCCCTTAAGAGGTCTAAAGCGACCGACTCCTTTGATAGAGAAACTACAAGAATCATAATTTCCAATTACGCCGGCGCCAGCTTTACCCATTGCCTCACGAATTATATCAGCGTGTGTTTCGGGAACAAAAACAACAAATTTTACAAATTTACCCATATTTTTTACTCTTAAAAAATATTTTTCGCCCTTAATCTCTTTTCAATGATTTTTTCAATATAGTTTTCTAAATTAACGCTACCGGCGGGTTTTCCTCTAGGCCAAAAACCTGTTTCTTCAAGAATCCTTTGTTCAAAGTTTCGGGCTGCCCGCTTAAGACTGGCTCCATCTGCCTTCTCGAGTCCTAATAAACTCCCAGCCAAAAGATTAAAAATTTGTTTGTTCTTAACGTTCTCGACTGTTAATCTTTCCACTAACTCACAAAAATAAAAAGCCAGTCCGACTTTTTTTAAATCTTTTCGCCAAGACCGAAAAGCCCTTACCGTCTGACATTCACTTACAATGTCAAGGTTTTTGCCTTGACTAACCAAAATTTTCACCCAGTTGAAGAGTTCAAGGCTGGGAGATTTTTTGCTCGTTGGCTTTCTTATCCCTTTGGCTAAAACAGAAATTTTGCCAAAATGCTTTGTATAAATTGTTAAAATTCGATCTGCTTCGCCAAAATTTCTTCTTTTTAAGATTATCCCCTCGGTTTTATAGGTAGCCACTGGGAAAAAGCAAAAATTAAATATTAAAAATCAAAAAGATTAAGAATAGAAAATTTTGAATTTTTCTTTGTCATTTTACATTTTTCATTTTAAATTTTAAATTTGAGCTCCCTGTCAGTTTTCAACTCAAATTCTTGTTTTTGATTGCCCAGAATAATAGAATATTCTGGTTCGTCTGTCCCTGGCTGTTTTTGAATTAAAAGTTTATATTCTTTTTTCACTGGATTGGGTAGTTCGTATTTGAAAACCAATTTTGCCGAACCTTGAGGTCGGAGCGGATATTTATCACCAAAAAATCCCTCAAAAACAGTTTTTCCCAACTCTTCATAAGTTTTAACTTCAACTTCAGAACCGGAGGACTCTAAGAGTCTTGCTCCTTTTGGCACATAAAACCTAAACCAATCCCGGTAAGGAGCATTAAGACAAAGTTGGCCAGCCTCCAAATTACAATTTGAGGGAGGCGAAGGATTTTTATATTCCACTGTTACCGTCTTGACCACTTTTCCATCTTTAATTTCTATTTTTTGCTCTACTTCTTGACTTATGAAAAAGTTTGATTTGGCGCCGGAGAAACTGGTGTCGTTTAAGTGGAAGTAATCTCCATCATAATCTTTAATCCTTCCGGCAATGTTAAAACTTTCAACCGCGCCTTGGACCTTCTCGTCAGGAAAGTAAAAAAGAACATGTTTTTCCAAAAGGGAAGAGGAGACGGCATTAAAAAGTCCAGGAATCTTTTCTTTTGGGCTCCCTAAAGCATTGGCTAAAATTGAGTGCATTAAAGGACCAATAACTGCCTTTCTAGCCACTTTTATTTCATAAGTTGGTTTTGAAATAAGTCTTTCCAGTTCATAAACTACCTGGGGACAGCCATCGCAGCGCTTGTCCGGCTCGGCGGAAAAATTTCCCCATTCGGGAACCCCTACCTGACCCAAAACCTTAAGAAGTCTAACTAGAACTTCGGTATCAATGGCGACAATTCCGTCATATTTGAAACTTGAGGCTTTTTGGAAATTTATCGAGAAAGTTTCCATCGAAATTTTAAAATCAGGAGAAATGTTCATGTCTCGGAGTCTGAAGCGAGGGTCTTTGCTGTAAGGAAAGGGAACGTATTTAACCAAGGCTTCAGGGGCTTTTTCTGAAGGTCTGTACCTGGCATCTAAAGCATAAATATCTTCGGATAAAATTGGTTTTGGCTTTCCTTTAGAAACCTCCAAAATTGCATAGGCAGTCATGAAACCACCAGTAGACCGTAGTTCTCCATCATTTTGAAAAATAATTAAATAGCGCCTTGGAGAGTCAATTCCCAAAAGATAGGGAGCAACTCCAAAAAGGGGTTTTGCCTGTGAGGTTAAGGTTGCCACCTGGTCCACAAGAGCAATCATCTCGCTTAGGGGTTCTCTGATTTTCTTGCCTTTAAATTTTTCCGGATAACGCCTAGGGTTAATTTCTGAAACCTCTTTTTGGGCAATGAGTAATTTCTCTGCGACTTTTTCGATATCTGGACCGATCTTATCAATAGTCGTAACCACAAAAGCAATCCGGTCTTCGGCAGTCTTCTCTCCTCCACCAACTGTTCCCCCCCCAGAAAAACCAATAATGTCAGAGTAGGGTTCAACCGCCCTAACAACAATTTCTCCTGCCTCAAGTCCGGCTTCGCCTGCCCGGACTAAATGTTCGGCATCAGCCTCATAACTACCAAAAACTGGAAGATATTTAACCCAAAAGAACGGTTTTAGAGATTTTTCAAGGCTTTCAAGGGATTTTTTCGTTTCGGAAATTTGCTGGCTTACCAATTTCAAATCTTTAGTCTTTGCCACCTCGGTGAGTTTTAAAGTCTCCCGATAGACTGCCTTAACTTTGTTAATTACAAAAAGGGCAGGGATGAAGGTCAAGATAAAAACAGCCAGAAGTCCCAAAATCACTCCCCAAAACCACTTTTTTCTAAAAAAACGGATTTTTGCCTCTTCTTTTTGCGGTTCCAAGTTTATTTTTTCGATTTCCATAATTTTCAATTTTACTTTTTAAATTTTAAATTTTTATACCGCTCCTTTTCCAGAAATCATCGCCCAGGGACTTTTTAATAAAATAATAATATCATAGAGAATAGATTTCCGTCTGGCATAATCTGCGTCCATAGCAATTCTTTTGTCAAAATTAACATCTGATCTTTCAGAAACTTGCCAGGCACCGGTGACTCCCGGCCTGACCGACAAAACTTCATCAACCAAATGTCTTGTATGAGGAAACTTTTTTTGCTGTTCGACAAGTTCATCTGGATAGTATGGTCGGGGACCAACAAGACTCATTTCTCCTCTTAAAACATTTATCAGTTGGGGAATTTCATCAATCGAATGTTTCCTTACGAACCTACCGACGGTTGTTACTCTTGAAGCGTTGTAGAGCCTGTAACCAGATTTTTTATATTTCTTATAGAACTTTTTATTAAAACGAGCCCCTGCTGTTAAAAATTCGTGTGCGTTTGGTATCATTGACCTAAATTATATAGATAAAGGACTCTACCATCCCTCTTTTCCCTCTTTGGTTTATTGGCAAAGAAAGTTATATAGTTACCGCATATAAATAAGATACATAAGAATGCTACCACAACTCTAGTAATAAAACAAATGATTGTTCTGGTTACATACTTTTGAGACAATCCTCCTTTCTCATATCTTTTTGATAATACTGGTAAGGTGTTAAATAGCCAAGAGCTTGGTGTGGTCTCACCTGATTATAGTATACCACCCAATTGTCT
>JBMORX010000010.1:0-161724 GCA_049322615.1 Patescibacteria group bacterium
CACCGTCTGTAAAGTAGTCATATAACTACGATACAGATTTCTGTCAAGTCTTGGGAAACTATACCGAAGATGATGAAAATCTGCTGGCAAAACTACTCATTGTCTCAAATGTATCGTAACTTTTTCACCTAGCTCTTTTTCTTCTGGTCCCTAAACTATGCTTGCTTCCTCGCCACGTCGAACGTGGCTGGGACGTTTGACTGTCCCGCGAGGTCTACGTTCTCGTCTTGGAAGAGCGCAAGTTTGGGGCAAGGGTTTAGTTATAGTTTTGTGCTGGAGACACGCGAATAAGGCGCGATAGAATCTGGCTAATTATTCAGGTTTCCAATTTGCAGATACCGGAGAAGGTGATTTTCTTGATTCCGGTGGTGATTTTTTTACCAAAAATGGTGGAGTGGGCGAGGAGACGCCGATTGGCACGGATTGAGAGCTAATTAGTGCCCGAAATAAAAAATCCCGGGCGTTACCCAGGTAAATTATCTATAGCAGAGTTGATCGCAAAATTCCAGTTGAGATCTAATCGAGGGAATTTCCGAACCCGGCAATTTTCGCTTCGTCGCTCTCCCCTGCGATAAAAGCAACTAGGATGGGCTAGATCTCTTACCACCCCCACATGGTTCCTTATTTTAATCCCTAAGGTTAAAAATTTCAATAGTGCAAAATCAGTATAGCAGACTTGACAACTATCTTCTTTTCGAATATTATAGAAATGAAAGGATAATTTTATGAAGAAAATCGAAATCATTTGGCGGGAACTTCTCTTTCAGGCAATTGAAAAGAAGAACCATCAATTCACTCAAAAAGAGTTGGCAAAAAAATTTGGCTTTTCAACCAGCACCATTTTCCAAGCCCTAAAAGCGCCCCGAAAAATGGGGGCGGTCCGGGTGACGGGCAGATTTTTTATCTTAGAAGACCCAAAAAAACTTCTTTACCATTGGGCTAGCGTTCGCAACCTCCAAAAAGAAATTATTTTTAAAGGAAGGGTTAATCTGCCAATTTTGGAGATTGAAGGGTTGATGCCTCCTAGGGTGGTTTTTGCCTGCTTTAGCGCCGCCAGGCATATCTTGGGCGAGCCTCCGGCTGATTATGATCAGGTTTGGGTGTATGTTGCAAATCTCAAATCTCAAATCTCAAATCTCAAATCTCTAAAGGAAAGGTTTGAGTTTACAAAGGAGACACCCAATCTTTTTATCTTGCGGGGGGACGAATTCCTTGATTCTTATGGTGGGAGAACCACTCTTGCTCAAACCTTTGTTGACCTTTGGAACCTTTCTTCCTGGCAGGCTAAAGACTTCACCCAAGAATTGGAGGAAAAAATCGATGAACTTTTACCATAATCTAGTAACCGAGAAAAGTTGGCGGCTACTTTTGAACTTGAGGAAGAGGTATCGCTTTATCTTAATTGGTGGCTGGGCGGTTTTTTTATACACCAAGGTTTTAAAGTCAAAAGATATCGATTTAGTGGTGGAGTATGAGGAGTTAGAAAAATTAAAGGAAGAATTTGAGATCTCTAAAAATGACCGGCTCAAAAAATACGAGGCAAGAAGCGGGGAACTAGAAATTGATATTTATCTTCCCTTTTATTCAAACCCAGGGATACCAGCCGAGGAGTTGAAAAAATTTACGGTTACCCTTTCTGGTTTTACCGTGGTGGAGAAGGAAATTTTGGCAATCTTAAAACAAAAAGTATTGATGGCAAGAGGGGAAAGTATCAAGGGGAGAAAGGATTTGGTAGACTTGGTCAGTCTTTTAAGGCTTGCGGATTTTGACTGGGATAAATATGGGAGTCTTATCAAGCAATACAAAGTTGAAGAATACCTAAGTTTTACCCAAAAAATCCTTCGGGAGACATTTGAGATTGAAGAAATTGGTTTAAATGTCCACCAGTTTGCTCGCCTTAAGAGAAAAATCTTACCTTTGATGGAGAAAGTCAAGTGAGATGGTTTTTGGTGGTTCAGTTATAGTTTTGTGCTGGAGACACGCGAATAAGGCGCGATAGAATCTGGCTAATTATTCAGGTTTCTAATTTGCAGATACCGGAGAACTGAATTAGGTCTCAGAACCCCATAGGAATAACCGGACACTTTCTTATTTTAAATCCTATAATAAAGAGGACCATTTTAGCCTCAAAAATATTCGAATTAAGCCACCCAAAGTGTTAACACCTGGTGGGTAACAGGAGGTGCCTAGCAGATAGGTGGTGTAAATTCAAAATGGTTGGTATAATAAAGGGAGATATGATTTATCCCGCCCAAACTTCTTTAATACCGGTCCAGGTTGCTCTGGTAAGGTTTTTGGAGCAAAACGGCTTGCCGTCCGCTTTTGGCAATTATCCTTACTGGTATTTAGGGACGACGCCTTTTCGTTATCTAACTGGCCCAATTTTGCCTGGTCTTTGCCTAGCATTGCATAGGATTTTTCCAGCCTTTAATTTCTTTGAAATTATGTTTGGGGTGATCGGGATAAGCTGGGTATTTGGTGCTATTGGAGTCTATTTATTAGTTATTTCGCTCGCCAATTCTTCCACCTCGGAGGAGTCCCTCCCGCCTGCGCCGAGGCTTCGGCGGGCAGGTCGGGCCACCGTCCGAGGTGTTTTAGCCGCAGTTTTTTATCTTTTTGGCCCCATTGTCCCTTTTTTGTTTCGCTTTTCTGATGGGATTTATTTAATTGCTTTTTCGTTTTTACCTTTTGTCTACGCTCAATACGCGAAATTCTTAAGAGGCGAAAAACGCGAAACTGCAGTATTACTTTGCCTTTTGATAGCCTTTGTTATACTCCTGGATTCGCTGATTATCCCTACCTTATTATTGGGAATGGCGGCGATATTTTTAGCCCAGGTTGGTTGGAAGAGGGTGGAAGAAAAACTAAAAAGTTCTTTAGTTTTTTTGTTTTTCAGTTTTTTAGTCGCTACCCTGTGGTACACTCCTTCCTATTGGTTGACTCTTCTGGGCGCGCCGTCGTTGGGGGGGATTGGGGTGATTGGGGTGATTGGGGAGTTGGGAAAACTGCTGCCTTCGGCTTTGGCGATTGGCGCGGCGGTTTTTTCGGCAAGATTTTTTAAGAAGAAAGATCTTTTGCGCGATTTTTGTTTTTATTGGCTTTTTATTTTTGGATTCTTAACCTTGGTGCGGTTTCTTTCTGACCCAGATTTCTGGCTCGATTGGGTTTCCTACAACTTAGAACTTCAACTAGGGCTTTCTATTTTAGGAGGCTTGTTAATAGGACGGTTGTTGGGTCATCCGAATTATATCCGAATGAAAATAATCCGAATAAATCCGAATATTCTTGTCCTTTCTGTCCTCTGTCTTCTGTGCTCTGTTTTCTGGGTTCTTGTGGTCAACAGATATGTGTTAGGGACTTTACGGCGAGATATTACCAAGACGGTGGAGTACCGGATTGGCAGTCAGCTAAGTCAGATTGCTAAACCAGGAGAGAGAGTCTTTCTTTCAGGCTCAACCGCTTTCTGGCTGAATAGTCTGGACTTTTGTCCAGACCGCGGAAAAACGCAGATAGAAACGCTTAAAAACGCTGAAAAATGTACAGAGATAGTTCAAGTTAGAGGTGGGAGAGACCAGGCTTCAGTTGACCCTAACTGGCGAAAGGCGGTTTGGGAGATTCGGGAAGGTGCAGTCGCTGATGACGCTGAGAGGGTGCTGAAAACGCTGAAAATTTCTTATTTAGTCGTGCACACCGAGGAATCAGAAGAGTTTTATCATGATTTTGTCTATCCGGAGAAGTTTGAAGAAATAAGGAGTTTGGTCAAAGTTTATGACCGGAGAGGGGATATTATTTATAAGGTCATGAACGTGGTGAAATGAGTCAAGCGGAGATCAAAATCATTAAGACAGCTCTCTCTGCCTAAAAGGGGAGGAATGTCCTCTTTATCTAAAAATCCCACCGGAATTTCCTTTTCCAGGCTGCCTATTTTCATTTTCAATTTTTGTTTCGCAAAATAAACTTTTTCTTTTCCGCCGACTCCCGAAGTGGAGAATGGCTTACAGTTTTTTTGAAGATCAATCCCAAGTTCGAAAGCGATGTGTTTTGGGAAAAGAGTATAATCAGCGCCAGTATCAACAAGAAGGACATATTCAAGATACCGTTTGAATTTTTTTGACCAGAATTTTAATTTAGCCACTGGCCTTTTTACTTTGCCAAAAAGAGAGGAAGGCCTTTCTTCGTAGGGGAAACTGACTTTCATAAAAGAAGGATTAAGGTGTCTGCTTTGGGGACATAGAGGATTGTCGGCGTCTCTTTAGGATATTTTTTAACTAATTTATCAAGGAGGCTGACTTGGGCTTTCCCAGTTTTGGTAGCAAAAATTTTTCCCTTAATAACAACGAGGTGCTTGCCCGCGTATTTTGGATTTTTAAATGCTTGGGAGATAAGGGTTTTGGTAGATGTTTTTCTCATCCTCAAGAATTATAATCCTTTCAAGAAACAAATGTCAAGAAGGCGATGTTTTCTGTCCTTCCGTTTTCTCTCCGAGACCGCCAAATCCCTTAAAAAGGTTTCTTCCGAGAAAGGTGATGTTATTTCGGGTGGAAGGGGCTATTCCAGAGATGGATAAAGAGAGGATTATTAAAGAGTTTAAAATTTGATATAATTCAGCTAAATGACGGTATTGCTTCTCGAAGAAAAGCCAACGGAAGAACAAATCTCTCAAATGTCAGAGGAATTTAAGGACTATGTAAAAGTGGTTGTTGATGTTGAAAAAAGAATTATTTCGGCCGGAGGCAGGCTTCATACCGATTGTGAGAGTTTGCTTTTAAAATATGGAAGTCGACAAGAAAATCTCTGGGGAGGAGGAGTGGGCCTGCTTGCAAAAAAGATAGATTGTACTGCCATAACTAACATCCGCCCCAGCCAGGAAAATGACAGCATGGAGATTTTAGACCCTGCTTTAAGAAAAAGATTTTTTGAAATCGTTAAAAATTACTTTATAGGATATGAAGAGTAAAACAAAACAACAAATTTTGAATCTATCTGCTGATCTTAGGCGAATTTCTTGGTGGGCTTGCGATAGAAAGACTAAGCGAGACGCTTTGATAGAAAGATTTTTAAATTTAACCAAAAAGCAAAAACAAATTTTGGAGAGAGAAAATAGTAAGGTAGGCGAGATTGTTGAAAGGAAAATGCTCGCTGATTGGCCAAAGGTAAAGGGTGCTAAAAAAGATAGATTAGTATGGGCAGAGGAGACTTTGACCTCTAGTTTAAGGCTTAAGCACTTGGTAACGAGATTAACCCGCACGTAAAAGCAAAAAGGCGAGAAAAATCATTAAGACGATATAAATAGTCAAAAGACTGGCGATGACTAGTGAAAGCTGGCTTTCTTTTTTGGCAGGCAGGGATGTTTCTTTTTCTGAAGGTTTCTCTATCAAATCCGGTTTTTTACTGAAGACATAGTCCAAATCTTGCTTTTTATAATATCTTCGGTTAGTGGGTGAGCGGTGGGCTTTAATAATTCCTTGCTTCTCCCAACGCCTTAGGGTATCTTTAGAGACCCTCAAAAGTTTAGCCGCTTCACCGATTGAGAGCCAACCTTCTTGATTTGTTTCGTTCATATTTGATATAGATTACAGAGCAATACTGGTTATTTCTAATATTTGCTGATGTTGGCTGATTTAGCCACTTTAGATAACTGATACGATTTTATGCTGTTATTTTAGTCGTGTCAAGCCCTAAACTGAACCTTGTTCTAGTTTAGGGCGCACCCGCCGATCAATCTTGGCACGAGGCGTGTATGGATAATACTGAAAAGCCGAGTGCGAAGATAAGGCGGGAACCCCCAGACAGTGGATAGTTTTTGTCCGCAAAAACAGGATATTTATGGTTATAAATGGGGCTTGACAAATAATACCCACTTGATGTTAACATTTACTCGGGAGGCTAATTTTGGTTAAGAATATCCGGAAAGTGTTTACACTTCCGAAGAGCATCCACGAATCTATACGAATAGCGGCGCACGAATCTTGGTAAGACCTCAAATGGCTTAGTCTATGCGCCGCACACGAATTGACACGAATATTTTAAAAGGACCTGCCCGATGGCACCAAAACTAAAACCAGAAGAACGGTTACAGCTAATTAAAAGAATAATCCTAGGTAAGGAACCTGTTTCCAAAGTTTGCCAAGAGGCAGGAATTTCCCGAACTCTCTTTTACCGCTGGCTGAAAAAATATAAAAGTTGCCCTGGTTCGCCGGAAATCTTAACCCCTGGCAGAAAAAAACCCCAAATTTCTCCAAAGAAAGTTACCCCAGAAGAAGAAAAGCAAATTCTTGAGATTGTCAGAAAAAATCCTTCCTGGTCAACGAAGAAGATAAGCGCCGCTTTGCCAAAAGATTCTTTGGGAAAGCCGATTGTTGGTAATCATGGGGTGCAGAATGTTTTAGAAAGACTTAATCTTTCTACCAAAGAAGCAAGAGTTGCCTACGTTAAGAAAATTAGCAGACCGAAGGAGGAAGTGCTAACTGGGGTTAAACTGACGCCTGAACAAAAATTGGAGATGCTTGAAAGAGTGGTGGTTGGTAAAGAAAATATTAGCAAAGTTTGTCAAGAATATGGAATCTCAAGAACCTTATTTTATAGACTTAAAAGACGCTACCAGGAGGCGGCTTTAGAGGAAAAACTTCGGGCAGTTGCCCCTCAAGTTCGCCATATAGAAAGGTATTGGCGGCAAACTCCGGAGCGTTATGAACAGGCGGTTTTGAATTTGGTTATCAAACATCCAGAGTATTCTGTCCGGAGAATTGTTGAGCATTTACCCCAAGTTGCCGGCGTGCCTATTGTTGGTCATCATGGAGTCCAGAATATTTTGCGGCGCCATAATCTTTCTTTATATGAGCAAAGATTGGCTTATGCTTCTGCCCAAGTGACGCCGGTTACCCGGCTTATTGGCGCTTGGGAACAAGCCTTTGCCCGATTTTTTGCCTTTCCTCCCCAAACCAGGCAGGCAATTATTAGATTTGTGGGAGTCAGCGGCTTAAGTGCCCTTACCACGGTTATAGTTTTAGGTACTTTGGGATATTTTGTTACAGTCTTTGGCCAAGCGGCTCCAGTTTATCGGCCAGGTTTAATTTTTGCCTCGATTGCTCTTTTGGTAGGAATGATTTTCTTCGCTTATTCAATGAAATATTACTTTACTTTGGCTTTAGTGCTTTCGTTCTCAAGTCAAACGGGCCCCACTTCGCCAGAGGCTTCGCGGGGTGAAAGAAATGGGAATGGCTGGTTGGCGAGGATATTTGGGGTAAATGGCTCCCTAAGAGGTCCGACCTCAGAGGAGGTCGGACCTCAGCAGGTTCTGGCTGGGGGATTACAACCCAACTTGGATCACATTAAACTTTCAAGATATCCTTTTATCTCTGTCCACCTACCTTTTTATAATGAGAAGAAAGTGGCGGAGCGGATTTTATCTGCCTGTACTTCTTTTGATTATCCCAATTATGAGGTAATTGTCTGCGATGATTCGACCGATGAAACAGTTCAGATTGTTAAGGAATGGGAGACCCGCCTCGCCCGACGAGCGGGCGAGTCGAGGCGGGAACATCCCCAGGTTAAAGTTCTTCACCGACCAACAAGAGAAGGATTTAAAGGTGGTGCCCTCCGCGAAGCCTTAAAACACATGGATCCTCGGACCGAGTTTGTGATTGTCTTTGATGCTGATTTTATCCCATATCCTGATACCTTAGAAATGTTTGTCAAGTACTTTAAAGCCACCGGAGGGTGGGAGGAGCGATTAAGCTATCAAGCGAGCAAGCTATCGAGCATGCCATACGATACCTTTTCCCAATTACCAATCACCAATTACCAATTACTAGAATCTCAAGAAAAGGAAATCCTTAAAAAGAACAACATTGCCTGTATTGCCGGTTACCAATGGCATGTTTTAAACAAATCGGAGAACTGGATAACCAGGGGAGTAAGGACTGAATATGCTGGAAGTTATGTGATTGAGCGTCCTGGACAGGAAATCTTAGGAGCTTTAAAGATTATCCATGGTTCTGTTTACTGTATCCGGGCTGATGTCTTAAAACATTTTGGTTGGGGAACCTCAATCACCGAAGATTTTGAACTAACTTTAAGAATCTATGAGAAAGGCTTTAAGGTTATCTATACCCCCTATGTTCAGGCTCCTTCAGAGTGTGTCTCGACCATTAAAAGATTAATTAGACAGAGAATGAGGTGGGCAGAGGGACACTCCTTTAATGTCCGAAAGATGTTTTTAAGACTTTTGTTTGGGAAGTGGGAGACGGTGAAGACAGAAGACAGAGGACGGACGACGGATACAGAGGACAGAGAACAGAAAACAGAGCATCAGCCTTCAGTCATCGGTTTTCAAAATCCGTCTTCCGCTTTCAGTCTTCCGTCTTCCAGGCGGTGGGTTCCTTCACCTTTGACTTTAACCGAAAAACTGGAGTTTTTGTATTTATCACCTTATTATCTTCAAGCCCTCTTCTTTTTAGTGGGGACTTTCTCTTGGCTTATGGCAGAGACGGTTTTTCGGGCTCGTCTTCCTTTCTGGACTTCTTTATGGGGTTGGTCTTTAGTTTTAACCAATTTCTTTGCCCTACCTTTAGTCAATGCCGTCGGACTTTTTCTTGAGGAGAGTGAGGAAAGAGATTATCTAGGGATTTTATCATTTGTGGCTTTGTCTTATTTGTTAGTTCCCTTCCAAGCCTATGCCAGTGTTAAAGGCTTTCTTGAGAAGGAGGAAGGACCTTGGTTTAGAACCCCAAAAACTGGTTTAATTACTGACATCTTTACCCGGGGAAGATTTTATCGCTGGATCTCTGGGATTTTACCGGGTAGAGTGGGTAGGCCAGCAGTCAGTCCTTCTTTATCCTCTTTGGCAGTTTCGGCCTTAGTTCATCCGAATGATATCCGAATGGAAATACTCCGAATGAATCCGAATCCCTCGACAAGCTCGGGACAAGTTATTCGGACTATAAATTCGGACAATTTAAATTTGGATAAATTCGGATATCTGGCTTTAGCCACCGCCAATAATCGGTTTGCCAATTTCACCATCCGCCCCAAGCGCCTGCGCTGGGTTTCGAAGGTGGTTTTGACAATTCTTCTTTGCGCGAGTATTAGTCTTTTTCCTTTGGCTAATAGTGTTCCCGTGGTTCTGGCGACACCGGCCCCATTTACTACTTGGTATTTATATAACGATGACTCAACCGCTGTTTCAGGAACAGCAAGTTGGAAATTGGTGGAAAATACGGTTGATTCAGCCTCTGATAGTACCACCAAAGTGGCTGCTTCTAAAGTTACTACCTATGATTTTTCCGTATGTGGCACAGACTGCGATACCTCGACTGATTGGTGGGCATCTCAAGACGATGTTGACCAATTTCCCTTTGGCGGAAGCACTGCTAATAGAAATGATCATGTGGAGAACACAGATGCTCAATATGATGCAATTTCCTCTTCTAATGATACGCGCCACCAAACCGATGACCCTAGTATTGGTGATGAGATATTTTATTGGATGGAAATGAAGATTAATGAAGCGGCTTCCTCCATTGCCCAGCTTGATTTTACTTTTGAAGGATATTTAAATGGCGAGGCTGCCAATTTTTCAATCTGGGTTAAAAAAACCGGTCAAGCCTATGAACTGGATGCTTCTTGGGTTCAGGTAGGGACTAGCCAGAATATTCCTACTGGCGCCGATACATCCTTTACCAGATCTCTTACTACTGGTTTTAGTGATTATATTGGTGCTGATGGAATGCTAACCTGGGGAGTTTACGAAGACGCAGATACTCAATATGAGCTTGTTGATTATGTCAAGGTGGACGTGACGGCGAAAGCAACGGCTAACCAGGCATACTATTACCCACCGGGAACAACCAACACCAACACCCCTACCAATGCCTCCACCTGCAGTGGTCTTGGCTATACCTCGGGTAATGGTCGGGGCTGGATTTGGGATACGCCTTTTCAAGAGGGAGGCTATATTAGTTCTGGCAATTGGACTTTTTATATTTATGAGAGTGATAATGATGCTAATGGAGTAGGAGGGGCGATTATTTGTGTTTGGAAAGTGACTCTGACGAGTAATCAGATAAATGCCAGTGGGACACTATTAGTTCAGATAGCAGACACCACTCCTACGACTGATCTTTGGGACGGAGGGGTAAGTAATGTTTCTTATACTGCTTCAGGAGAATCGCAAAAAGACTTTAGTACTGGAGATTATATTTATGTTGAATATTGGAATTATATTACTACCGCTCCAGGTGTTGGGGCGACAACCACTTTTTATACCGGCGATATTACTGGTGAGGATCCAAGAATCGTTACTCCTAATGTTCAGATTCCGGAAAATGTTGCCTTTTTTCTGGCCGCCGCGCCCTTTATTCCGCTCGTAGTTCTCTGGCTCCGCCGAAGGCGCGGATTAACGGCCCAGTCAAACGGGCCAGCCACGTTCGACGTGGCGCTGATTGGGAACGCGGATTTACGCTGATGAAACTGAAAGAATTTATAAAGAATTTTAGTTTTAATAAGCCTGATTGGGGTGAGTTACCCGAAGGTTTTCCGGAATGTGATTTGGCTGGTTTGAGTTCGGAAGAGATAGGGAGGTTTATGGCGATTAAAAATCTTTGGGAGTTGAGTCAGCCAGAAAAGCCAAAGGCTAGGTCGAGGGTTTGGGAATCAACCAATGGCTATATTTATCTGGTGGCTTGGTCAAACGCAAGTTTGTTAAGAATACTGGCGACGAAGTGGTTTGGGTGGTTTAAAGGAAATTATAGGAATTTAGAGGAATTTAGAGGAGGCTACAGGATTGGACCGAAACTTTTAGATAGACTTGAAGGACAACTTTTGGACAGTCTCCGGTCGGTGGTGGCTAATATAGAAGAAGGATTTGCGAGAGCCACAACGGGGCAGTATCTAGACTTTCTGGGCTATAGTCAGGGGAGTTTAAAAGAGGCTAAAGGAGATTTTCAGAGAGCAAGGCAAGATGGGTTCTTAAAGTCGGTACCAGGTACAAGTTTGTCTGGACTGGGAATTGATCTTAGAGATTGGCATGAAGCCCTGAAAAAGTCGGTAATTTCCTCCTCTAAAATCCTCCAGAATCCTCCAGAGTCCTCTAAAGGAAATTACAGGAATTTAGAGGAAGTTAGAGGAGAACCTTTCAGGTTCGGCTATCCGCCAGTTGATAATCTTGACCCCCGAAACCTTACTTATGAGATTTTGATTGAGCTTATCAATAAGACCGACTGGCATCTTCGACGTTTGGTCGAATCCCTAGAGAAAAAGGAGGGTTATCCTCCTTCGCTGAAGCTTCGGAGGACACGATGAGAGAAAAAAGAACTTTTACCCTGATTTTTGCTCTTTTGGCGGTCTTTTTGGCAATTTTGCCCTTTTTGGTCACTTTCAATGAGGCTTTAACTCACTTAGTTGAGAAATTTCAGCTTTATATGTGGGTGCAAGAGAGGATTGTCCCTTTAGAAGTTAAAATGGTTGGGGTTTTGGTCTCTGCTTTAGGGCGTCTGACGCCCTTCGGAATTGAATATATTGCCCATCAAAACGGAATGACCGTCAATGGCACCTATGCTGGGATGACCTGGAATTGTATTGGCTGGCAAAGCCTACTTTTGCTAATTATCACCCTGATTGTCGGCTTGCGAGGAAATTATACCTTATTTTCTAAAATTGAGACAGTTTTAATCGGTCTTTTGGGAACATTTTTGGTTAATCTTGCCAGGTTGACTTTAATTGTTATCTTACTTGCTTACTCCCGACCCTTATTTGCTGTTGTTTATCATGATTATCTGGCGGCGATTGTGACCATTATTTGGTTGTTTGCTTTTTGGTGGTTTGCGTATGCCTTCGTCTTGGAGACGAAGGCCGCTGATGAGCGCTGATTTGAGAGCAGATTGACGCTGATTGTGATATTATGAAGGAGGGTAGGCGATGACTGAAGAGAAAAAATTTTTAAAACGGCCAGAAAAAAAGGAAACCCTGGCTGGTAAACAGGAAGAAAGACTGCGGAGACTAAATCATCTTCGAAAAAGACTTCCTGAACTTCCGCCCCAGTGGTGGGTCGGAGCAGGGGAGATAGTTGGACTTGGGGCTTTGTCTGCTCTTCAGTTATATCTTCTTTTACCATTCTTTGGCAAACCAGATACGGCTAATGTTTTCTCTGCCCCGGTTATCCCAGTTTTAGCAAGTGTAACCAACGCTCTTGTTCCTTACTCTTTTGGAGTAAGAATCTGGCTTTTGGTTTTTTTAATCTTTTTTCCAGTTTCTTTTTATTTTTTTGTCCGGGAAATTTCTGGGAGGAAGTTAACTGGATTTCTGTCTAGTCTTCTGGTTAGTCTGTCAATTGGCATTTTTCTGCCTTTAAGAGTCTCTTTGGGACTTTTAGCCGAAGACGGGGCTCATATTGCTTCTTTGACTTTTATTCCCTTGGTCTGTCTTTTGCTTTTGCGATTTTTGCGTTCTGGAAACTTTTGGGCAGGAATTTTGACGGCTTTGGGGACGACCTTGGTCGCCCTAAGTTCGCCGATTGGATTTTTTATTCTTACCACTTTTATGGTGATAATTACCTTTTCCGAAATGCTTCAAGGCAGAGGCAGGCTTAAGGCAGCAAGGTTTCTGATTGTGTTGGTTTTAGCGGCTGGTTTTTCCGCTTTTTGGTACAACCCTAAATTTGTCATTTTGACGATAAAGTCTCCCCAAGGGCAGCTGATTAAGAAAACTCTTTCAACTCTTTTACCAATTTCTTTTTTTCTTTTTCCCCTTTTAGGGGTTTTTGGTTTTTTGCTTTTTGAAAACCGACCCCAACTTCAGCCAATGTTTATTGCTTTTTTCCAAACCTTGACTTTCGGACTTTTTTCTTTAGGAGCCGGGGTAGCTCATCCTTCTCCCTCCCGCTTTTTGCCGGCTTTTGGAATTTCTTTGGCATTTTTGTTGGGGATTTCAATTACTGGGCTTTTTGATTTCTTGCGTCTTTCTGACTGGTTGGCAAGATTTAAAATCTCAACTTCTAGGAGGAATTTAGTGGCTTTTTCTCTTTTGGGATTAGTTTTGGTTACCTTGACCTTAATTATTTTTCTTTTTGCTCCCTCTCTTTGGTCTTTGGAGGAAACCCAGGTTTTAGGCGCCTTAAGCCCTGATAAAACCGTTGGGATGTGGGAGATTAAAGAAAAAACAAACCAGATTGAAAGTCTGGTTGGTTATATGATTTCCGGAGTGAGTGCCCTTTCGGTTTTAATTTTGAGACTGAAACTACCATGAAGAAAATGAAATTTGTTAATCGGAAATTTTGTGCTAAAAATGGGGTCCCCTTAAATCTTTCCTTTAAGGAATTTGCGGCGGAAAATAAAAAATATTACCAAGAAGTAGAAGACTATGATTGGGTTTGGGTGGCTGACCACTTTCAGGGCTTGGAGGCGATTCTTCACCGAGCAAGGGAAAGACAAACTTTAAAATTAGTCAAAGAATTTGGGAAAGGGAAATTTTTGGATGCGGGTTGTGGCACAGGATTAATTTTGCGCCATTTACCTGCCGATTCAGTCGGTCTTGATATTAATCCACGAAATTTAAGCAAGGCAAAAATTCATGCTCCAAAAGCCAAACTAATCTTAGGGGATATTGAGAAAATGCCATTTAACTCGAGAAGTTTTACCACCGTTATTTGCACCGATGTTTTAGAGCATCTTCTTGATCCCGCCAAAGCCCTATCAGAGATTTTTCGCGTTCTCTCCCCAAAAGGGAGGTTAATCGGCTCAGTTCCAGCCCAAAATCAAATTTGGCGATTACGGTTTTTATCCTCAACCCATCCCGGTGAGCCCTATCATCGGCTTTATAAAAAGCCAGAGGTTGAGGCTCTTTTTGGCGGTCAAGGCAAGATTTTAGAACTTAAAAGAGAATGTCTTTGGATGAATTTCTTTTTTGTCGTGGAAAATGACTAAAATTTTGCTTATTTTTCCTCCTTATAGTTTGAAAGAAGAGTTTGGAGCTCTTTCCGAGGTTGGGAATATGCAACCTCCTTTGGGGATTGGCTATCTTGGTGCCGTCTTAGAAAAAGAAGGATTTGAGGTTAGGATTTTTGATGCGCCACCACTAAAGTGGGGGATAAGAAAAATCGTCTTTGAGGCAGAAAAATTTTCTCCAGATTTTATTGGTCTTTCAGTTTCAACAGCGGATTTTAATAAAGCCGTTAAGCTAGGTAAAGCTTTAAAAAAATCCTTAAGTTCGCCGATAATCATCGGCGGATCCCATATTACCGCTCTTCCAGATGAGATGAAACGCTTTTCCTGTTTTGATATTGGGGTAATTGGTGAGGGCGAAGAGACGATTGTGGAGCTAATAAAGGCTTTAAAAAAAGAAAGGATGAGCCCTCCTTCGCCAAGGCTTCGGAGGGTAAAAGGAATTGTTTTTCGAGAAGGGAAAAGGGTTATTAAAACCAGCCCAAGGCTTTATATTGAAAATCTTGATAGCCTACCTTTTCCTGCCAGACACTTGATGCCAGCTTTGTCTTCTTATCATCCTACTCCAGCGACTTTTAAAAAATTTCCTGTTGGAACAATGATTACCAGCCGGGGTTGTCCTTATCGTTGTACTTTTTGTTTTCGGGGAGTTTTTGGCAACCGCTGGCGTTTTCGGTCGCCAGAAAATGTTGTTTCCGAGATGGAAGTTTTGATTTCTAAATTTGGAGCTAAAGAGATTCGTATTTGGGATGATACTTTTAATGCTGACCCAGAACGTGTCAAGACCATTTGTCGTTTGATGATTAAAAGGGGCTTGCGGTTTCCTTGGACTTGTCTTGCTCGAGTTGATCGGATTGATCGCCAGATGCTCGCTTTGATGAAAAGGGCTGGTTGTTGGCAGATCTCCTATGGAATCGAGTCAGGCAATGAGAAAATTTTGGCAACTATTAATAAAGGGATAACCAAAAAAATGGTTAAAAAAGCGATTGAGGTGACTTATCAGGTGGGAATTCGCTCTTTGGGTTTTTTTATTCTTGGTTTGCCGGGTGAAACCGAGCAGACTTTGAGGGAAACCATTGAGTTTGCAAAGAGCCTACCTTTGGAGGCGGCTAATTTTACCATTGCCACCCCCTATCCGGGAACCGATCTTTGGTTTCAGGCAAAAAAAGAAGGTTTTTTAAAAAATGTTTCTTATGATAAACTTTTGGTTAACTTACCAGAAAAGCTTTATTTTGTTCCCGAAGGTCTTAATGCCAGACTTCTAAAGGATTATGAAAGAGTGGCTTACAAAGAATTCTACCGAAATCCTAAATTTATCTTAAGGCAACTTGGACAAATCGAAAGCTGGTCTGAATTTTATCGAAAGCTGAAAGCGTTTTTTACTATTCAGGCGATTTGAAATTCACGGATGGATCTTGACCAGGTTATTTTCCTGGTATAATCTGTTTAATTAGATAGGTAAAGTGGTTTGAACCATTTTACCAACGAGGGAAGATGCCACAGGTATCTAAATATCCTTTAAGAAAAGAAGTTTATGAGCGGATTTTTGAATTGCTATTAAAGACAGTGGCCGACTCTCATGGTCAAAAAGAGGCGACTCAACTGATTGATGACTTACTGACTCCGACGGAGAAGATAATGCTTGCTAAAAGACTCTCAATTGCCGTTTTGCTGGCTAAGGGTTACAGTTACAAGGATATTCAGGAGATTGTTCGGGTGAGTAAACCAACGATTGCTATCGTCAATCTCTATTTAAAGCACGGAAGGGGAGGTTATAGGAGATTTGTAGAGAAAGTTCTAAGGGAGGAGAAAATAGGAGAGTTTTGGGAGAAAGTTGAGGACTTGGTTTTAAGCGCTGGTTCTAAAGGAAAGGGAAGCGGGGTTTGGAGATATTTAAGAGATGAGAGGAGAAAGAAAAGGTGGGAGAAGAGGACAGAGATATAATGATATAATCTTGGTAAAGTGGTTTGAACCACTTTACCAAGGAGGAGAAAGCGACAGATGAAAAAAATTTTAGAAATTTTTCTTGTTCCAGCCTTTATTTTTCTGGCGAATGTGGTTTTGGTTTTGCCTCTTTTTCAGGGAGGATATACCCAACAAATGGGCTCGATTGAAAGTGTTTTTCTCGCCGATGCCCGTTTTATTTTGGAAAATTTTCCCCACATTTTGTGGAATCCCTACTGGTATGCCGGTTTCCCCTTCCATCTTTTCTACACTCCGTTTTTGCCGGCTTTAATGGCTGTTGGCAATTTTCTGGTCCCGGCGGTTACGATTGCCTCTTGGTACCGGATTTTAATTGGTCTTTTTTATGCCATGACTCCGGTGAGCCTGTATTTTTTGGTGAGATTTTTAACCGGCCGAAGTCTGGTGGGCTTTTTGGCTGGTCTTTTCTATTCTTTTTTGCCCTCTGCAGGTTTTCTTTTGCCTCAAGTCGGCGGGACAGCCAGCGTTTACGAGCATGCTCCCTGGCGACTTTTAACCTTAATTCTTTATGGCGAAGGAGGACATATTGTTGGTCTTTTTTTTCTTCCTCTGGCTTTGCTCTTCTTTGTCAAAGCGATCAAAGAATCTTCCTGGCAAAATGTTTTCTTAGCTTCGTTTCTCACCGGTCTTTTAGCCTTAGCTAATATCATTGCCCTGATTGGCTTTGCGGCGATGCTGGCGATTATTTTAGTCATTGAATTTATTGGAGGGGATTGGCTAAAAAAGTTGGGGCGGGCGGGCATTGTTTTTCTCTTGAGTTTTGGCTTAGTTGCCTTCTGGTATAACCCTTCTTTTGCCAAAGCCAGTCTTTCTATTGGGACAGGAGGGGTTGGAGGAGGAGTGGGTGACTACTTTCGTTCTTTTCCTTTAATTTTTCTTATTGCCCCGGTTTTTTTCCTTTTAGCGGTTTTGGGCAAACAAAAAGTCTTTAAGTCAATTCTTATCGGGGGTGGTTGGGTTTTAATTTTCTTTGTCGCCGCCTATTTTTGGTTTAACGGCAGGACAATGTTTTTACCTCAGCCAAACCGCTATCTGCCGGAAATGGATATGGGGACTGCTCTTCTTATTTCTTGGGGAGCGATTCTTTTAATTGAGAAAATTTTCCCTAATTTAGCCTGGTTAAGAAAAGTTTTTTATGCATTAGTTACCATTTTGATATTTTATTTACCATTAAGATATATTAATCAAGTTTGGAATTTGACGACATCCCATAAAGATATTACTCAAACTTCCGAATATAGAACTGCTTCTTGGCTTCAGGAAAATACCCAAGGAGAGAGGATTTACGCTTCAGGCTCAAGCGCCTTTTGGCTGAATACTTTTACTAACATTCCCCAAGTTCGGGGAGGCAATGATGGGGTGGCTAATCCCTGGATACTTCATGCCATTTACCAAATAAACACCGGAGAAAATGCGCCCAAAGGAAAAGAAGGAGAAATAGCAGTTTGGTGGCTAAGGGCTTTGAATGCTTCCTATCTGGTGGTTAATTTACCCTCCTCTTCAGAGGTCTTCCATGATTTTCGCCAGCCAGAAAGATTTGCTCAGGTTGAAGGGGTAGAGGAGAAGGCTGGTCTTGACGGTGATGTTATCTATAAAATTCCTCTTATTCAGCCTTCTTTGGCGCAAATAGTCAAAAAGGAAGATTTTGGACGTTTGCTCGTCCCTAAAAATGCCGTGGATGTTTCCGCCCTTAAAAAATATGTTGATTATATTGATCCTCCTTCGCCCTTCGGGCTTCGGAAGGACACGGCGGAATTCTCCTGGGTGGGGGTGGGTCGAGCCAAGATTAAAGCCAATCTTCAGGAAAATGAGGGAATCGGGATCCAGGTTACTTATAATCCAGGCTGGAAGGCTTTTGTTAACAAAAGAGAAATTCCGGTTAAAGCAGACGTTATCGGATTTATGTTTTTAGACCCCCCTTCGCTGGAGGCTACGGAGGGGCAAGTCCCGCTAGAGTTCGAACTTATCTATAAGTGCACTTGGGATGTTTGGTTGGGGTATTTTTTGACGATTTTGACTCTCGGTGGTTTCCTGGTTTATCAAAGGCTGGCAGTTTTTGCCACTGGTCTTTTTCGAAAGGCAGAGAAAAAATGGGAGGAAGATAAAGAATGAGCAAGCAAAAATTAAAATTTCTGATTTGCCTTTTGGTAATTATTCTCTTTGTGGGAATTTTTGGCTATCTTTTGGAAGCCTGGACCGGTTTTCCCAAAGGAGCAGACGCTTATGCTCGGATTACCCGGATTGTTTATATTTTAGATTTTTTCCCTAATGTTTTTTGGCAATACCATTGGGCCAATGGCATGCCCACTTTTACCAGCGAAGCCCCTTTGTTTTACTTTCTGGGAGCAATTATGGCTAAGATTTTTTCCTTGACTCCTGAGCAACCGCTCTACATTATTGGCTTTTTGACCTTCGTTATGATTGGGATAGGTGTTTTTGGCTATGTTTTGACTCTGACTAAAAGTTTTATCGCTGGTTTATTGTCTGCCATCTTAGCGCTTTCTTCTTTTAGTCTCTGGTCCTGGATGGTTGCCGGAGGGATTTATCCGCGAATTTTCGCTGTCGGCTTTTCCATGCTTACTCTTTGGCTCTTGGTTAGGTTTTTGGAGGCGGTGAGAAATTCTCAAGTTTTCCCTCGAGGGAAATTCATTTGGCTGGTTCTCTGCCTGGCGGCGACAATGACGGCCCACGCTTTGATGGGTTTTTTTACCTGGCTGGCTATCTTTTTGATTCTTCTTTCACACCCTTTATCTTTAAAATTAAAAATGAAATACGGTTTTTTAATTTACCTGGTTTCTTTTTCTCTAGCTAGCTTTTTCCTCTTGCCGGCGGTTTTTAGTTTTAGTGGGGGAGGTGGGCGGTTTATCGGAGTTATCTCCCCGGTCATTCCCGCTTTGGGGTACTATCTTTATGAATTTTCCGGCATGGGACCGTTTGTCTTATCCCTTTTAGTGGTGAGTTTTCTGGCGGTTTTTTTCCTGGCTAGGTCGCCTGAAGGAGAGGAGTTTAGTCTCTTTTTAATGTTTGTTTTCTTTTCTGCCTATGCTTTGATTGGTTACACCGGTTTTCCGAGCAGATATTATTACATTAACGGTTTTATTCCCCTTTCGGCGACCCTTTTTATGACCTTATATGGGAGCCTCCTTATTGGTCTTTTATTTGCTCGGTTGGAGAAAGTCTTTAAAAGAATTGTCCCAGCCTTGGGAGTGATGCTTGTGATTTTGGTGATTGCCTCTTCAATTTTGGTGGGGGTACCCTTGATTAAAAATGATAGTCGGACGATTAATATTAATAATACCTCTAAAGATACCCCGGGGAATGATACTTATGCCCTTTGGCGGATTTTAAAGTTTCCCCAAAAGGAAGATTTTAATCATCGCTTTGCTGCTTATGATGCGGCTGAAGCGGTTTGGTTTAACACTTTTTATAAAATTCCCCAGGTGAGAGACTATTATGGACAGGGAATTTTATATCCTGATTGGCGCTATTGGTTTGAACAGGCGGTTTGGAATCAAAAAGAATTTTCTTTGGAGGAAGCCAAAGCGGCTTTTGATTGGTTTGCCGTCCGTTGGTTTTCTACTTACGAAACCCATTTTGGCTTGCCTATATTTGAAAAATATCAAAATGAAGAGATGGCGAGGAGACTGGAAGGAATTACGGTTGACGAATTTCTTTCGCAGAGCCCCAATCGCTATCTTCACGAACCCGGGTTTAAATTCATTTCCCATGGTCGAATTCACTACGACGGGGTTCAGGAAGAATTTGAAATCGAAAATCCTAGCCCAATACTTTCGGCTAGCAATGTCCCGACCGTGCTTTTTATCGGTGATCCTAAAAATTATAATCTTTTATTCTCCAACCTCACCTTCGGCAATTATTCCAGTCAAAAAATTATTCCCCTAAGAGGAAAGAAATACCTAGACGATTATGAACTTTCCGAGCTTCGTCAATACAACACGCTCCTTTTGTATACCTATCAATATCATGATCCTAAAAAAGCCGCCAAGATTTTAGTTGATTATTTAAAGCAGGGTGGAAACCTTATTTGGGAAAACTGGGAATCGCCGGAGATACCCGAGCTTAGCCCTTTTTCCTTACTCGAGAAAAGCCAAGTTGAAGGAGGAATTTGGAACTTAAGCGTCAACCCTGACTCAAAAACCCCGGGAGTGGATTTTAATTCCTTTTCTCCACCTTTATATAACAACACTCCTTGGAAAATTACCACCGGCAAGACGGATACTCTTAAGCCTTGGGCAAAAGTCCTTCTTTCCTCAGGCGACAAGCCTCTTTTGGTCTCGGGTGATTTTGCTAAAGGGAAAATCATTTGGAGCGGTTTTAATTTTTTTTACCATCTCAATGCTTATAAAAACCTGGAGGAGGCAAAATTGTTTTATCAGATTCTTGAGGAGGTCGCTTGGGTTTCGAAGGAAAACAATATTTCTTTTAAGGCAAATTTTATCAATCCCCAAAAGAGAGAGATTAAAATTGAGGGAGAAGCCAAAGGAGTCCTTTTTAAGGAAAGTTATCATCCCAATTGGCATGCTTATGAGATTGGCCAAGATGGTCAGAGGAAAAACTTAAAGATTGAGCTGGCGGGACCTGGAATGATGTATGCCTTCTTAGGCGAGGGTGGAGCTTATCCAATCAGGGTTTTCTTTGAATATCGATTTTCTCTAATTGAAAAATTAGGTTTTTTGCTCTCCTTATTAACGGTGGTGGTGCTTTTGTTTTATGGTTTAAAACTTGGTCTGGTTGAGATGGCAATTTTGCGTCTGAGAAAAAAATCAATGCCGACTCTGAAAAAAACCAAAGGCTGGTGGAACGATGAAGAGACTTAAATTTCTAATTGACGTTTTCTTGATTGTCCTTTTTCTCCTTTTTACTGCCTATTTTACCAATCGGGCGGGATATTTGGCTTTATGGGGAGACGGTTACGCTCATGCGACGAAAATAAAATTTTTGGTTACCTTCTGGCCAAATATTAACTGGGTTTATTTCTGGGGAAATGGTATTCCCGTTTTTCTTTGGTATGGATTTATGCCTTATGCTTTTTTAGTTTTTTTCTACAAAATTTTTTCCCAAGCTTCGATGGCGATTAACGCCGTGAACCTCTTGGCTTTTATCTTAATCGGGATTGGGATTTACGGGATAGTTTACGAAGTGAGTCAAAGTAGATTAGCTTCTCTTCTGGCGGCTTTTTTAGCCATTCCCTCACCCGGGCTTTGGTATCGGATAATGGTGGGAACCACTCCCCGAACTTTAGGTGACGGTTTTTTGGTTCTGGCAATTTGGTTTTTAGTCAAAGCCTTAAGGCAAGAAAAAGCATCTTTTAGATTATCAACTTTTTGGGGGCTGGTTGTTTTTACTTCTTTGGCTTTTCAATCTCACTTTTTTACCTTTTTAATCACCAGCCTTTTTGCTCTGGTGATTATTCTGGTTGTCGCCCAAGGTCTTGGCGGAAAAATTAAATTTCTCTTTTTGACCTTCCTCCCTGCCCTTTTTCTGGCTTTTTATTTCCTGTTCCCGTTTGCTTTAACCCAATACCAAACTCAGGCGGCAACCTCGATTGGTCTTTTTAAGGTCGATCCTTTAAACCTCAAGCTTCTTTTTTACCATCCTCCCCAGGCGGTGGTTATTCCCGGGGGTGGTTTGTTGCCAATTCATCTTCCTCTTTTAATAATTTTCTTACCGTTGGTTTTTGTCTTGGGAAGGCTGAAGGAGAAACCCTTTGTCAAAAGAGTGATTTTGGCTTTCTTATCTTGCTTCTTTTTCTTTTTCATCTTTGGGACGGCTATTTATTTTGGTTATCCGGCGAGTTGGTATAATGTTGGTTTTGTTCCGGACGAGGCTTTTGAGTTTTTGTCTTTGGTTATTCCGGTCATCCTGGGGATTTGCTTCTGGCTTGCTTTGCCAAAAAACTGGTTAAGAACATTTTCGGTAACCGTTTTGGCGATTCTTATTATTTTGGTCATCTGGCAATATCCTCTACGATATCCGCTTCAAGTGCAAGTCCCTTTTGAATCTGATCCTCATGCTGTTTATGACCAAAACTTGATTTGGCAAATGCTTAAAGAAGGGGAGAACGAAAAAAATTATCGTTATGCTCATCCGGCGACAGAAATTGCCCTTTGGTTTAACTATGAGTCAAAAATTCCCCAAAATCGAGAGTTTTTCCCTCACGGAGTGATGCATCCAAACTGGCGGTCTTGGCAGGAAAATGCTATTTGGAATCCCGCCTGGAACGAAAAAATGAATGAAACAAAGTTTTTACTTGATTGGTTTGCCATTCGCTGGCTTTCTTTCCTTCCTCCAGGCTATAACTTAAATACCGAGAAATATAAAAAAGATGCGGATTTTGAATTGAAAGGGGAGAATTTAGTGGCTGGCGAAAGCGGTTATGAGTTTAAAAAAGCCACTCCCATTCTTTCTGCGACTAATGTCCCGGCAATATTGGTGATAGGAGAAAGAAGTCAAGATAGGTCTTTTGGTCCAATCATGCGAATTTTAGCCACTTTTAATCTCTCAAGTCAGGTTATCATTCCCGTCCGCGGTAAAAGTTTTCTCGATGGTTACAAAACAGAAGAATTAGCCAGATTCCCCTTAATTTTTTTGTATGAATATCGGATCAAAAATCCCCAAAAAGCAGGGCAAATTGTCCGGAATTATTTGGAGCAGGGAGGTAAAGTCATGATTGAGTCAAGCAGTTTTCTTTCTGATAACAAAAGAGAGGTTTTTGAAGGAGTGTTAGGTTTTCAAAGCAAATCTGGGGAAGTCAAAGAGGGTAAATGGAATTTTTCTCCAGTTCAAACCAATTTAACCGAAGAGATTGATTTTTCTCGATTTTCTCCGCCTCTTTTTGAGGGTGAACCCTGGAAATATTTTCGTGTCGAGCAAGGCATTGATCAGGAGCCGATTCTTTCAAATAAGGGAGAGGTGGTTATTTTTAGGCAAAAGGTAGGGAAGGGAGAACTTGTTTGGTCAGGGCTCAACCTTCCTTACCATGCCCTGTCTTATCAAAACCAGGAGGAAAAAAGATTTTTAGTGAAAATTATTTTTGGACTTTTGGGAGAAAAGCCCAAAGTTTTATCTCCACCAAAAAATATTGCCGAATTTGTCAATCCCCAAAAAAGAACGGTCGAAATTTTGGCGCCTGCAAACGGAGTTTTGTTTAAAGAAAATTACTTTTTTAACTGGCGAGCAATCCTGGAGAAGGATAGTCGCCAGACCAAGCTTAAAATTTATCCGGCGGGGACTGATTTTATGTATATCCCTTTTGGTAAAAGTGAATCTTCGGGAAAGGTAACGATTTTTTACCGCCGGTCTTTGATGGAGAAAGCCAGTACGGCTGTTTCCTTAATCTCTCTTTTGGCTTTAGTAACTCTGGCGATTTACTCTTGGAAATTTGGCCCAGAAAACTTGAAAAAAATCCTGACTGAATCACGAGAAGGGTTGGTGGGGCGCTTAAGCAAATGGTGGCATAAAGAAGATGAAGAATAAGAAGAACATTAGTGTCATTATTTTGGCTAAGAATGAAGAAAAATCAATTGGCAAGGTAATTTTGGGAGCAAAACCCTATGCTGATGAACTTTTGGTGATTGATGGCCATTCAAAAGATAAAACTCGACAAATAGCTAGAAAAATGGGAGTGAAAGTCTTTTTGGACCATGGTTTGGGTAAGGGCGAAGCAGTGCGGCTAGGCATTAAAAAAGCCCAAAAAGAAATTTTGGTTTTTATCGATGCCGATGGGTCCCATGACCCGAAAGATATTCCTAAACTAGCAAGACCAATACTTGAAGGAAAGGCAGATCATGTCACTGGTTCACGGATGCTTGGAGGGAGTGATGAGCTTCATGGAACCTGGAATAAATTTTTAAGAGAAACCGGTAGTCATCTTATCATCTTGGGGATTAACTGGCGGTTTGGCACTCAACTGACCGATGGTCAAAATGGCTTTCGGGCGATTAGAAGAAAAGTGGCGCAAAAGCTTAATCTTAAGGAAGATATTACCACCATTGAGCAGGAGATGATTATTAAAACCTTAAAGTCTGGTTTTCGGATGGCGGAGGTCCCAACTCATGAATATCGCCGCCAAAATGGTGAATCATCAATAATTTTGCGTAAAGTTTGGTGGCGCTATGTTTATACCTGGTTAAAGTATTTGTTTTTTGATTGAGATGAAAGTTTTACTTTTAAATCCACCGGCGGCTCGGGGGGTGAGAATGGTTCGGGAAGGCAGATGTATGCAGCGGGAAGGGGCTTGGACCGCTGTTTGGGCCCCGATTACTTTGGTTACTATGGCAGCAATTCTGGAGAAAGAGGGTTTTAAGGTGAAAGTGGTTGATACCATTGTTGAAAAAATTGATTTTCCGGGATTAAAAAAGATAATTGCCAATTTCCAGCCAGACTTAATCGTCGTTAACACTGCTTCAGGATCGATTGAAAGCGATCTTTCCGTGGCTTCTTTTGCCAAGAAAATTGACCCTAAAATTAAAGTCTGCGCTTTTGGGATCCATGTGACGGCTTTGACCGAGGATTGTTTTAAACTTGAACCACCGCTTGATTTTATTATTCGGGGCGAGCCGGAGATGACTACTTTGGAACTGGCAAAAAATCTTGGAAAAGAGAAACATCTTTCAAGGATTAAAGGTCTTTCTTGGAGGCAAGATTCAAAAATTATTCACAATCCTGACCGGCCAGCGATTGCCGATTTAGATAGCCTGCCCTTTCCTGCCTGGGAATATGTTAATGTTGACAATTACCGGATGCCTTTCTCGGGAAAACCATTTTTGCTCGTCGGTTTGGGACGGGGTTGTCCCTATAATTGTCTTTTTTGTGCGGATAAAACCTTTTATGGTCAAAAATTGCGTTTACCTTCACCCGGGAAAGTAATTGGAGAAATAGAGGGGAATCTTAAAAAATTCAAGGTGAATGAGTTTTTGTTTTGGACGGAATCTTTTACTTTAAACCGCGAATTTGCCCTTCAAGTTTGTCAAGAAATTATTAAGAAAAAACTGAAAATCCGGTTTGTCGTTAACAGTCGAGTTGATCATGTCGATCGGCAGTTATTGAAAGAATTGAAAAAAGCAGGTTGTTTTATGATTGGTTTTGGAATTGAGTCAGCCAACAAGGAGATTTTGGCGGCTATGAGAAAAGGGGTCACGGTTTCCCAAATTAAAAAAGCCGTCAGACTTGCCAAAGAAGCAGGTCTTGAGGTCACCGGTCATTTTATGCTCGGGTTTCCTGGAGAGACTCAAGCCTCAATCATAAAAACTATTAACCTTGCCTGCCAGCTTCCTTTTGATTTTGCTCAGTTTTATTGCACCGTCCCTTTTCCCGGTTCTGAACTTTACGGTTTAGCCTTGAAAAACAATTGGTTGACAACCAGGGACTGGTCGCGCTTTGAACAAAATTTCTCGGTTTTAAATTTACCAGGACTTTCTGCCAGCAAGGTGATGGAATTGCGGCGCTTGGCTTTCCGGAAATTTTATTTTCGACCGAAAATAATTTTAAAAACCTTAGCTCAATTCAAAACGCCAAAGGTGGCGATTTGGTTTTTTAAAACTGCCTGGAATTTTTGGAGGTGGACCAAATGAAAGCAAGCGTGATTATTCCCGCTTACAATGCCCAAAAAACCATTAAAGACTTGCTTGCCTCGCTTGTTTCTCAAGATTATCCTCAAAAGGATTATGAGGTAATTGTCGTTGATGATGGCTCCAAAGATAATTTAAAATTGAAACTGGAAATTAAAAATTTAATTTTTCTGCAACAGAAACATCAGGGAGCGGGAGCGGCACGGAATTTGGGGGCGAAAAAAGCCCAAGGTGAGATTTTGGTTTTTACGGATAGCGATTGTCTGATTCCCAAAGACTGGGTAAAAAATCACTTCAAAAGTCAGGAAAAATATAAAGATTTTGGGATTATTGGTGGGGGAGTCAAAAAACCCAAGGAAGGAACTTATCTGGCTTGGGCTGATTTTCTCTCTTCTTGGTTTAATGCCCATGAAGATTTGCCCAAACAGGAGGTTAAGGAATATCTTCCTAGCTTAAACATAAGTGTTAAAAAGGAGGTGTTTGAAGAACTTGGTGGTTTTTGGGAGAAAAAATTAACTGGCGAAGATGTTGATTTTTGTTTTCGCGGCCGTCAAAGAGGAGTTAAAATTTTATTTGAGCCTGCCTTGGCTGTCTGGCATCAAGCCCCAACTTTTCAGGGTTTCTTAAAACATAACTTCAATTGGGGTTATCACGCCTCATTTGTCCGCGGACAACATCAAGCTTTGAGTTTTCATTGGCTCCTTTCTGGCGGTTTTTTTAAGGCTTTAATTTTATTTTTGCCCCTTGTTTGCGGGTATACTCTCTATTTGCTTATCCGTTGGTGGCGCTATCAACCCCTAAGATTTATTCTCTGTTTGCCTTTAATTTTTTTCGGCAAGACAAGCTATGCTTTAGGTGTCTTGGTTGGTTCTTGGCAGAAATCATTGAAGAAAAATGATTAGTAAAGTCTTAAAAACAGCGCTTGTCAGCTCTCTTTTTGGCTGGCAACAACCGAAACATCTTATCTTCCATGTCACCAGTCGTTGTAATGCCCGCTGTGGAATGTGTTTTGTCTGGAAGAGATTGAACAAAAATAAGGATTTGACTCTTGAGGAAATTGAAAAAATTGCCAAAATCTTACCTGGTCTTATTTTTCTCGATATCTCCGGTGGCGAACCCTTTTTACGAGATGATTTAACCCAAATTCTGGCTATTTTTGAAAAAGAAAGCCCGGGTGTTTATGTTAATCTTCCCACCAATGGTCTAATGCCGGAAAGAATCGAAAAAGAAACCCGGAAAATTTTGCGGGAAACAGATCTATCAATTTCTCTTAATCTTTCTTTAGATGGACTGGAAAAGACTCACGATGAAATAAGAGGAGTGAAGGGAAATTTTGAGAAGGTTTTGCAAACCTACCGTCGGCTGGCTCAAGTGAAGAAAGAAAATCCCCGCCTTTCTTTAAAAGTAGCCACCGTTGTCTCTAAACTAAACTTTCATGAGCTTGAGGGTCTGGCTGATTTTGTCAAAAGGGAAATGAAAGAGATTGATTTTCAAACCTTAATCTTAGTGAGGGGAGAACCAGCGGATAAAAGTTTTACTTTGCCTCCGCTTGAGGAGTTGAAAAAGCAACAATCAACCTTTTTTGAGATTTGGCAAAATTATGGTTATGGGAAAAATCTTGGTTGGTTTGGCTCAAAAGTGGCTAATTCCTCTCATCGTTTCCTTTTTCATCTTTATCTTAAAACCCTAAAAGAAAAGAAAATGTCCTTACCTTGTTTAGCCGGCAATGCCCATGTCGTTGTCTTTGCCAACGGAGATTTGTCTTTTTGCGAACTGCGCCAGCCAATCGGCAATTTGAGAAAAGTTAACTTTAACTTTTGGTCACTCTGGCAAGGAAAAGAGGCTCAAAAGCAACGCCAAGAAATTGCCCAAAACGCTTGTTTTTGTACCCATGGCTGTAACTGGACAGATAACATTTTTTTCAGTCTCAAAACCTACCCGTTTCTTGTTCGAGAATTAATCAGAAGTTTTTGCTAAAATGGTCTAAAAATGAAAAGGATTTTGTCCATATTGGGACATTTATTGGCTTTAGGAGTGATTCTTTTATTTTGGTTTCCAATTGCCAAATCTTATTATCAGGCGGTACCGACCATTGGGGCTGATTTTTTACAATTCCCAACCTATGTCGCTTATATTAAAAACCATTTCCAGCTTCCCCCTGCTTCTTGGAAATACATTTGGTACTCTGGTTTTCCTTTAGTTTTCGATATGGCTTGGCTTCATATGTATTTGACCCTACCCCTGACTTTTTTTCTGAGTGTTGTTAATGCCTCTCGCGCTTATCTGATCTTGACGATGTTTGGACAATTGGCTTTTTCTTATCTTTTGCTTTACGAGCTTTGCCGAAGTCGCTTTGTCTCCCTGGCGCTCACCCTCGCTCTTTCCTCCTCAGTTAATTTCTATCATGGGCTTTGGGATGGGGGAACAGCCACTTTTTCGGCCACCCGAATGTTTCTTCCCTTAACCTTACTCTGGTTCGTCAAATATTTTAAAAGTAAAAATAACAAATTTCTCCTTTTGTCAGGACTGATCATCGGCTTGGCGATCCTTGGCCACCCAGGCTCACTTTTTCTTATCATTCTCGGCCCGGCCGTCTTATTCTTTTTGTTTTGGCAAGATAAAGAAACTCCCCTTTTGAGCCTTAAGAAAATCTTAGGCACCATTGTTTTTACCTTAATCGGTTTTCTGATTGGCGGAGTCACTCTCTATCCAATTATCGAGCAGATTTTGACCCATCCTGGCTTTGCCCAATTCGGTCTGACGACTAAAATCCATGAAGATGCTTTAACCGGAATTTACAGCTTCAGCAATCCTTTTTTACTTTTTTTGTTTTTTCTTTTTAGCTTCTTAGTTTTCTTCAGAGGAAAGATTAGAAGAGTGCCTGAGGCGACTGCCTTTTTGATCCTTATCCTTTATGTTTTAGGTTCTTGCGTCCTTTATCTTATTGGCCATCATCCTTTATCTCAAGCTTTGGGACCGGGAAGAATTTGGTGGATTTTCTCTTTGGCTCTCGCGGGGGCAATTGCTCTTTTTTGGCAGGCTCTTTTTCCAAGTCGGGAGGGAAAATGGTGGGCGAAAAAAAATTTGCTTTCTTTTTTAAGCCTCTTGCTTTTTGTGCCTATTTTTGCTTCATTTTATCTTCCTAGCTTCAAAGAAAGACTAGATAAGATTACCGCTGAACATATGGGTTATCCTTCTAATGTTCAATTAGCAGTTATTAACGAAGACAGACAAGCAATCGAAAAAGCCATTGTTCCTTCATGGTTGAACACTCAATTAATTGATTACCGCTATTATGAAATCAGTCCCGGAGTAGAAACTTGGTGGAATTCAGTTTTTCCCCTACCCTTGGTTAAGGGTTATTATGGAATTTTTGGGGTCAAAGCGACTGACTGGCTTTATTGGGTTGATAATACGCTTTTGGGCGAGTATGTTTGGCATTTTGGCGTCCCTGAGGCGATTGCCAAAAAGCATGCTCTTTTTCTTATTGACTGGTATGCTATTCGCTATTTTGAGGGAGGAGGTTTGGCCTTGGCTGAGTATCTTGAGCAAGATCCAGGAGTGGTGGAAACCAAAACAGAAGTTAATATTGAAGCCAGTGAACCCCTCAAGCCCTATAAATTTTTTGATGAGATCACCTCGCCCATTATTCGCCCAACCAACTCACCAACGATTCTTATGGTGGGCGACACGGTCGCCTACGATACCTTCTTAAAGGTGTTGGCCACAGAAAACTTAAACTCGCGCTATCTTATTCCTCTTCATGGGCCGGAATATCTCGAGGATCTTTCTTCCTGGGACTTGGCAGATTTTGATGTTATTTTTCTTTACAGCTACAAATACCGTAACGAAAAAGATTTCCGTTCCCGACCTAATAGGGTTTGGGAAAAGCTTGAGGAGTATGTCCGAGCGGGGGGAAGGCTTCTGATTGAAACCGGGGAGGAGGTTATGGAATCTGATTCAAGCGCTCTTTCTTCTCGGGGTCAAGACATTCTTCCTGACGTTTTTCCGATAGAGAGAACCTTAAGAGGAGCCCTAGGAGAAAGTTGGGATTTGACCGTGACCGAGAGCCCAATTGTTGAGGGGATAGAATTTGGAAAATTTTCTCAACTTTTGTATGAAGGCTCTCCTTGGAAACTTTCTTATGCCTCAAATAGTGTTCGCCCCTGGGCGAAAACGATTTTATCTCAAGGAGGAAAGCCAATTTTAGTTGAGGGCAAATTAGGGGAAGGGAAGGTTATCTGGAGCGGGATTAATCTTCCTTACCATTTTTTATATTATCTTAATCTAGAAGAGGGAGAATTATTCAAAAATATTTTAGGAGAGATGGTTAGTTTAGGAAGGGAGGAAGATATTAAAACTGCTCGGGTTTGGCGAATCTCTCCGGAGAAAATTGAGGTTTCTGGAGAAAATTTTTCCGGGATAGTCTTTAAAGAGCAGGCCTATCCCGGCTGGCAAGGCAATCTTTTGGAGCCCCAAAACAAAAAACTTAAAGTTTATCGGGCTGGTCCCTATTTTATGTATTTTAAAATTCCCGAAGAGACAAAGGGAAAGATTAAAGCCAGTCTCACCTATAAAGGAGCCCCTTTGGGATGGTTATTATTTATTATCAGCATGGAGACCATCATCTTTGTTTTCCTCGGTTTTATTTTTGAAAAAAGTCTTTCAAGGTTTATCTTAATCTTGAGCAGTAAGGTTGGAAGAAGGCTAAATACTTGGTGGGGGAAGGAGGAGGAATGATCAGCTGCAGCCTCGGGGTCATGGCTTACAATGAGGAAAAAAATATTGCCCGGGCCTTAGAGGCTCTTCTTTCCCAAAAACTGAAGAAAGTGAAAATAAAAGAAATCTATATCATTGCCTCAGGCTGCACTGACAGGACAATTCCGATCACTAAAAGAATCGCCAAAACCGACAAACGGATTAAACTCTTGATTCAAAAAAAACGGGAAGGAAAGTCGTCGGCCGTTAATCTATTTTTAAAGCACGCTCGGAGCAAAATTGTCGTTTTGGTCGGGGCGGATACGCTCCCTCAAGAGGATGTCGTCGAGAAATTAGTGACCCCTTTTTTAGATCCCCAGATAGGGATGACCGGGGCTCACCCCATTCCGGTTGATCCGGATAATACCTTTTTCGGTTTTGCGGCCCATCTTTTATGGGAACTGCATCATCAAGTTTCTTTAAGCTCACCTAAAATGGGGGAGATGGTGGCTTATCGGAAAGTTTTTGAGAGAATCCCTTATGCTTCGGTAGTCGATGAAGCCACGGTTGAACCCCTAATTGTGGGTCAAGGGTATAAACTTCTTTATGTTCCTTCGGCGATTGTTTTTAACAAAGGAACAGAGAATTTAAGGGAATTTCTAAAACAACGCCGGAGAATTCATACCGGACATCTAGCTTTAATTAAAGTCCAAGGCTATAGCGTTTCTACCTTGAGCAAAAGGCGGCTGTTTTTGGCTTGGCTTAAAAGTTTTAGGTTTGAGCCAAGATTTATTTTTTGGTCACCATTAGTGGCTTTTTTGGAGATTGTCGCCCGGCTCTTGGGGACTTATGATTTCTATTTTAAAAAAGATAAGCACACAATTTGGGAAGTCGCTTACTCAACTAAAAGATTGAAATGAGGCGAATACTTTTTAAAATTCCATTTTTCTGGTTTTTTTATTCTTTTGGCTGGCCCAAGGTTTTGCCGGCCAACTATACATTCAGTCTGACTTTTAAATGCAATTCTCGCTGTCTAACCTGCAATATTTGGCAAAAGAGTGAAGAGGGGGAATTAACCCAGGCAGAATGGCAGAAAATCTTTTTGGCTTTGGGTAAATCGCCTTACTGGGTAACTCTTTCTGGAGGGGAGCCATTTTTAAGAAAAGATTTAATTGAAATTGTTAAAAATCTTTGCCAAATTTGTCAGCCAAAAATAATTACTATCCCCACCAATGGAATTTCAACTGCTAAAATCCAAAAAGATGTTCAGGCAATTTTAAAAGGTTGCCCCAAGACGCGTTTAATTATCAACCTTTCTCTAGATGGAATCGGGGAAAAACATGATCAAATAAGGGGGGTTAAAGGTAATTTTGATAAAGCAATGGCAACTTATAAAAAACTGAAAAGGATAAAATCAAGAAATTTTGTCTTAGGAATTCATACCGTTATTTCAAGAGAGAATGTTAAAGACTTTTCTGAAATCTGCGATTTTGTTTTGGACCAACTTAAGCCTGATTCATATGTGACAGAAATCGCTGAACAAAGGGTTGAACTTGAGACAATGGGTAAAGATATTACTCCTAGTCTTGAAAATTATCAAAGGGCAGTAGATTATTTAGAGCAGAAGATGAGAAGGCAAAAATTAAAGGGCTTTTTCAAATTAACTCAAGCCTTTAGATTTACTTATTATGATTTAGTTAAAAAAATCATGGAAAAAAAAGCCCAAGTTATTCCTTGCTATGCTGGGATACTTTCTTGCCAGATAGCCTCCAATGGCGATGTTTGGCAGTGTTGTGTTCGCGCCGATGTTTTAGGCAATTTAAAAAAAGAAAATTTTGATTTTTCAAAGATTTGGTTTTCAAAAAAAGCTGATAAAATAAGAAAATCAATCAAAAATAGAGAGTGTTACTGCCCATTGGCTAATGCTTCCTATACTAATGTTTTAATGAGCCCAACCTCAATGACTAAAGTTATCTTTAATTTTTTTTAATGAATGTCTTAATTACCGGCGGGACAGGCTTTATTGGTAAGCATCTAGTTGATGCTTTAGTCAAAAAAGGGCACCTGGTGAAGGTTATTGCCAGAAATCCCCAAAAAGCAGAGCCAGTGAAAAAGTTGGGGGTTAGGGTTGTGATTGGCGATTTAGGAAATAAAGAGTTTTTGAAAAAAGAGCTTGAGGGAATTGAAATTGTTTATCATTTAGCGGCTATTCCAGGCCAAGCCTGGGGCATTCCTTGGGAGGAATATAAAAAGGTGAATGTTGATTTTACCAAGAATTTGCTTAAAGCAGCCGTTCAAAATAAAATTGAAAAATTTATCTTCTGCAGTTCGGTTCAAGCTGTTGATCCCTCGACTTTTTATGGCAAATCAAAACTTGAGGCAGAAAAAGAAGTTAAAAAAAGCAATTTGGAATACGTTATTGTCAGGCCTGGCGTAGTTTATGGACCAGGTGATAAGCAGGCAATTTTGCGGATTTGTCAGCTAGTTAAGAAGGGATTTTTCCCTTTGATTGGCGGAGGGAAGACAAAATTAGCGATTATTTTTATTGATGATTTAATTGATCTTTTTTTGCAATGTCTTACTTCGAAGGTAAAAAATAAAACAATTTGGGGAATTGGTGAAGAGATTACTTATAAAAACTTAGTCAAAATAATAGGCAAGGAGTTGGGCAAGCCCTGTTGGCAGGTTTTTTTACCGGCGCCATTGGTAAAAACAGTCGCTTTTCCTTTGGAGGCGATTTCCTCAATCACTGGGATTCGACCTTTGGTTACCCGAGCCCAGGTTGATTTTGTTACTTTTGGTTGGTATTTTGCTGTTCCCAAGGAACAAAAACGAATTTGGCAGCCGAAGGCAAAGTTTGCCGAAGAAATTAAAAAAACAATTGAGTGGTATAAAGAAAATGGCTATCTATAAAAAACTCCCGCTTTGGCAAAAATACAAACCCAAAATTTATGGTTTAGGAGAGGTTTATGAGCAGATTTCCGTAGAAAGAAAGAAAAAGAGATTAAAGGAAAAATTTGGGTCAGGAATTTTGTTTCTTTGTCCAAATAAAAAGCATTCTGGTAGGGGGTTAGCCCTAGAAGAACTGCAAGAAAAAGTCCGCCAGCAAAAATATCTAATTTTAACCAGTGGCTTTGTTGATTCACCACCGTGGCGATCTTCTCCTGGCAAAAGAAAAGGCTTGAAATTACCCCTTTTCTTGGCGAAAATAATTTTTTATGGCTTGAGTTTCTTGGAGTCTTTTTGGGAAGGAGAAGAAAATTCTCATATAGTTTATGTTTTAGGCAGAAAAAAGTAAGATGAAAGTTTTATTGCTTCACCCCCAACTGAAAAAATATAAACAGCCCCGTCTTCCGCCTTTGGGACTTTTGTCAATTGCCGCCGTTTTGGAGAAAGAAGGACATCAGGTTTTTGTTTTGGATTTGAATGTTGAGCCTAATAACTTAGAAAGGTTTCTCAGAAAGAGATTTGATTTAGTTGGGATTACCGCAACCACTCCTTTAATCAAAGAAGCCTGGCGACTGACTAAGATTTGTAAGAGAAGAAAGTTGCCCGTAATTTTGGGCGGACCCCACCCTTCGGCTTTACCTGAAGAATCTTTAAAAAAGGGAATAGTTGATATTGTTGTTCGTCACGAGGGTGAGGAGACAATGAAAGAACTTTGTGCCAAATGGCCAAAATACCAAAAAATTGCGGGAATTTCTTATATTAAAAATGGGAAAGTTGTCCATAATCCTAATCGCCCCCTAATTCAAAACCTGGATAGTCTTCCTTTCCCTGCCCATCATCTTTTAGGCGATATTAGTCGCTATAGTCCCCCTCAACCTGTTTTAACTAAACAGAAAAAAACTTTGACCTTGATTTCTTCCCGCGGTTGTCCTTATCATTGTAATTACTGCTACAAGGGTGTTTTTGGCGATCGCTGGCGAGCCCACAGCCCGGAATATATTTTAAATCTTTGGGAATATTTGGTTAAGGAATTTGGGGTCGAAGAAATCGGAGTGGAAGACGATACTTTTAATCTAGACCCAAAAAGAGTCGAGGCAATTTGTGCTGGTTTGGGCAAAAGAAAAAATTAAAACTTCCTGGACCACCGCCCAGGGATTAAGGGCGGATAGAATCACCAAAGGCCTTTTAGTGAAAATGAAAAAAACTGGTTTTTATCGAACAGGCTTTGGGATTGAATCAGGCAGCCAAGAAATGGTTGACAAAATCGGCAAAAATTTGAATTTAGCCAAGGTCCCCGAAGTCATTTCTTTCTGTAGAAACCTGGGGATAGAATCTATTGGTTATTTTATGATCGGTAACGCTGGCGAAAACAAAAGGACGATGGAGGAAACGATTGATTACGCCATTAAGCTTGACCCAGATATTGCTCATTTTACTATTGCCACCCCCTTACCTGGTAGCCCCCTTTATGACCAGGTAAAAAAAGAAGGAAAACTGCTGATTACTGATTGGGATCTTTATGGTTATACCCAAGGCAGGTGTTATTTTGAGATGGGTGAGGTAAAAAAGGAGCTGGTGGAGAGGATGTGGCGAAAGGCTTATCGCCAATTCTACTTACGTCCTGCAGTGATTAAACGATTTTTAACCAGAAAAGAGACGTGGCTTAACCTCCCCAAAATGGTTCAAGCTAGTCTTTCTTATCTGGGTATACGAAAGGAAACTTAATGGCGGATATCGTTTTAGTTCAACCAGTGGTGGGTCTTTTAGATAATATTAAGACGGCTCCTGGTTTGCCCCTCTCCCTTCTTTCGGCAGCTAAGTTGGTATCCAAGGAATTTAAGGTTAAGATTATTGACCAAAGGCTGGATTTTGCCTGGAGAGAAACCCTGAAAAAAGAATTGAAAAAGAAGCCTTTGTTGGTGGGGACAACGGCGATGCTTGGGCCGCAGGTTGAATTTGCCAGGATGGTTGGGGAGGAGGCAAAAAAGATAAATCCAGAAATCCCGGTAGTTTGGGGCGGACCCCATCCCTCTGTTTTGCCTGAGCAAACTCTTCAAGATGAAACAGTGGATATCATTGTTGAGGGCGATGGGGAAGAGACGTTTTTAAAGCTGGCTCGGGGTTTGAAAAAAAAGAAATCTTTAAAAGCAATTCCTGGTCTTTATTTCAAAAAAGGAAACAAGGTGATTTACACCCGGCAGGCACCCCTAGTTGATTTAAATAAAATGCCGGATATTCCCTATGAGTTAGTTGATGTTTATCAATACTTGCCAAGAAGGGGAAAAGTGACGGCTTTGGATATGGAAACTTCTCGGGGTTGTCCTTATCGGTGTCGTTTTTGTTACAATCCCTTTTTTAATCGCGGTCGCTGGCGGGCTTTAAAAGCGGAAATAGTTTTGGCAAGGATAAGGAAAATTGTTGAGAAATACAAAATTAAGGGGATTTGGTTTATTGATGATGAATTTTTTATTGATCTTAAAAGAGCCAGAGAGATCATTGAGGGGTTGATAGAATTAAATCTTCACTGGACAATTCAGGGTGTAACTGCCAATTCGGTGCTAAGGATGGATGATAGTTTTTTGTCTTTGTTGGAGAAATCGGGTTGTGAACAATTAAATATTGGGGCTGAGTCAGGATCATTGCGGATTTTAAAAATGGTGGAAAAAGGCATTACTCCTCAAGATATTTTAAGGGTTAATCGCAAGCTTAAGCCCTACAAAATTATGCCCTGGTTTTATTTTATGATTGGCTTCCCTCAAGAAACGAAAACAGATGTTCACAAAACAATTAACCTCGTTCTTCGCTTACTTAAAGAAAACCCCAGGGCGAAAGTTTCCGGGATTGGCTGTTTTACTCCCTATCCGGGGACATCTCTTTTTGAGGAAGCGAAAAAAGAGGGTTTTGTGCCCCCCAAAGATCTTCTTGGTTGGCGGACTTTTTCGGTTGACCAAATTAATGTCCCTTGGTTAAAAGGGGAGAAAAAAGCAATGGTAGAAGCGGTTCAGTTCGCCTCCTTTTTTGTTGACGAAAAAGCCCGCGATGTGGCTTCTTCACTTTTGGTCAGACTGATTGCCGAGCTTTATCGACCCATCGCTCATTGGCGCCTAAAACGGAAGTTTTGGGGTTTACCTTTTGATGTTATGATTGGCAACCGGATTAAAAAAGAATTGGCTAAAAGGAGGATTTCCGTTTTTTAAAAAAATGAAGTTCCTTTTTATTCAGAAAAGCGCTTTTCCTTTAGCTGGAGTGATGAGTCTTGGGGCGGTCATCAAAAAAACCGGCTGGCAAGTGGATCTAGTTTTAGCGGGAGAAGAGGATATTTTAAAAAAGGTTTGGGAGTTTCAGCCCCAGGTAGTGGCTTTTCCTGTTTTTACCGGTGAACATCAGTGGGTCCTTCGGCAGGCGCGGGTTTTAAAGAAAAAACATCCTCGTATTTTTATTCTTCTTGGTGGTTCCCATCCCACTTATTATCCTGACATCGTTAAAGAAAAAGGAGTTGATGGCATTATTAGGGGAGAAGCCGAAGGAGCAGTTTTGGACTTATTGAAAGCTTTAGAACAAAAAAAATCCTTAACTAAAATCAAGAATCTTTGGTTGAAGAAAGGAAAAAGGATTCATAAAAATCCCTTGCGTCCCCTGATTGAGGATTTGGATAGTTTGCCTGTTCCCTTAAGAGGAATTTATTATCAATATAATTTTTTAAAAAATGCCTCGGTCAAACAATTTTTAACCGGCAGGGGATGTCCTTATAATTGCACTTTTTGCTCTAACCATCTTTTGCGCCAGATGTATCAGGGTAAGGGTAAATATCTTCGCCGACATTCTCCTTTAAGGGTTATTCAGGAGATAAAAGAAGTTTGGGAAAAATATGGCTTTAAGACAATTTCTTTTACTGACGATGTTTTTACTGTTGATAAAAATTGGTTAAAAGAATTTTTGCCTCTTTACCGAAAGAAGATTGGGGTGCCTTTTATGGTGAATGTCACTGCCAACTCGTTGGATGAAGAATTAGCCAAGATGCTTAAAAAGGCTGGTTGTTACGGAATTGCCATGGGAATTGAATCAGGAAGCCAAGAAATGAGGTTTAAAGTCCTTAAGAAATTTATCACCGATAAACAGATTTTTGAAGGAGGAAGATTGGCAAAAAAATACAATTTAGTTCTTAAGACCTACAATATTTTATCCTTGCCTGGCGAGACACTTCAAGATGCCATTAAGACGATTAAAATCAATGCTGCCCTTAAACCCTTATCAGCCACGGCTTCCCTTCTTCAACCGTATCCAGATTACGAAATTACCCGCTACGCGGCCAGAAAAGGCTTTTTAGCGAAAAATTTTGGGATCGATGATGTCTTCGAAAGTATTTATCTGGCTTCCCCAATTAAGGGGAAAGAATCCCAAGAAATTGAAAACCTTCAGGCTTTTTTCCCTTTTTTGGTGGCCCATCCCAAATTTATTCCCCTCGTCAAACCATTGCTCAGGTTGCCATTCCGCTGGCTTTTTAGATTAGTGGCCAGAATTACTTACGGATTTTATATGAGCCGCGTCCATCGACTTTCTTTGCTAGATAAGATTCGATTCCTCCATCATATAGACCCTTTGAAGGTTTGAAGACCTTGACCCGCCTAATCTTCCCTTGCGACTTTTCAGTTCTATTCGAACACGCCGCAAGGAGCGATTTATGTCGGGTCGGCGCCCCGCACCGAACTTTGTTCTGGTGCGGGGCTTGACTTTTCGATTTTTGGGATATAGGATAAAAGTAATGAAGAAAAGATTGACTCCAGGGCAAATAGACCGCTGTTTTGGTGTTATCTTGGCGATTTTTTTGGCGTTTGCCGGATTTTTGTATTGGCAAGGCTATATCCAAGGGAGTGGTTTTTTACTTACGGCAATTGTTGTTTTATTAGCCGGAGCTTTCTGTGTTTTTAATACTCGAAGAGCCCAGAAAGATGGATTTTTAAATGGCTACGCTCGGGCAAAGGATGATTTTGAGAAAAAGAAAAAGGGTTAAATTTCTTCTAAAAGTTTTTCCGAAATATCCTTTCGACAGTGACCGCAGATAACCTCTTTTTCGTCTCCTTTAGCATAAGTTGGCTTTTCGCAAACATTACATTTAACAGATTTGTAGGGTGGGGGAACGACTAAACTTCTGGCAACTTCATCAAGAGTCAAAATCGTAAAGACAACCCCCAAGGGAATAATTATTAAGCCAAAAAACAAACTCCAGCCAGGAATTTTAGCAAGGAGAATGAGAATGCCGCCAAAGAAAAGACCTAAAGACAAGACAACCATTAAAACCTGTTTTGAGACAAGAGTCACCAGTTGGGAATTCTTAAACATCACTTAATCATAGCAAGTGAAAAAGAAATTGTGAATGGTCAATTTTGAGTAGCATCATAGCAAGTGAAAAAGAAATTGTGAATGGTCAATTTTGAGTAGCCTCGCAAGGCGATTCCTTGCGAGGCTAAAGGTCGTAATCGATTAAGGCAGTTTTGATTAAAGAAAAATCTTCTGTTTGTTTAACAAATGCTAGATAGTCTAATCGGGGATTCTTTTTAGAAAAATAAGAGAGTATTTCTTCTGGATGAACCCAGCTTGCTTGTCTTTGTCCTAAATATTCTGGCAACGAAGACGGTTGAGAAGTCCACCCACGAAAGGCATTGCCTTTTGAGGCTAATTCTTCAGGGTTGCGGTGAATATAACTAGTTAAATAAAGGAGTTGCTCTTCGGATTCAGCCATAACCGCTTTATATTGCGATTGATACAGATGTCCAACGCGTTTATATTTTTTATTAAAAAACATGGTATATCTTGTCCCTAAAGAGTTCATAAATCTATCAATTGCATCTTTCGACTTTTGTTTTAAGAGAAAATGAAAATGGTTGGGCATTAAACAATAAGCGAGGAGAATTATTTCCCTCGAGAAGTTATTCAATCGCAAAAGTTTCAAAGCTTTGTCTTTCTCTTTGTAACTTGTTGATGGGCTAGAGAGTATTTCTCTAAGTTGCTTCTCGTTTTTGGGGAGGAGATATGTTTTAAGATATGAAAGAAAAACGGCATAATCTTGTTCGTCAGAAAATATTTGGCGTTTTTCCACTCCCCGGTTATAAATATGATAGTAGCCATTTTCGATATATACTTTAAGAGCATTTTTAGCAGGCATAATTGCAGTCTTACACAAACGAAAGTATTTGTCAAGTTCACAAGGAGTTGCCTTGCGAGGCTAAAAGATCCGTTAGCGAAGGAGAGGAGGAAACTGGTGGGGAAGAGTAAGACTCGCCCGAAGTTTTTGAGCCCTTTTGAGAGAAATCTTGAAAGGGCTCATTTTTTGAGGTGTTCGACTATTTTATAAAGAATAATTCCTGCCGAAACCATCACGTTTAAAGAACGGTTTATTCCTAACATTGGTAGTTCGACGATAACATCGGCTTTTTCTAAGACGCTTTTCGAGATACCATATGTTTCGTTGCCAACCACCACTGCTACAGGAAATTTTGGCTGTAAATCTTTATAGGAAATTGCTTCTTTTTTCTGCTCAACGCAAATTATTTGAACACTTTTTTTCTTCAGTGAATTGACAACTGAAAGAGCACTTTTTGAATATTCCCAAGGGACCCATTTCCAAGTGGAAACCGAAGCCTTTTTAATTTTTGGGTTAGGAGGGGTTTCGGTTTGACCACAAAGATAAATTTTTTCTGCCGCCACCGCATCAGCTAAGCGAAAAAGAGCGCCAACATTGTAGGTATCCAAAACATTATCCAAAACAAGATAAATTGGATTGCGCTTGATTTTTTTAAGTTCTTCTTCGGTTGGTTCGGTCGTCCTTAGTTCTTTAGCGCCAAGTTTAAGCATCATGTTCATTTTAGCACAAAAATTTGCTATAATTAACACGGTTTTGGCCCCACCACGTCGGACGTGGTAGGGAGCCGCGTTTGACGCGGGAACGTCAGACGTTCCGCGGCCCCATCGTCTAGTGGTTTAGGACATGAGGTTTTCAGCCTTAAAACCAGGGTTCGAATCCCTGTGGGGTCACAGACAAGGATTTTGAGGTTTTAAAATCGCTTTTTAGGGCGAAAAGACGGGCTAATTTAGGTGTTCGATTAACTAAATCATCATAAGTTGGCAACTCTTCGAAAAGTAACCCAAACATAGCTGCGTTTCTAAGGGGTTCGGAGCTTGAGAACAATAATTCTTCGGGGTGTTCGATGTAATATTTCAGGTATCCTAAGACTACCTGGACATCCACTTGTTGCTTTTCCTTTCGATCACGGATAAGAGTCGCTTGGGCTTTTTCTTGCTCCAAGTTGTCAATATCATCTTCTAAAAGCTTGATGGCTGCCACAGAAGTTAAGACTTTAATCTTTTCTTTTAGGTTCTGAATTTCTTGTTCAATTTGGGTGACTCTTTGACCAAAGTTTATTGTATCATCAGATAAATTCTTCTCCCGCTTCTCCCACTCCTCCAAAACGATTTGCCTGAACCGAATAAAATACTCCTCACTAAACTTAACATCTTCTACGAAGGATTTAATTGTTTTATGAAACTCTGCAACTGGAATCCCGATATATTTATGGTTCCTCCCACAGTTGCCGCAGTGATAATAACCATGACGTTCTCCGTTCTTGCTTCTGGAGAAAGAGGCTAAGAGAGACTTTCGACAGATGGGACATAAAACATAGTGACGGTAAGGAAATAGGGGATTTTCCTTTAACTTCTTTTGCCCCCAAGGCGATTTTTGGTTTCTTAGAAGAGATACGGTTCCATCGGGATTTTCTACGATAACAATCTTGCCTCGGTTAGCTTTGTTAAACATGTCTATTGTAACTAAACCATCGAACCGTTCCTTAATTGGTTTACCTTCTGTCCAAAACTCATCGTTAATTCCAGCGTAGATGGGATTCTGAATATATCGTTGAAATTGTTTCACTGTTAATTTATTGCCACCGCCAAAACCTATTATTTTCTTTTTATCGTTGGGGTCATGTCTTTTAAACTTTCTTGATCTAAAACCCATGTCGTTTATTTCCTTTACAATCTCTTTATCATCCAAATTTCCCTGAATCCTTAGCTCATACATGCGAATAAACCAAGGCGCTTCGGTAGGATCGCCTTCAAGAATTACTCTCATCCCACGCTCGGTTTCTATTTTTTGGTTGCGAAATCCCATCGGTGCCTGCCTAACATGGTATCCCATGCGAACATATCGAATTTCTGCCCCGATTAGTCTTGTCAAAATCGTTCTGACCTCCTCACGTGCCCGCTCTGCATCAAGAAGTTCAGTAATCCAGGTAGGGGAAAACTCTGACCAGTCGTATCGGACGTTTAGGTGTGCCAGGGTATTTATTTTTTGGGTGCCGATAATTCCCATAACGTCTACAAGCTGGATTCCTAATTTTGAAAGTTGTGTTTTAAGAAGACCGTAGATGGTCGAACCACCTCTGGTAAATCTATCTATGCTTTTAGTGAAGAAGAACCTGATTTTGTTCGCGGGGTTTTTACAGTATTCTATAGCTTTTAAGACAGGTTGCGTGTCCAACTCGCCTGAAGCTGACTCAGTAAATTCGAATATCTTCCTAATTTCTATTCGGCAGTTAAGAAGTGTTCCTAATTGTTCTGCTCGAATTTTTATTTGTTCAAGCTGCTCTTCTGGAGAGTCACCCGTCATCTCCTGCTTAAGAGAGCTTACCCGAATATCCGCAACCGCGTATTGAATTTCCCGCTCATCCTTCATGGTTTTATCCTCCTTCCATCTTACTATTTTACGATATAAACCTCAAGGCTCCTTTCTCCTTATCCTCAAGAATCAAATCAATTAAACGATTAGCTAAAATTCTCATCCTGTCTTCTAGGTCTTGTTCTAATTGAACGCCTGAGATGGTAGTAATCCCCGACATAGTTGTATAGACCTCGGTAAATTTATCCAGAGTTGAATTAGTTTCTTGACCAAGAACTGTTTCTAATAAGACGTATGCCTGTGGTTCGCAGTAAACTGGCAGTAATTCAAGCATGGTTAGTAGTCCTCCAAAAAGGCAGACAAGACTTGGTTAAAATCTTTTTTGTTGGTATATTCACCATCGTTATAAGACCCACCGCCATAACTCACCCGCAGGTAAACTTTTAAAGGCCTATTTTGCCAATTAATCCTGCGTATTTTAGTGTAGAAACGGCGAATCGAGTGGGTCTCGTATCTTTCTACCAATTTACCGTTTTTGATAACCCGAAAAGTAAAATTTAGCCTGTTTTTGTTTTTCTTTTCCATACTACCTCCTTAATCCTTATGTCATATATGTCATGTTTAGTGTCATATATGCTTTATTTCTTATAAGGGAGAAAAACATATTAGACTGAGAACATAGTCTTCTTACATATTCGGCTGATAACTTAAAACATATCTTTTTCATAGCTTGGTTCTTCCATGGCTTCCTTCATCAAATATTCGTCATAACTTTTTAGAATTCCGTTTTTGATTGCTTGCCAGTCTTCAGGAGAATCTGTCTTGAAAATAGGCCTCCAACCATGGGGGGATAAATAACTAGGAGGGGTTACATAATTTGCTCCACTCTCATCTCGGAGAACTTTGAAACCTTTGACCAAAAAACCGTCGAAGTGAATATCGGCACGGGCGATAACTTCACCTTTGTTAGCTTTGAAAATATCAATCGAAAGAATTTTAAGTTTGGCTGCTTCCATGATTTTTTCCTTTTTCCTTCATCTCAAAAACCATGTCTCGATAACTTTCTACCGAATCCAGTAAATCTTTTGCCTGAACTAAAGGGGCTTGTCTGCTTAGATAGGCGTTAACCAATTTCTCGCACCTATCTTTGGGGGCAAAAAGAAAATATATGGTCGTGCCAAGAAGTTTGGAACCAAGAAATTTAACATCAGGCTGAATCAGAAGATACGGCGTTAATTGTTTATCCTTTGTCTCAAATATATCGTTCATAATTTTTTCCCAACAAAAAAAGCCGCGAGCTTTTCACTCGTGGCTTAAACTTTTCCCACCTCGTTGTGGGATTTTAAACCCTTTATGATTTTATTTTACCCCTAAAATTTCGTTTGTCAATAGGCACTTGATGGACAACTTCAGAACCTATTTTACCTCAAATAAATCAATAAATTCCAACTTTCTTTATTTAGGAACCGATTTTTATCAAAACGACTCCCAGAATCATATTGGGAAAACAGTAGCTTAAGGGAAAATTTGTTAAAGAAGACAATCCGTTCCTCAAAATAAGGAAATTCAATTCAATTCAATTCAAGTCAATTCAATTTAAGAAAAGATAATTCAAGTTAACATCGCTATTATACCAGAAAATTTGTATATTTTCAACTTCGTCTTACCCTCGCCAGCTCTCTAGTTTATCCTTGCAAGATAAGAGGGCTTCCTTAACTTCCTCTGCCGCCTTTAAAAGAGGCTGGTCTAAAAATCCTCCACCATAAGAAACTTTTCCTAAATCATAATCAACTAAAACGTTATATCGATGAATTTTGGTGTAGGATTTTTGCAAATTTTCCTGTAGTTCCTCACTCAGAAAATAGATATCTCCCTTGGCGGTCGACCAGGCTTCCGTTATAAACCGTATTTTTGCGTTATTAACCATAATATTTTCAGTTAACGCAAGATTTTCGTTAACTTCTGCCAATAATCGTTTTACCGTGCTTGCCCTGGCTTTTTCCTCTTCTTCTTTTCGCTTTTCTGACTCTTGTTCATAAACCGCTTTAATACTTTTCTCGGCGGCCTTAATCGAACCAAAATATGATAACAATCCACCGATAACGGCTCCTATCAGACCGCTTAACAAATTACTTAGTTCCATGCTTAGACAATTATACTCCTCTCGGAGGCGATTACTAAAAGGGGGACTCAATTTTTATACCTGGTTTTCTTGGCATCTTGTCAATCTTGCTCTTTTTAACCAGGTTCAAAAGTTGTTTTCTTTTCCTTGAGATGATAAACCTATCCGAAAAAAATATTGTCCTAAGGTTAAAATTGTTGATTATCTTATCATCTGCGTCCTGCCAAAAAGTCACCCCACCGTATTTGTGCATATATAGACAAATTCTAGAAGATAAAGGGAGGGTTAATTCGGCCAAACTGATATGATAAGGCTGAAGTGGGACGGCTCCAAATCTCATGACCGAAAAAGGGTTATCAGAGGTGAGGAAAAGATTATTTCTTGCTGACCTTACAAAAACCCAATTAAGACGAAAGAATATCCCGTAAAATTCTTTAAAGGACTCCAACATAAAGGTCAGATGATATTCCTTCGGCACTTCTATCTTATATTTGTCTTCCTTAATAAATTTCATCGCCTCTTCTGGTGTTATATCGAATTTTTGGCCAGTGTTCCGCTCGAAATTTTCAATAGTTTTCTGGGCCCGTTCCTCGTTAAAAAAGCTCATCCTTAACATAATTTTTGAAAATTGCTCGTAGGAATAACTCACATCTCGCCTGAAGGCTGTAGTTCGTAAGTATTGCGTGGTAACAAATTCACACAGGTCTCTTCTCTCTTCTGGCAAGTTAGGCAAAGTGCCCTTTTCAAGTTTTTCGATAACCCTGTTTGCCCTTTCTTCAATACTTTTTGCGAAAAGGTCAATTTCGATACTAAGGTTTTTGTCACCATCTTTAGTATGGAAAGTATAAAAATCCCTCTCGATTGTCGTGTCTTTTGTAGGTTGTTTTCTCAACTCTTTCTTTTCCCTATCGTAAACCCAAACCATGGAATTGGTGTCGCTAAAACGCTTTAGGTAAAAATTGGGCATGGTGTGCTGTTTAACTGGTGCCCTTGGCTGGTTTTTCATAATTCACCCTTATATCGGATATTATACCGTTTATTGCCCAAAACAGTTAAAATATAAGTATGGTTAGGAAGTATGATTGGCTTAAATTACAGCAAGAATTTATAACGGGTGGCTGGCTAACCGTCAGTGACTTCTTCAGGTCAAAGGGTGTCCCCTCCAACTCAAGAACACGCGCGAACGCTAAGGGATGGCGTGAGAAAAAAGTTGCCTACGGAAAAAGGGTGATTGCCGAGGTTAGAGAAAAAACAATCGAATCGGAAGCTGAAATACGGTTAAGACAACAACGGGCGGCAAAATATCTCCAGTATAAAGGCTTAAAGAAGCTGGAAGAACTGCCAGTCGAGAAACTTGATACGAAAGAGGCGAGAAAGTTGCTCGTGGATGGATTGCAACAAGAAAGGGAAGCTTTGGGTCTTGATAAGGACATAAAAGCCACGCAAATCAATATCAGTTATCCTTCTAGGACTGAATTAGATAAATTTATTGAGACCGCAACTTACGAACAAATTCTTGAGCTTATCGCCGAAGTTAAAAAGGAAAAGGCAAGAAGAAAATCAACTCTCGCATGCGAGAGTCTTCGAAACAAACTATAACAAATCGTGTCAATTCTAGTGACAAAATAGTGACTAACTCTTGCCTTAACTCGAGTAATATTTAAGCTTCTTAGCTTCTGACTGTTATAGACTGTTTCTTTCGCTAGCCAAAAATTTAAAAAAATCTCCCCTGTCAAAAAATTCTGTTCCTTACCAGGCTAAAACGGCAGTCGTGGACTCTTCGTTGATAGGAGAAAATTTCTGAAAAATAACCTATATCATCCTTATAGATTGTCCTCAACAAAAGTGCGATTTGCTCTATCGGGCTCATCCCGACTGGTCTCTACATCTTTAAGCCAGGTGTAAAAGGGACTGGCACTAAAAGATTTCCAATCATCTTCAGTAAGGCTATTAGCTTGATTTTTCCCCAGAAAGGCTCTGAAATACTTCCCTATGCTTTTCGGAGAGTTAACCGTTATTCCTGCCTGCTTAATTGGATAGCCTGAGTGGTAAACTCCAGAGATAAAATTTAACGCCCATAATTTAACAGTTGTTCCCGCAAATAGTTCAGGCCACTTGTTTACTATATTAACAACAACCCACTCACCATCTTCCTGTTGAATCGCTGACACCATGGTCTCCTCTCCTCCCGCTTCTTCTCTGGCAATCTTAGAAAATATTTCTTGAGGGTCTGGTGTGGGGGTAGGAGTAGGCTTTTCCGTTGGTTTGGGGGTAGGCTCTATTGTGGGAGTTAGTGTGGGTGTGGGAGACGATACGGGCGCTGGAGTCGGCGAAGGCGACGGCGATGGACTGGGAGTAGGTGAAGGGGTGGCTAAAGTAACAGGTTTCGGTTTTGACTTATATGTCTCAGAAGAAGTAATAGCCATAACCCAGGCTGTTCCAAAAAGAATAGAAAAACCGAGAATTGGCAAAATCAAAAGCCACCTTAAAAGAAAATTCTTAATCTTGGTAGCTAAAAAATAGGACACTCCTCCGCCGATAACAAAAGGCCAAAAGAATAATCCTAAACCAATTAAAATCAGCTTTGTCCACCACGCTTTTTGCCAAATATTTTTTATAATCTCAATTTTCATCTTTTCCCCGTTTCGATACTAACGAAAACTCATGTAAAAGTCAAGCTAAATCGCACACGCTCCGTCTGTAGACTGTCAGGGTGCTTCTTCATATCATCAGTTTGATATGGTTTTATCCAAACAAAACTTTCTTAAGCGTTTCGGCAAGAGAATAAAACAACTCCGCAAGAAGGGTAAAATTTCTCAGGAGGGATTAGCTTTTTCGGCGGGAGTTCATCGGACTTACATGGGAAGAATCGAAAGGGGAGAAAGTAACCCGCCGATTTATACGGTCTATAAGATTGCTAAAGCTTTAAAGATTAAATCTTCGGAACTTTCTCCTTTCTAGTTTAACTTGCGGCTTTATTGTGCGTAGGCATAAAGTGGAACGTCAATATTAAATCGGTTAAAAGTGTGGTATACTTTCTCCAGATAAGCAAAGAGAGAGTTCGTATCTAGGCTCTCTTGGCTCACTGATTCGGAGAATCGGAATACTCGGAAAACTCGGAGTATCAGTGTATCAGATAATCTGATTATCAGATTTTTCTGATTTCTCTGGCTCGCTGAGTATTCTGAGTTTTCTGATCCTCTGGAACTTGGGCCCGTAGCTCAATGGCAGAGCGCCAGCCTTTTAAGCTGGGCGTTGGAGGTTCGACTCCTCCCGGGCTCACCATCCTTCGCTGAAGCTTCGGATGGCATGCCCTTAATAGCTCGGAGAGCGTCGGAGGGCAAGCCGAAGCGGATACGAAGATATCCTCCGTAGCTTTATGCGAAGGAGGAACAAATGCATTACGTTTATATTTTAAGATTAGAAAACGATACATTTTATACAGGTTATACAAACGATTTAAAGAGAAGACTTATTGATCACAAAGGTGGTAATACGCCACATACGAAAAAATTTAAGCCAGTAGAATTGGTTTATTATTCAGCCTTTAAAAACAAAACAAGAGCTTTAGGTTTTGAAAAATATCTAAAATCTGGATCAGGAATTGCTTTTAGAAATAAAAGGTTAATTTGAATTGCCGGGTGGTGTAATGGTTGCACGCCAGTCTTTGGAACTGGAAATTCTAGGTTCGAATCCTAGCCCGGCAGCTAACTTACCAGTTTCGCAAACCTATTCCGATCCAGGATCGGAAAACAGGAAAGAACAGGCTCTTGACAAAATGTGCCCCTTTTGTTATTATATCTTCGGTATGAGATAGAAGTTTTCGCCAAGCTTGCAACCACGGAAGCACAGAAGGTTGCAGAAGCACAGAAAGTGCCCCGCTTGGCGGGGCTTTTCAGTTTTACATACCTTGAAAAATGCACCTTAATAAGTGAATAGAAAATCTATTCACATCCTTGACAACCGCGCTCAGCGCGGTTTAAGCCGAGCTCAGCTCGGCAATCAAGATGTGACAGGAAACGAACAAAAGTTCGATTTCTTGCCCGCCTAAATTTTCGCACTCGGCCTTTCAGTACTATTCGTACACGCCTCGTGCCAAAATTTTTGGCGGACTGCAAAAATTGAACTTCGTTCAATTTTTTTGAGAGTTTGATCCTGGCTCAGGATGAACGCTGGCGGCGTGCCTTAGGCATGCAAGTCGATCGGTCGTTCGTGTCTCACTTTCGTTCGACACTTACTCCCTCAATAGCAAATATTAAATAGTAAAAATCAAAAATACATAGTAAACATTAAAAATATTTAAATTTTGATATGTATATTTACTATTTAATTTTTAATATTTAATTTTGAGCGAGTGGTGAGCGGGAGCGAGACACGAGCGATAGAGGCAGACGGGTGAGTAATGCGTACCAACCTACCTCCAAGTGAAGCATAGCCATTCGAAAGGATGGGTAATACTGCATACGGTGGGTGGAGTTCTAAGGGTAGAAATGAAAAATGAAAATAGAAAAAATAAGCAAGCTTGTTGCTAGCGCAATAAAAATGACAATTAAAAATTTTAAAATTTTACATTGTAATTTTTCATTTTTATTTTTTAGTTTTTAATTTTATCAGTTTATTTAGCAACTTTTACTTTTAGATCTCCATCCATCAAAGAGAGTAACTTCTCGCTCGGAGATGGGGGTGCGTCCTATCAGCTTGTTGGTGGGGTAAAAGCCTACCAAGGCGATGACGGGTAGCTGGACTGAGAGGTCGGTCAGCCACAAGGGGACTGAGAGACGGCCCCTACACCTACGGGTGGCAGCAACTAGGAATCGTTCGCAATGGGGGAAACCCTGACGACGCGACGCCGCGTGGAGGATGAAGGCCTTCGGGTTGTAAACTCCTTAATCCCGAACGATAGCGAGGGAGGATTAAGCACCCACTAACTACGTGCCAGCCACGTACAATTTTTGCGATGGCTGGTGGCGCGTAGTCTAAATCCGACTATATGCTGGGAACTCTTTTGATGTCCGCAAACAGTGTTGTGGTTTTTATGACCCGCGTCAAAAGACAATCAGCAGGCAACCCGACGTTCAGTTTACATAAACGTGGGAAGTCCTCAGAGACTATACGTCGGATTCCGATAGAATCGGGAAAGATATAGTCCAAATGTTACGTAGCAAAAATGTTACGTGGCCAGCAGTTGCGGTAAGACGTAGGGTGCAAGCGTTATCCGGATTTATTGGGCGTAAGGCGTTTCGTAGGCGGTCCGATGAGTCCCGACTTAAATACCCCGACTCAATCGGGGAAGTGGTTGGGATACTATCGGACTTGAGGTTTTTGGGAGGTGCTGGAATTCGCGGTGAAGCAGTGAAATGCGTTGATATCGCGAGGAACACCAAGGGCGAAGGCAAACACCTAAAAAACATCCCGTAAATTGCCTTCGGCAATAACGGGACTCCCGTAAAGAGCAATCTTTATGGGAATTCTGTATGCCAAAAGAATTGAGGGAACCCCGTTAGTCTTGAGCGTAAGCGAAAGACTTTACGGGGCCTGACGCTGAGGAACGAAAGCTAGGGGAGCGAAAGGGATTAGAGACCCCTGTAGTCCTAGCCGTAAACTATGCTCGCTAGATGCCCGGCTTGTGCTTCGCACAAGTTTCCGAATTAATCCGAATGCTTGGTTTTGGTTTAAAATTTATTCGGATAAATTCGGATGAAGAACTTGACCTAGAAGATCAGTCTCAACATCCGAATAAATCCAAATAAGAAAAGCAAACAAACACATTAGGATTAAATTCGGATATCTCGTGCGGAGCACGAGCTAGGTGTCGTAAGCTAACGCGTTAAGCGAGCCGCCTGGGAAGTACGGCCGCAAGGCTAAAACTTAAAGGAATTGACGGGGAGCTGCACAACCAGGGGAGCGTGTGGTTTAATTCGAGACGAAACGAAGGACCTTACCTGGGTTTGACATGCCGACGTTCTAGTCCGATGAAAATCGGACAAGTCCGCAAGGAGGTCGGCACAGCTGCTGCATGGCTGTCGTCAGCTCGTGCCGTGGGGTGTTGGCTTCAGTGCCATAACGAGCGCAACCCCTATTGTCTGTTAAATTTTCAGACGAAACCGCCCCGCCTATTTTGTCGCGGTTGTTAACACTATTTATTCTTGAGTTACAACCTGAATTTAGTTAATAATGGCGGCGCAAGGGCGAATAGCCCTGCCCTATTCGGGCACAGCGCCGCGATTGGAATCAACGGCGGCAAATATGGCGGGGAGGAAGGAGGGGACGACGTCAAGTCAGCACGGCGCTTATGTCCAGGGCAACACACACACTACAATGGACAAAAACAGCGAGTTGCAAGCACGTAAGTGTAAGCTAATCTCGGAAATTTGTCCTCAGTTCAGATTGTGGGCTGCAACTCGCCCACATGAAGATGGACTTGGTAGTAATCGCGGGTCAGCAAACCGCGGTGAATACGTTCTCAGCTCTTGTACAAAAATTGCGCCTACCGGTTTGGTTTTCCATTCCGTTGAAATCGGAACCAAAAAGAATAATTTTTGGAAGCGAAATAACATCCTCCGATGGTGACATCGAAGCGAGAAGGGTTAAAGTAGCATTTTCTAGCTTGCAGTCGAGACGGTCCCGCCTATTTGATGACCTTTCGTACAAATAGGGAAATCACTTATTCTAATTTTGCCTTTAAAAATAAGCAAAATAGGCGGGATATTTGGGCTCGAGATGGAAAAGAAAGGAAAACCAAATTACGTAGGGAGATCTGCCATTGACCCACCAAAAAATTGCAGCATGAGCCGCAGTTGAAATCAACTAAGGCGAATGCTAAAATTTAGGCGGGTAGTTGTCGGTGTGAACTAACAACGTAAATGGTAGAAGTCTGCAGAGTGCGTAGTACCCCGCCGAAGCGCACCACGAGCCGTGTATGAATAATACTGAAAAGGCGAGTGGCAAGCGAATGGCTGGGGGAAGGCACGTAAACTATCCAAATGGGCGCATACAAAATCATCAGTCCTTGGTATATCGTTGGTTTTACCGAGGGAGAAGGTTGTTTTGCCATAATTCTTTCGAGACATAAAACAAAGAAGGCTAAAAGGGATGCCGGACTTTGTTTTGAAATTGAGCTTCGGGGGGACGACAAACCAATCCTTGAAAGAATTCAAAAGAGGCTGGGGTGTGGTCAAATTATTGATCTTGAGTACGAGCGTTATGGTTGGAAACCCCATGTGAAGTATGTCGTTAGAAAGCAAAAAGATCTTTTCTTTAAGGTGATTCCTTTTTTCAAACAGTTTCCGCTACAAGGCAAAAAACAAAAAGATTTTGAGCTTTTTTGCCAAGCCGCGGAAATTATAAAAAATAGGGAACACTTAAAAGATGATGGAATCAAAAAACTTGAAAAAATCAGGGAATTTATGAATGAGCGCCGACCGATGTTTGGATAGTCATTCGCGAGGGTGCGGGAAAACCGCGTGCCCCGTGAGAATAGAAAATATTTTGAGCAATCAGATATTTATCTATGAACACTGCCCGTCAGATGAACAAAGTCAGGGGCACTTGAAGTCCCGATTTAATCGAGATTAAAGTGAACTTGGCGATGAGCATCAAGTCGTAAAAAAGTTGCGACTCCCGACGGTAACGTCGGGAAAAAATCTGGCTATATCGGGGAAGCCTAAATCTGCTAAAATTAAATTAGGGATATGGTAACCGCGAGGGAACCTCGATTTAATCGGGGACTCCGTAGAGACTATACGCCAGTTCCTGTCAGAAAATGACGAAAGCATATTTGCTGGGAGCACTCCATGATGCTACCGAGCGAAAAACCACCTATCGCATTGCTCAAAAGAGCAAATCGTATATTGAATTTCTAGCCGAAGGGATTAGATCCTTGGGCCGAAAAGCCTGGATGTACAAGGAAGGAAAATCAAGAAATCTTTATGTAGTTGAATTTTCTAAATCCTTATTAAAAAATACTAAAATTTCCTCTCGGCAAGAAAAAATTGACTATGTGCGTGGCTATTTTGATGCGGAGGGTGGAATTGCTCGAGATCCGAAAGTGAATTATTATTTGTATTTTGCTCAGAAAAATTTGGGAGATTTACAAAAAACTAAACATTTTTTGGAAGAATTAGGCATCAGTTGTGGAAGAATTCATAACCCAAGCAAAAGGGCGGATCCAGATTACTGGCGATTCTTTATAAGAGCAAAATCTTATGAAGATTTTGCCAGAATAATTGGTTCGGATCATCCAGAAAAAAGTCATTTTCTGAGAGGATAAAGAGATAGTCCATGCCTCTGGAAACAGAAGGAAGAACCCCGAATAATTTTACCGTTCGCCGGAGTATCATTCGAACTGCGGCTCACGGAGCAATTCAACGGGGTGAACATGAACAAGGTATCCCTACTGGAAGGTGGGGATGGATCACCTCCTTTCTAAGGAGTAATTCGGAGCGATTAAGCAACTAAGCAATTGAGCTATTGAGTTTTTCTTAATAGCTTAGTAGCTGAATAGCTTAATAGCTAAAATACACCCGAGAAGGCGAACTCGTTAAAATCGCCAAATTTCCTGTCACGTAAGAACGTTGATTTTGCTCTGCAAAATCTTACGTTCAACGTGACTAGGGACGTTAGACGTAATCCGCCTTTGGCGGAAACGTCTTTTCGTCCCTGTCACATCTTGGTTGTTGAGGAGCGAAGCGACGAAATCCGCCGAAAAGTAAGCTTAGGCGTTTTTGTACTATTGTAATAGGACAGTGATACAAGTTGGAAGTGTTTTTCAAATAGGAAACAAAAAACCCCGATTTAAATCGGGGTTTTTTGATAGAAGCCAGTGTTTGATTTCCCTTTTTGGGATTTCGCCCACTGTCGGTGGTCCAGCCGATCAGGTCCCCGGTCTCAAACCCGGGATTGACTGGTCCGTCGGCGAGAGCCACGGTCGGAACCATTGCTATCGCCAAAACGATAGACACTGCCAGCAAACGCCATTTCATCTGCTTTCTCCTACTTACTTATTTTTTCTGCCGCTACCTGTCAGCAGAACGCCATTTCTCTTTTCAAGGAGCAAAAGCACCGCGTTTGCGACGCAGACCTCGCCGAAGTCCGCCAGCAGGCGAGACGAAGGCGGGTCAAGCTGCGTTTTAAAACCAAAAAGTGGAACATAATTTACCACTTCCGATTTTAAACCCGAGAGAATTCTATTATAAACAAAGAGAAAAGTCAATATTATAGGGTTATAGGGTGAGAATGGAATGCGCCCAAGAAGATGAGATTTTGTCCCAAATCCTTGGGCGCGGTTTAACAAGTGAATGGCGTTGTTCTTAAGAGACTGGACCACCTGAATGATTTGGTGGTGGGATAGCCCGATAGATATGGACCTGGACGCCAAACGGCGGCCGCGGGCTGGTGTGAAGGTTTTCCCAGTTAAGGATAACCTGATCTGGGTTACAGACGAGTGAGGCAATGCTCACTCGGAGAGTCCACCCCCGATCCCCCCAGTCGAAGAGGTAAATCGTCTCACCCTTTCCGGGGTGGAACAGAATTACTTCCTCGAAGGAGTCCATTGCCATTCTCCCCGCTGGTTGTCCACCAATCTCCTTCCAGTAAAATTCGACGACTCTCCAATTAGGGTTATTCACCCTTATTTGAAGAGGCGGACATGAAGGGGGAGGAACAGGAGGAGGTGGGACGGCCGTGGGCGGTGGTGGTGGAGGTGGTGGAGGAGGTGGGGGAGGTGGTGGACAATCCGGTTCGCCGTGCAGACACCCCTGAGGAGACGCATGGTTGTTGCCAGGATTTCCTGGACGACCATGCAGGTCACCATTACTGCTTCCGGTCTCCACCGGATTTCCTGGTCCGCCAGGCTGTCCGTGACCATTTCCCTGGCTGTGAGGCGGAGGTCCTCCAGCCACCACAGTTGCTGGTGCTGCCAGTACCAGTACCAGCATGCAAATCGCGAGAATTCTTACCGCTCTCATTTCCTTCTCCTTCCCATTTTTATTTTTCGTACGCCATTCACTTGTCAAGGAACAAATGCGCCAACATTTGTGACGCAGACCTCGCCGAAGTCCGCCAGCAGGCGAGACGAAGGCGGGTCAAGGAACAATTAAAGAATTTGTCTTTAATAACCAAAAAAGAATGGACAGCAGAAATCGCCCATTCCTAGTTATTAAATTGCGGCGATAGTAGCATAAGACTTGCCAAAAATCAAGTTTTTTAGTAAAATATTTTTAAGATTGGGCGATTAGCTCAGTTGGTTAGAGCAGCCCGCCAAAATTTTGGGTCGGTAGTTCACCGGTAGAACGCTTACCTGATAAGTAAGAAGTAGATGGTTCGACTCCATCCCGACCCACAGTTTTGAAGAAGAAGGCGAATCGGGAAGGGCGCTCCGCTCCAAATTAGCCTCTTGACAAAAAATCGCACGTGCGATAATTTGTCAATAAATTAGCCTCAAAATTTAAAAGAAAAACCCAAAAATTCTAAAGAACAATGTTTAAAACTTTAAAGGCGCAACCGGTGGAGTCAACAAGAAATTGCTTTCCGTTGCCCGATTGCGCCATCAAAAAAAGCAATCTCCAAAATGTTGACTCCAATAACAATATACCAAAACTAAGAATAGAAAAACAAGTGGATTTCGGTACTTGAATTTTGAAAATATGATATACTTTTACTTGGAGGTAAAAATGGAAAATCAAATAAGCATAGGTGATCAAAATAGCCAGCAAATTGGCCAAAATTCGATAAATCCACTTATCAGCAACAAACAGGACACAAAGCCCGTTTGGCAATCCGACGCCTTTATCATATTGACTCTATTATTATTTTGGCCAGTGGGCTTGTTTCTGATGTGGAAATATGGACCGTGGAGGAAGTTGGTAAAGTGGTTACTTACCGTATTTTTTACACTAGCGTGGTGGCCGGTCATTTTAATATTTTTGTTTATAGTTTTTCTCAAGGGGGTTGGAGTGGCCAATAAGGCTTATTACTCTCTGCCGATGGTAAAGAAAAACACTGATATTTTTTCTTGCAGTGCTGTTACCCAACCATGGGGCAAGTGTAAAAATACGGAAGTTGGTTTTTCATTCGAATATCCGGCTGACTGGTACTATAAAGTTGTAAATCCGCCAAAGGATATAGTATTTAGTGATAAGCAAGAAAAATTAGAAGAAGCTTATATTATTTCTCTTTACCATGATTTCTACGACACCGAAGAAAGAGCTAAAAGAAAAGAGGATGTAAACGATAAAGAACTAGTTGTAAATGGTTTATGGGCTACTAGACATGATGTACGATCTAGTGGAATTTATGCTTCACGCGTAAAAATATTATATAATCGTACACTTTACACATTCCAAATAATGCTAACTCCCGGATTGGGAGGGAGGCAATATTCTGAAACAGAGCTGAAGAATTTTGACTCTATATTTGATCATATGTGGAACAGTTTTCAAATCTAGAAGTAATTTATGAATGACGATACACTGAAGAGCAAAGAAAAGATCATAGTTTGGATTGCAAATTTAATAAATCCTTTGATTGCCGGGTTTTTATTTTATTACTCGTGGAGGAAAAGATTTCCAAATAAAGCAAAACAGGCAAATACAATTTCTTTTCTAGCTCTTGGGATTGACTTTATTATTTATATTTTGCTAACTAACTGGTTTAAACTAGGGAGAACGTTTTAAATTTGCTCGGCGGAGCCGAGCAAAAATCGCGCGCGCGAAACATAAGCGAGGCCGAAGGCCGAGCCCTTCGACTGCGCTCAGGGTAAACTCCAAGATGGCGCGGCGAGTGGGCGGCGGCACTCGCGGCGCTACCCTTGAAATAAAGTCCGAATTTTTTCGTAAAGAGTCCACCGTTTCCCAAACTGCCCAAAGAGCAGTTTTTTATGCGAGAAAGAGAAGACCTTAGTCAGCAAATAAGAGAAATAAAAAAAAGAGCCTTGCTCGTTCTTCAGGGGGAAAGGCGAGAGGTAATTCTTTGGTCTTTTGGAGCACCTTTGCCCAAAGAGGTGGAAGAAGCAATTTTAGAGTTTGAAAGAGAGTATGAGGATCCTAGAAGAAATATTTTTTCCTCCGCCAGAGAAGAAGTTTATTCTGGTTTGCGAATTTGGGTTCAAACAAAAGACTATCCTCTAAAAGGTCTGTCTTCCCATCGGGATGCTGAAATTATCTTAAGACAAAAAGTTCGGAATTTTCCGGCTAGACCGCCCCATATTCCCCACCTTCCTTCCATGCCCCATCGATTTTCTCATCAAGAGGAATGGAGAGTAATTAATTTTAGTTGGCAGAGAATACTTGAACGAATTCGAGAAAAGTTGGCTTCGTTCCTTCGGGCTTAACCCTGTACAACACTTACCTGCTCCCGAATACTTCGTGTTCGCGTCGCAAGGGCGTGTATGCGGGGCTTGACAAGACAAAATGCCTTTGTTATAATGCTTTTTAGTTAGGAGTCAGTCCTAAGTTTAATTCATGAGAAGCCTAAGAAATTTAATAAGTCGTTTAAGACAGTTTTTGCGTGGGAAATAGTTTGGGCTTTTCAAAGCACATTAAGCTGGCTCCGATAAGGAGCCATTTTGTTTCGGAGTAATCAGAAGACTCGGAAAACTCGGAGAATCAGGCGGTCAGATTGTCAGAAATTCTGATTATCAGATTTCTCTGATCTTTCCGACGCACTGAGTTTTCTGATTCTCTGAAACGAGGGCCCGTAGTTCAACTGGCCCCGTAAATCCGCCTTCGGCGGTAACGGGGTAAACAGAACATTTTGGGCCGTTAGCTCAACTGGCTAGAGCAGCCCGCCAAAAATTGTGAGAAGGGCCTATGGCGTAACGGTAGCGCATTTCGTTTGCAACGAAAAGGTTGGGAGTTCGATTCTCCCTAGGTCCACACAATTTAGGCGGGAGGTAGAGGGTTCGAATCCCTCACGGTCCACTAGCACCTTAACAATTGAAGAGAACCGCATTTATTCTAATTCATGGCCTAATTTTTATTAAAGCAAATGGTGGATGCCTTGGTGGCAAGAGCCGAGGAAGGACGCGGCAGGTGGCGATACTCGTCGGGGAGAAACCTAGCATTCTTTGATCCGGCGGTTTCCGAATGGGGCAACCCGGCGCAGTGAAAACTGCGTCAAGCGCTGTTTCACTGCGATATTAAATAGTAAATAGTAAAAATCAAAAATACATATTAAAATTCAAAAAGATTTTTCTCTTTAAAATTTTACTATCTATATTTACTATTTAATTTTTAATATTTGATATCGCTGCGAAGCAGCGTTGGGGAACCACCCGAACTGAAACATCTAAGTAGGGTGAGGAAAAGATAGAGCTTGTGCTTCGCACAAGTTTCCGAATGAATCCGAATGCTTTTCATTGGTCTAAAATCTATTCGGATAAATTCGGATGAAGAACTTGACTTGAAAGTTAGTTTCAACATCCGAATAAATCCGAATAAACAAAATCAAGAAAGCGTATTAGGACTAAATTCGGATACTCGCGCGAAGCGCGAGCAGATTCCGCAAGTAGCGGTGAGCGAAAGCGGAAAAGCCTAAACTCGTGCGGAGCACGAGTTCGCTGAACTACGCTGATTCATACGCTGAACTACGCTGAAACCTAATTTTCTTCTGCGTTAATCCGCGTCTTGATCTGCGTTTATCGGCGATCTCATGCTTCGCATGAGAGTTGGAGGACTCCAACGTGGGAGTGTCGAGGGTAGTCGAAGGACATGGAATTGTCCACCAGAGAAAGTGAAAGTCTTGTAGACGAAACCTGAAACACCCCTAGGAGCACCTAAGTACCATGGGGCAAATACCCTGTGAGAATCTGGCCGAACCATCGGCTAAGGCTAAATACTCTTGCTGACCGATAGTGTACCAGTACCGTGAGGGAAAGGTGAAAAGAAGGGTTTAAAACCTAGTGAAATAGAACCTGAAACCGTTTGCTTTCAAACAGATAGAGGCCCGGGAGTGAATTCTGTTTACAATCTTCAGCGATTTTCAGCGTTTTGTTCAGCGTCAATCAGCGCTAATCGCTGATAAACGCGGATAACTACGCGGATTAACGCTGAAATAATTGTAGATAGTACTCACTTCCGAGCTAATATCGTGCCTATTGAAGAATGAACCGGCGAGTAACTATGTGTTGCGTTTTGGTTAATCCCATTTAAATGGGAGAAGCCGTAGCGAAAGCGAGTCTTAATAGGGCGTTAAGTAGCACATAATTGACCCGAAACCGGGCGAGCTAACCATGGGCAGGGTGAACCCGCCTAAATCGGCGAGGGGAGGCCCGAACCCGTTGCTGTTGCAATAGCATGGGATGACCGGTGGTTAGAGGTAATATGCCAAACGAGCCCGGAGATAGCTGGTTCTCCCCGAAATATATATAGGTATAGCCTTAATTTTAACTCCTCCTGAGGTAGAGCACTGGATGGTCTCGGCAGCGCAAGCTGTCGTGATCAACCAAACTCCGAATTCGGGGGCGAGAAATTGAGGAGTCAGAACGACCGGGCTAAGCTGGTCGCTCGAGAGGGAAACAACCCAGACTTTCGTCTAAGGTCTCAAAACTTTGGCTTAAGTGGAAAAGGAAGTATTTACCCTAAGACAGCCAGGAGGTTGGCTTAGAAGCAGCCATCCTTAAAAGAAAGCGTAACAGCTCACTGGAAGACCCGTCTCGACTCAGTCGAGCCGAGGCGGATTGGGTGGGTGCGCCGAAAATTTACCGAGGCTAAAAGCCAATACCGAAGACAAAGGTTTCGTGCAGAGCACTGCTCTGCGCGAGGCAGTAGGGGAGCGTCCCGATAGCAGTGAAGTCCTTCCGCAAGGTCAGGATGGAGCTGTCGGGAGTGAGAATGCCGGTATGAGTAGCGAAAGTCCGATAAGAATTCGGACCGCCGAAAACCCGAGGTTTCCCCCGCAATGTTCGTCAGCGGGGGGTTAGTCGGTCCTAAGCCAAGTCCCCGATTTAATCGGGGAGTAGGCGATGGAGGAGCCGTTTATATTCGGCTACAGGAAAGAAATCATTTTTAGTCGGGGATTGACAGAAATGGAAGAGCCAAGTCTCGAAATGACACGGGATTTAAGTTATAAGGCAGTTCCGATAGGAAAATCCATCGGAACGTTTTAACCGAGTAACAAATAAGAGTCCAACCCGCAAGGGAAGGGCAATTTGGTAAGCTTTCAATTCTTGAAAAAAGATTCGCGACGAACCCGAATAGTCTTACCATTCGCCTTAGTACATTTGTACTGCGGCTTATGGAGCGACTTAACGGGTCTAGGATTTCTTTTTTACCGTACCGCAAACCGACACAGGTGGGTTGGACCAGAAGTCTAAGGCGAGCGGGAGAAGGAAGTTTGAGGAACTCGGCAAAAAATCTGGGCGTAAGCTATGCAAGATGCCCTCCCCCACACCAAATTTTGGTGTGGGGGTGCAACAAAAGATTGTTTGGCGACTGTTTAACTAAAACACAGGCCTCTGCAAAGGGTAATACCCAAGGTATAGGGGCTGAAGCCTGCCCAGTGCCGGAAGGTTATGGGGACTTGTCCTTCGGACATTTGCCCGGAGGGCGAGAAACTTAAGCCCCGGTGAACGGCAGCAGTAACTATAAACGAAAGTATTGTAGTTATAAAACTTGGCTATATGCTGGAAAGTCCGTCCTGAAAAAAGAATAGCATGCAGTGGTACCCTTGATACCGTGATGTTGTACTATTGTAATAGTACAGTGAAACAAAAGGCGATATAAAGGGTAAAAATCCACCTGCTGCGGACAATCAGCAGGAAAGACCAAGAAATATCAAATATAAAATATCAAAAAGTAAATATACAGATTAAAAATAAAATATTTTAATTTTGCTTTGTATTTTTGATATTTAATCTTTAATTTTTGATTTTCTTCGGAATCCTCAGAGACTATACGCCAAGGTCGCCGAATTGGCGACATGAGATAGTCCGACCTCCCAAGAGATTGGGAGAGCCGTAAACAATCGGTCTTAGGGACGTCAAACGTCCCGAGTAACAAAGTGAACTGTTCGATGGTAGCGAAGTCCCTCGTCGGGTAAGTTCCGACCCGCACGAAAGGCTAAACGACCAAACAACTGTCTTGAACTTTCACCCGGCGAAATTGAAATGGCTGTGAAGATGCGGCCTACATGCTCTTGGACAAAAAGACCCCGTGGAGCTTTACTATAGCTTGGCATTGGGTTGGGTTTTGAAATTGTCTAGCGTAGGAGGGAGCTTGTGCGTAGCACAAGCACGCGGATAAACGCTGATTTTGACGCCGATTGACGCTGATTTTTTTTCAGCGTTCTTCAGCGTTTTATTCAGCGTAATTCAGCGTGCTCGCGCTGCGCGCGAGCATTAATGTAACACCTCTCTTTTCAAGACTTCAATTCTTACCTATGGGCTTTGCAAACAAGCTCGGGAAAAGTGTCAGGTGGGTAGTTTGACTGGGGAAGTCGCTTGCTAAAAGGTAACGCGAGCGCACAAAGGTCGGCTTAGTCCGGATGGAAATCGGACCGAACGTGCAAAGGCGAAAGCCGGCTTGACAGTGAGACCGACAGGTCGAACTGGTGCGAAAGCAGGTCTTAGTGATCCCCCGCCTGTTCGTGGGAACGGCGGGGCTTAACGGATAAAAGTTACCCCGGGGATAACAGGCTGATCGGACCCGAGAGTCCATATCGACGGTCCGGTTTGGCACCTCGATAAACAAGAGTCGATTGTCGAGGTTAAACTCAGCTCATAACGGTGAAATCCTTATCATTTTAGAACCCAGCTTGAGAATGTTAAAATAAATGAGAGGACAATACCGTGGGAAGTTATTGGGAAAACAAAAACTTACAGAGACGATGGGTTCTTCTTAAGAAAGGCTTGCGATTGACACAAAAGCAGAGATCAGTGTTAATTGGTTCCTTACTTGGAGATGGAACATTGAGACGTGGCATAAGAGCAATCAATGTTAATTTTAAAGTTGAACACGGTTTGCGTCAGAAAGAATATGTTTTCTGGAAGTATCTGGTTTTCAGAAATTGGGTATTTACTGAACCTAAATTGAGTTACAGATATAGAGATAATGGGAAGAGATATTTAAAATCTTGGTGGTTTAGGACAGTTCGGCACCCTGTTTTAACCAAGTATTGGAAGCATTTTTACTCTGGCAGGAAAAAGATTATTCCAGATTTAATCGACAAACTGTTTGATTCATTGGTTTTGGCTGTTTGGGTCATGGATGACGGGTGTTATCAACACGGAAGAATTGATATTAGCACCTATGCTTTTACACTTAAAGAAATCCATCGTTTACAGGATGCATTAAGGACGGTGTTTGCTCTTGAATCTCACTATTTCAAGGATAGAGAAAAAGGTTATCGGATATATTTCTCTGTTTCGGAGACAAAGAAAGTTATAAATTTTATTCGTCCTTATATAATTCCTTCAATGCAGTATAAAATTGGTTTATCCCAACAACCCCGTAACGACTGATCCCTGAAGTATGCGCGCAAGTGCTTAATTTTGGGGTGAGATGGAAAGAATTCTTTCTTCCATCACACGCTGAGTCCTGGACTGTTTGGCCCAGGAAAGGTATAGTCTACACCATTAGTAATATTGGATTTTGTGGTCGGCTCATCGCATCCTCCCGCTGAAGTAGGCGGGAAGGGTTGGACTGTTCGTCCATTAAAGCGGTACGTGAGCTGGGTTCAGAACGTCGTAAGACAGTTCGGACTCTATCCAGAGCATGCGTTGATTTCTGAGGGGAGCTCTCCTTAGTACGAGAGGACTAGGAGGGAGGAATCCCTGGTGTGTCGGCTGTTCCGTCAGGAGCATCGTCGAGTAGCCACATTCCTAGTGGATAACCGCTGAAAGCATCTCAAGTGGGAAGCCCACCCCAAGATTAGAAATCGTTAAAGACCCGTCGAAGATGACGACGTTTCCCCCTTCGCTGCTTTGCAGCTTCGGGGGGACCCCGCGTAGCTCGCAAGAGCGAAGTGGGGGATAGGCTGGAGGTTAAAGGGCAGTAATGCCTTAAGCTTACCAGTACTAATCGGTCAAAAGAATTAGGCCATGAACTAGAATAAATGAAGAGGCGTAAAAGTTTTTGCGCTTAAGCCTTTCGGTCTCCGGAGCGGACTGGAGCCACTCCTTCCCATTCCGAACAGGATAGTGAAACAGTCCAGCGACCCGTAAAATTTGCGCAATTTAAGATTTCAAAGTATAATAAATATGCTTCGGTGATAAGAGCGCCGTCGAACTACTCCTTTCCATTCCGAACAGGATAGTAAAAGGCGGCAGCGGGGACGATAGTTAGACCTTGTGTTTAGCGAAAATACCTCATTGCCGAAGCTTTTTTATTGCGCAAATTAACGGGTCAGGGACGTTACGAAGCTTTACGTCCCGCTGACGATAGTTCCCCGTCTAACGGGGGCGAAAATAGGTCGAGGCCGGAGGACTTGAGCGCAAAAACTTATCCCGTTGAACCGCGTGGTCACGCGGCATGGGACTTTGCGCGGCGCTTCAAAGACGTTATTCCGCTTACAGGGATATTGTTTTCCTCCCCCAAAAGGGGTAAAATTAAAAAAATCCTAAAAAGAAAGAAGGTTGAGATGGGTGGGAAAAACAAAAGTATCACAAGAAGCAAAAGTATCACGAGTATCACGGGCTAAAAAAGAACCCCAGACAATGGCGGAACTCCTGGCATCCTCTTCTTATCAAATAAAAGGTTTGAAGCGTGGAGAAGAAAGAGAAGGGATTGTGACCGGGATTTCCTCAAAAGCAGTTTTTGTTGATATTGGTGCCAAAACCGAGGGACTGGTGGTTAACCGGGAGTTTGAAGCAGCGTGCGAATATATAAAAAATTTAAAAATTGGCGATAAAGTTTTAGTTTCCATAGTCTCTCCAGAAGACCATTTGGGTCAAATTCTTCTTTCCTTAAAAAGGGCGGCTTATACCTTGGCTTGGAAAAAATTTCTTGAGGCAGAGCATACCCAGGAAGAAGTCGAAGTTAAGGTATTAGAGGCAACCCCGGCTGGACTTTTAGTTGAAGCCTTTGGACTTTCAGGTTTTATTCCTCAATCACAAATCGGGAAAAGTTGCCAGGGGAAGGCAAAAGAGTTGATAGGTAAAAGACTTAAAGTAAAAGTCCTGGAGACAGACCAGCTTCAAAACCGCCTCGTCTTTTCCGAAAAGCAAGTGTCGGAGAAGGAAAAAATTGCCAAAGTAAAAAAATTTTTGGGAAAAGTGAAAATCGGACAAATTTTTGAAGGAGAAATAACTGGTTTTGTCCCTTTTGGAATTTTTGTCCAAATAAAAGTTGACGGAGAAGAAATTGAAGGACTGGTTCATATTTCCGAAGTTTCTTGGGATAAGGTAGTTGACCCAACAGAACTTTTTAAGGAAGGAGAGAAAATCAAAGTTAAGGTGATTGGTAAGGACAAGGAGGGAGAAAGACTTTCTCTTTCACTTAAGCAAACAGTGCCTGATCCTTGGCAAGAGAAAGTTAAGAAATATCCGCCTGAGAGTATAATTTCCGGTAAAGTTTCTCGCCTTATTTCTTATGGAGCCTTTGTGGAGATAGAGGAGGGTTTAGAGGGACTTTTACATATTTCAAAAATACCTCCGGAGACAAAAATTGATATTGGAGAGAAAATTACTTGTTTCGTTGAGAAAATTGAGCCTGAAAAAAGAAGACTTTCTTTGGGGTTGGTTTTAAAGGAAAAACCAGTAGGATATAAATAAATAAGTACCAATGTCAAATAAATACCAATAAATACAAATGACCAATAAAAAAATTGTGAATTTGACATTTGAAATTGGTATTATTTGAAATTACGAGGAGGAGCAAGCATTATGCGAGCGACGACGAAGTTTGTCTGCCAGCAATGTGGATATGAGTCGGCTGGGTTTTTGGGCCGCTGTCCAAATTGCCAAACCTGGGGAAGTTTAGTTGAGACGTTGGTGCCAGGAGAAGAGACCCGCCTTCGCCAAGGCTTCGGCGGGCAAGGGGCGGAGGTAAAACCAGTGAGTCTTGGAGAAATTAAAGTTTCCACCCTTCAAAGAATTTCCACCAAAATCCAAGAGTTTGATCGGGTTTTGGGTGGAGGAATCGTCCCAGGCTCGGTTATTCTTTTGGCTGGCGACCCAGGAATTGGAAAATCAACCCTGCTTCTTCAGGTAGCAGCAGAAATAAGTGATAAGGGCGAAGGGCGAAGTGGGAAGCAGGGAAATTTAGTTCTCTACGTTTCGGGAGAGGAATCGCCGGAGCAGATAAAAATTCGAGCCGAAAGGCTGGGGATTAAGAATAAAAATATTTTGTTTTTGACCGAGACGAATGTAGAAGCGGTAATTGAGGAGATAGAGAAATGGGAAATGAGAAATGGGTCGGGAAGTGGGGGTGGGAACTGGGAAAACAAAAATCATCTCACTTCTCACATCTCACCCCCACCCATTCTAGTTATTATCGATTCCATCCAAACCCTCTATACTTCCTCTTTAACCGGAACCGCGGGGAGCGTTGGTCAGGTAAGAGAGTCTGCGGGAAAATTACTCAATTTTGCCAAAACGCACGGAATTCCCATGTTTTTTATTGGTCATGTAACCAAAGAAGGGGCGATTGCCGGACCAATGGTTTTGGCTCATTTAGTTGATACGGTTTTGTTTTTTGAAGGAGAGAGATTTCAGAGTTTAAGAATCCTTAGGAGTTTTAAAAATCGTTTTGGACCAACCGATGAAGTTGGCGTTTTTGAAATGGGAGAAAAGGGACTTGAGGAGGTCTCAAATCCTTCAAAATTATTTTTAGAAGAAAGAAGAGAAAAAGTTCCTGGATCAGTCGTTACTTGCCTAATGGAGGGTTCAAGACCCTTGCTTTGCGAAATTCAGGCGTTGACTGTTCCCAGCCAACTTGCCATTCCTCGCCGGGTTGGGCAGGGAATAGACTGGAATAGACTTCAGCTTTTGGTGGCGGTTTTATCAAAAAGAGCAGGCCTTCCCCTCTCTTCTTTTGATGTCTTTGTTAATGTCGCTGGCGGAATTAAGGTGGCAGAACCTGGAGTAGATTTAGCTGTCTGTCTTGCTATTGCCTCATCTTTTGCCGATAAGCCCTTGGACCCCAAAATCTGCGCCTTAGGCGAAGTTGGACTGTTAGGAGAAGTCAGACAGGTCGGAAATTTAGAAAAAAGAGCCAAAGAAGCCCGCCGACTGGGATTCACAAAAATTTTAAGCCCCAGGGAAGTCAGAACCGTTTCTTCAGCCATCAAAACCTTCATCGGCAAATAACTTTTGGGACCACAAAATCCAGCACAAAATCCAGGACTATCCTGGGTTGTCTCTGTAAACAATCGAATCACCATCGAATGACTACTGAATTACTACAGAATCACCTTCTTATTTAGAATTGTCAACCTTTTCCTCAATTTATCCACAAAATCCTAAAACTTCTAAAAATTAGTCAAAATTGAAGCTATTTCCCTGGAGAATTTTCTTATAAGACATAGCATTTTTACTCATCTTTTTCTTATAGGATTGACAAACTTGACAACCTGTGATATATTTGGAAGTGTATGAGCAAGAGATTTTTGGGAAACTTCTTAAAAAGAAGAATCAAGGTAAAATTACCTAATTTAGGTAATGGAAAAACCATTCTAGGTCTTTGGGGAAGCGAGCAAATTAAAAAATTAGGGAGTCTGGGGCAGGATTTGGTAATAATGAGAATGTCCGCCTAATCTTACTTCTCGCCTTACCCCGTCTGACGGGGTGCGGCTCGAAGAGCGATTATCGGCGGATAAAGGATGAAGGTAGTAAGTAATTAGTAATTAGTAATTGGTAATTTGGATTAGTTCATTGAAATTTTTCGCGTTAATCAGCGCGCGACACAAGTAGACACTTAAGGTAATCAGAGGTTTGCGTGTCGCGTAATCTGCGTTAATCCAGGCCTATCAGCGGGGAAAGAGTTCCAGAATGAACAAAAGAGCATTGCTATCGCTGGTTTGATAGAGTCTTACCACGAGTAGCAATGCTCTTCGAACGGTTTTCAAGTTTGGACAGGAAACTTGTAAAACCGTATTGACAATAGCATATCCTAACAAGTCTGTCAAGGGGTAAACCAGAATAATATTCGGTTTACCCCGCAGACCCCGCGTATAGTGCGGCGTTGCCGCAACGCGGCTTTACGCCGTTAAAATCGCGCCATGAGTCGCGCTACGAATAGTAGATAAGACGAATGGCAAGATTATACGGGGTCAAGTGGATAAGTTGGTTGACTTTAATTTTGTTCGACCCTAGAGATGGCGGGTGGTATGTAGGGCAGGCGTACCACCTGCCTTTTGTGGGGTCGAAAATTGTTTTACGTGCCAGGCGTACTCTGTTTTCATAATTTTGGGTCTTGACAAGAGTAGAAATTTCGTTTAAATTAGAATTGGATCACGATTGAATCGTGGTGGATTTTCCCCAAATGTTTTCTTTTTTCCTCTAAATCTTATGATTTCTAAAACAAAAGGCATATCTGTTGACAATCGAGTGTTGCCTGACTCAAGCCTTCCGACGGAATACCTTGAGGGAATCCTGGATATTTCCGAAGAAGGTTCAGGAGTTTTGCGACCGAAGTTTATTCCTTCTGAGAAGGATATTTATATTTCCGCCTCACAAATCCGCCGCTTTTCTTTGCGTCAGGGAGATTTAGTTGGTGGTCAAGCCCGGGCTCCGAAAGAAAATGAACGCTACTTTGGTTTACTTAAAGTCGAGAAAATTAACGGTCTTGAAGCCGAGGGAGAGGAAATCCAAAAAAGACCATTTATTGATGACCTAACGCCAATTTTCCCCCAACCCCAAATCAAACTTGAAACGGAAAAAGATGTTTTAACTTGTCGGATGATTGATTTGGTCTCTCCAGTTGGTTTTGGTCAAAGGGGACTGATTGTCTCACCGCCCAAGGCTGGCAAAACTTGGTTACTCAAAGATATTGCTGCGGGAATTGCTAAAAACTATCCCAAAGTTCACCTAATGGCGGTTTTAATAGGGGAGCGACCGGAGGAGGTCACTGATATCTCTCGAAGCGTTAAGGGCGAAGTGGTGGCTTCAAATTTTGATGAACCCCCAACTCATCAAACCAAAACTGCGGAAATTGCCCTTGAGCGAGCCAAACGCTTAGTCGAACTAGGAAAAGATGTCTTTATTATTTTGGACTCAATCACCAGACTTGCTCGCGCCTATAATCTGGCGATGCCGACCTCGGGCAGGACTCTTTCTGGCGGGTTTGATCCGGCCGCCCTTTTTCCCGCCAAGCACTTTTTTGGGGCGGCTCGAAAAATTGAAAAAGGCGGCTCTTTGACGATTATTGGCACTTGTCTTGTCGATACTGGTTCGCGCATGGACGATTTAATTTATGAGGAGTTTAAAGGCACCGGCAACATGGAACTTCATTTGGACCGTCGCCTGGCGGAACGCCGGGTCTTTCCCGCCATTGATATTCAAAGATCGGGCACTCGCCAGGAAGAGCTTTTATATGAGCCCAAAGTGTACGAAAAGATTGTCACCATGAGGAGAATGATCGACATGCTTTCCCCTGAAGAGAGAACCGATGTCTTTATTGAGAGACTTAAGAAAACCAAAAGTGATAAAGAATTTTTAGAAAGCCTGAATAAGGGTTAGAGAATAAATACCAATTAACCAATTATCCAATCAACTAATTATCCAATTTAAGATTTGTTGATTTGCTGATTAGATGATTAGTTGATTTGTTCCCCTTTTTGTGTTATCAATTTAATACTGAATGAAAGAGCTGATTTCGGATTTTGTTTTATTCTTGCGTGCTTGGGGAAATTATCTTTCCAAAACAAGTTTTCGCACCTATGTTTATTTTGAAAAAGCCAAAGATGCCTTGGTGGAAAAATTAACCTTCGGGCGAGGTAGGCTGGTTCGGCCCTTTGTTCATTCGGGAATGGCGGCTTTAGTGATTTTGGGAATGGCTCTGGCACCAGTGATTGCCTCTTCTGGCTTTGCTCAAAAGTCTTGGCAGGAGGTCCCCTCTCCTTCGGCAGTTTTATCCTCGGCAACTACCGCTGATCCCCAAACCACGACCTTAATCTCGGAAAAACCAAGAAGCGAAATTATAAACTATACTGTCCAGAGCGGTGATACTGTTTCTGGGATTGCCCAAAAATTTGGAATTTCCATTGACACCATTCGTTGGGCAAATAATCTTGAGTCTATCTCGGCAATCAAGCCTGGTCAAACCCTGCGGATTCTTCCGGTCACTGGCGTTTCCCATAAAGTTAAAAAAGGCGAGACAATTTATTCAATTGCTAAATATTATTCAACTGATCCCCAAGGGGTGGTTGATTTTCCCTTTAATACCTTTGTTAATGATGAAACTTTTGCTTTGGCCGTCGGTCAAGTCTTGATTGTTCCAGATGCAGTGATGCCTAAAGTCACTCCTTGGGCACCAGGGGTTTATATTGCCCGGAAGACTCCAGATGCCGGAACGGTCGTTGCTTCAGGAGTCTTTGTCTGGCCAGCCGGAGGAACAATTTCCCAACCATTTAGGTGGTATCATAAAGGGATTGATATTGCCAACAAAGGGGGTCCGGCGATTTTGGCCGCCGATGCAGGGAAAATTATTATTGCTGGTTGGCCTGATGGCGGAGGATACGGAAACAGGGTTTTGATTGACCACGGTAATGGCTATCAAACTTTATATGCTCATCTTTCAAGGATTTATGTCACTTCCGGTCAGACTGTCAAAAGGGGAGACCAAATAGGGGTGATGGGTTCAACCGGTCGGTCAACCGGCATTCATCTTCACTTTGAGGTTCACAAGGATGGCGTTTCAATTGACCCAATGGGGGTTTTGAGATAAAATTAGAGAAATAAGCAAATAAGCAAATAAGCAAATAAGCAAATAAGCAAATGACAAATATCAAATTATAATTTGTAATATTTGTTTATCGCGAAGCGACAAGTTTTGCTTATTTGAGATTTGTAGTATTTGCTTATTCTTGTGGGGCCTATAGGTAAACGGTATACCGCACCCTTCGCATGGGTGAATTCCGAGTCCGATTCTCGGTAGGTCCACCACGTAATCCCGCCTCTGGCGGGAAACGTGGTAGGAACGTTTTCGCCAAAGGCGAATTACGTTCCACCCTTCGTCGGGGGCATGCCCCAGACATGCACCCTTAATTCTTGATTTTAATTCTTGACATTTTTCTGAGCCAATGTTATCCTCTTTGTATCAGCGTTACGTAACGCTGTAACAAGAGAGGGGGTGAAGAGAGTGAGGAGGAGTTTTGAACCAAGAGAAAAAAGATTAGAGAAATTATCAAAAGAGCAACAATTAGATTTAATCTTTGACCTTATCAATGCCTTTAGTTTAGTAAGAAATCCTTACGAGACGGCTCTTTTAATGGAGGATCTTTTGACCGCTGATGAGGTAAAAGATTTGGGCAAGAGGTTGCGCATCGCTAAGTTATTGCTTTTGGGGAAAACCCAGAGAGAGATTTCCGAAGAACTTCATTGTAGTCTGGCGACGGTGGCTAAAGTAAATTTGTGGCTTAACCAGAAAGGGGAGGGTTTTAAAAGAATTATTGCCAAATTGCCCAAAAAATATCAAATGCCAAAGTTGCCTAGCCGACCTTTGACTTATCATTTCCCAGAAACATTAATAAGTTTAGCTTCCCATGCATTAGCCGTAAGACAAAAAAGACAACTAGAGAATTTTGCTGACAAGATGGCGGACAAGGCCGTTATGGACAAATCGTTTCAAGAAGCAGTTGACGAAAAGTACCGAAATTCTTAAAAGAATTTTTTAAAAGATAGTCAGTTACAGTGTTACGTAACACTGTAACAAAGAGAGGTGGCGTTTGTGGTATAATAAATTGTGGCAGAATAATTTGGGCCGTTAGCTCAGTTGGTAGAGCGTCCCGATGGCATCGGGAAGGTCACCAGTTCAAATCTGGTACGGTCCACCACACTTCGTCCCGATTAAATCGGGACTACGCGTGGCGAGCCACGAGTCAAGAAGTGTGCCCCGCGTCGGGTTTTGCCTTTAGAAATAAAAGATTAATTTGATTTGTTAGTGAGTATTCTGAAATTTGCTTTTTAAGTTTAAAAAGAGTATAGTCTAACAAGGAGTCGCGGATCAGCGTGAATCAGCGTTGTCTGAAAAGCACCTTCTCCTGGACGCGGAAAAACGCGGATACAAGAAGGAATCTTTGAGCAACGGAAGTATCTGCGTTAATCTGCGTTTCCAGAGAGGAGGTGAGAAAATGCCATTTACTGATCAAACATTAAAATGCCGTGATTGCGGCAAGGATTTTGTTTGGACTGCCTCAGAGCAGGAGTTTTACCAACAAAAAGGTTTTACTAATGCTCCGGTTCGCTGTCCAGATTGCCGGCAGGCAAAAAAGCAACAGAGAATGGGAGAAAGACAAATGTTTACCATTACCTGTGCCCAATGCGGAAAAGAGGACCAAGTTCCCTTTGAACCAAAAGGAGACAGACCAGTTCTTTGTCGAGAGTGCTTTAGAAAATCAAGGGGAGCGTAATTCGGAAAACTCAGAGAAATCGGTGTGTCAGAAAAATCAGATAAGTCAGACAGTCAGAGTGTCAGATTTTCTGAGTCTCTGGAATTCTGATTCACTGGCGCTCTGAGTATTCCGACCGCGTCTGACGCGGTTCCGAGTTTTCTGATCCTCTGACTCTCCGAATTAGGGTGTCGGGCTAACCTCTGGCTCGACTCCAGTTGGGAGGCTTAGAGGAGGCTTTATTCCTGGGGGAAGCGGCTGGGGTTGACTAAGGGTTTCTGATGGTTTTTGCGATTCTTTTTCCGCCTTTTCTCCTAATTTTTTCTTTAGGGCTTCAAGTTCGGAATTTGCTTTAGTAAAGTCATCAGAGTCTTTAGGAACCAGGGAAAGAGTTGTTTCCATTGCGGAAACTGCTTTCTCGTAGTCTTTCTTTTCCCTTAAGGCAGCCGAAAGATTATAATGACCGTTGGCAAAATTTGGTTTAAGGGAAACTGTCTGTTCAAATAATCTTTGCGCCTCATCCCAGTTCTGCAGACTAAAATAAACTCCACCTAGGGAAAGTCTCAATTGGGGATTTGCTGGGTCAAGGCTGATTGCCTGCTGATAGGCGGCGATGGTCCAAGAATCTGACCCTTGGGCAAAATTAATTAAGGAACGATAAATTCCCGCTAAGTTTTCCCAAGAAATTGAATTTCTTGGGTCTAAAGCGACGGCTCCCTTTCCCTCTCTGATTGCCTGCTGGACTAAAATTGAGATATTCTGCCTGTCTTGGTCTGATAGTCCGCCAGCTGGCGGATTTGCCGCCAGGGAATTGGCTAAAGCCAAGTTTGTTTGCGAATAGGTCAGCCGATAATTAACTCGATAAGGAGCAAGGGTGATGGCTTGAATTTGGAAATTATAAGTTTCTGTTCCCTTGTTTTGGGCTAAGGCATCCAAGGAGCGCTTAAAATAAACTTCGGCGGCATAGGCTCGACCGATAAAGTACAAAGTGGAGAGGGCGAAGAGTGAAGTGGGGACGAAGATCACCCAGGGCAGGATTTTTGATTCCTCGGAGTATTCTTTGGTTGGAAGGCTTGCGGCCAAAAGAGCAAGTAAAAAGTAAAAAGTAAAAAGTAAAAGAAAATTGGCAGGAAGGACAAAAAACAGGAGCAGAGAGACTAAGAGACTAAGATACAAAGTGCTCTTAATATCATAATATCTTAATATCTTAATCTCCTTTAATATTTGCCAGATTAACCAGAGAAACATTCCTAAACCAATTACACCAACTGTTGTCAAAAGTTGAAGATAGAAGTCCGAAGAGACCCCGAATTTAACTGCCCAAAAATCTGAAAGATTGAAAGCCAAAGGTCTTAGTTGATTGAAGGCGACAATAAAACTCGTTGGACCAACCCCAAAAAGGGGAGCAAATTTTAAGGTTTCAATGGCAATCTGCCAGCCGGTTTGGATTGGGAGAAGGAGGGGTCGGGCACTGGTAAGCAATTGATAAAGAGAAACACCTAATCCACCTAAAATAAATACCAATAATACCAATAAATACCAATAAGTACCAATAGAGAATCGGCGTTGATCAGCTTTTAAATCAGCGTAAATCCGCGTGATGGTAAGCACCAGCGCCACCACCAGAAAGGTCGCCAAAGGTAAAAGACCACCGGCTGGGGTAAAGGTTTTTTGAACAAGCCAGACGGGAAGATTCAAATTCCAGACCTTGGCAAATTCTAAGAAAGAGAAAATGCTAATAAGTGCCAGGATACTGGCACTAGCAATATAGCAATATAGCAATTTAGCAATATAGTTTTCTTTGAGATTGTTAACAATGATGAAGTAGAGAAGAGTTAGCGCCAGAATCGTTCCCGCTCCCCCAGGGAGAATGAGGGCTTCGGCTTTATTTGGGCTGACCGCAAAGGTTGAGAGCAAAAAAGCGGCGGTAATGGCTAAAACTGGGAGATCAAATGGTGTTCTTCTGAAAACAACCTTCTTTTCAAGAACCATCTTCAAAAGCCAAACAATTAGCAATATAGCAACATAGCAATAAAGCAAGATATTTTTATTAAATTCATAAAATTCCGAAGTTATCGGCAGGAAAAACAAAGGCAAAAGAAAAACTAAGATAATAAGCCCCCAGTTTATGATTTTGTTAAGCATAGGTGGCTAGCTCCTTTTGGTGGATTTCTTCTAATTTTCTTAGGGTTTTAAACTCTTCTTTGGTTGGCATATCAGCCTTTAAGTCAGAAACATCTCTTTTGATATCTCTGACATCCGTTTCCACCCTTTCAAGTCTTTCTTCTACCATTTTTAGTTCCTTTTTGGTAGCTAAATTTTCAAGATCTTCTTTAGTCGCCACATTTTCCAAGGCTTTCGTTATGGCTCTTGAAATTTGGGCCACTGCCTCCTCAATTTGCCTTTTTATAAGTTCATTAATCTCTTGAAGGTCTTTTTTAGTTAGCATATTAGTTTATCACCCACAAATTGAATTTTATCTCACGATCTATCGGCGTGTCAACCCCGACTTTATTTAATTGTCATCCCCTCGACCGTAACTCCGCTTATATTCATATCTCCAGTTGCCAGATTAACTGTTTGGGTCATACACCAATCAGAGCTGCCACCACTAACTTCTGCTCTAACTCGATATTGATAAGTATGACCTGAAGAAACGTTGGTATCAGTATGAGAAGTACTGTCAATTGCCTTGTCTATCAAAAAAGTAAATCCTCCACTATCGGTATTCTTTTCAATTCGATAACCTGTCTCAACCGCGGTATTGTCCTGCCATTTAACTATCAGCTGACTTGGTTGACCGCTATCATCAATCAAACAACCTGTTGGTGGGTAAAATGAAGCGGTGGTAAAAGAATAAACCGGAGACTGGGTGGTACTCCAGATATTTGAACCGCCTGGATCAATCGCATAAGAGCGCCAATAATAGGTTGTTAGGGGAGAGAGAGCCGATTGAACAGTATAAGTCGCTTGAGTGCCTGAAGTGTAAGCAGTTCCTCCTTGGGTATTCTGACCCGACCAGCCAGTTTGAGAAGAGGTTTGGTCAAAGGTTTGGCAATTTTGAGTCATTCCAGAGTCGGTACAAACTTGAATTTTATATCTTAGGTAATCGCTTTCGGTATCAGTGGCGGTAGTTTTCAAAGCAGGAGTTAGACTAACATTGGTGGCAGCGTTAGTTGGTGAATCCAAACTTGGCGTATTCGGACGATTGTTGATCGTGTAGTTAATAGTGACACTGGTAAGTTGGGGAGAAACTTGAGTGTCATTGGTGGAAAGAATGGCGCGATATTGAATATAACGATTAGCTGTCGAGGAAATAGTTGAGCCTCCCGGCGTCGTGAGATAGTTGGTATTTGAGCGGAAATCATCAAGGTACATGGTAAAACCTTCGGAAGCATCCAAAATTCGCAACCCTAGCCTAACAATGGCATTCCTGTCGGCAACGGAAACATCACCAATATCCCAATATTCTCTTTGCCATTTGAAAACATCGGCATCAGTAGAGTAGCCGCCAGAAGGGGCAGTTCCCGACCAGGAAGAAACGGTGACCAGTCCTGAAGAAATTGAACTTACCTCTCCTTGCATAATATAGAGAGTGCCATTGTAATTTTCTCGGACAATGACGGTGTCGCCTTTATAAAGCCCGGTGGTTGAATCAGGGGTGAATTGGGTGTCCGAAGTTGAAGTCGGACCATCGGAACCAGCGGTGGTGACAAAATCAACATTTACCTGATGCGTTCTCAAGCTATATTGATAAGCCAGGCGGATTTCCTCAGGCGTGCGGGCGGTATTAGAGATGCGGACTTCGTCAATAATTCCTTTATAAAATTGAGTCATACTCCCATTATTATTAGCCGCTCCTATAGAAGCATTTGTGACGACGAGGGCATTTCTTGAGGTTGTATCACTACCGATTTGATTGCTATCCAGGTAGAGTTTTCTGTCGCTGGCACTTGATTGAACAAAAGCCACATGATGCCATAGACCATCGGAGACACTTTGAGAATAGGTAATAATACTACCGCCTGTTCCGCCACTGTCTCGATACCAAACTCGAATCCCACCATTGGTTGAAGGATTGTCTCCGTAGTAAATAATAAAGAGGTTATTGGACCAGTTTGCCGGGGTTCCCTCTGAGTATACGACCGGAGCAGTGGTGAAGACGCCTAATTCCGCTTTTGCCCAAAACTCGACTGTATAAGCAGTGCCTTCGGTGACTCCAATATCAGGGAGTCCAATATAGTCATTTAATCCATTAAAATATCTTCCATTACCAATTTTTCCTTGGGTAATGGTATGCTCTGGACCAGCATAATTACCTAAAGAGGTTAAAGAGCCATTGCTAATTAAATGGTTAGCGTAGCTTAAGGAGCCGGCATTATAAATTACCTTTCTTATTGTTCCCGAACCGTTGGTAATGGCGATAGCATCAAAATATCCAGTTCTCGTTGAAGTGGTATCGTCCTCACAGGCAACATCAAAATAAGTAATTGTTTTGCCAACGTGACCACTTGGTAAGGCGATTTTTCGGTGGTACCATTTCCCTAGAGCCTTGGCATCGAGATCGGTATTAGGATGGGCATTCAAGTTATTTTGATCAACAACACCGGCATCTCGAAGAGTTGCTCCATCAGAGGTGGTGTAATCAAAGGCGATCTTGTCAAGCGAAGCTGTCCAATAAATATCGTATTCAAGATAATCTCCTGACTGAATAACATAGTCGGCAACTCCAGTTAAATCAATATAAGCATAGGAGTTTCCCGAGGCAGTCATCGAATAAACAGTTCTTAAAGAATTATAGGAAGTGCCGTCATTATTGTTTGCTGAACTGTCGTCAAGATTAGTGGATTGGTCATCTAAATGCCAAAGACCCCTAGTGTTGGTATCTGTTCCATAAACCGAATGGTCCGTTTCCCCAATATAGGTTTCGGCAATGGTTCCTTGACGGTCAGCAGCAAAATAAAAGGGAACTTTGGTTTTGCCTGAAAGATCGGTTGAGGAGATGGTTTTTTGTAATCGATGGTCTCTTCCTGCCCGATAGGCTTCGGCAATTTCCTCGGCGGTCATCGCCGTCGCTTTGACAAATGGTTCATCGATAATGCCGTCGAAAAACGAGGCAGGGGTGGAGGTCATTGACGCCCCAATTCCAAAAGAACCAGTGTTGTCGAAGATACCTGAAGAATAAGAAGTTGTTCCGATTAATGCCCCATCAAGATAAATTTTTAAGGCAGAACCATCATAAACTCCGACTGCCAAATGCCATTGGTAAGTGGGAACGGCCGAAGTGCCCGAGACGCCGGCGAGGGCTGTTCCGTTTGAGGAGACTAAAAAATCTAGAGAGCCGTCGGCTGAACCCGAACAGGCGCCACAAACATAAAGATAGTAACCATATTGTCCAGAATCTCCACCTTTGGTGACAATCGAATGGTCGGCGTCAGTGTTGGCATGGGGGTAAACCCAAGCCCCGACTGTCCAGCCACCACTACCGGTATAGTCGAGTTTGGTTGTTCCTCCGCAATTTCCATCGGTACAAGAAAGATATTGACTTGAACCGGAAAATTCCCTGGCGCTTGAGAAAAATCCGCTGTTGGTGACGGTTGCCCCGGTTGGGGTGAGGTCATTATTTAAGGAAGTTTCATCTTGAATATAAGCACTCGACCCTCCTGTTTCTTCTAAGTGCCAAAGACCTCGGGTATTGGCGTCTGTTTGGGGAGCGCCGACAGTGGATTTTAAGGAACCTGTACCTTCCATTTTAATCGTTGATTCATCGGTTTTGGTAAGCATCGTTGTACTTGAGGTTGACCAATTAGTGGCATCTGAATCCATTGAGGCAATAGCAGTTTCATTGGTGATTGGTCTCCACTCTTCCCAAGTGGAATTGTCAGCCGAGGTTCGGGTCTGAAATTCCACATCCGCCCCAACCCCGGCAACAGGTTCGGGAGAGGAGTATTGGTGGACCCTTAAGTCATCAACATAAAAAGTCGTAGTTCCGCCCCAATAGCCCTGAACCCTTATTTGGGTAATGGTTGTAATTTGTCCCGTAAGAGTTCCTACTTGGTTTCCATCTATAAAAAATGTTATCTCACCAGTAGATTTCATCCTAATAGCAAATTTATGCCAGCCAGTGGTTCTAGCAACCGTTGTGGCAGTATAAGTGAAAGCTGTATTGTGATATACATAGTTAGTAGAAGAGCTATCTGTCCAAACTCCAATCCCAACTGTATTGGTGCCATCATATAACCGAATCACCTTAAAGGCGGTGGTGTCCGAGTCATCATACATATCAAAAGTAAGATAAATATTGGGAGTAGTAAATGCCTTATAAGCCGTTATTGAGGTATCCACTGAGTTTGTCTGGACGAGCTTGCCGCTATAGCTACCTCTTTTTGCCTGCTCGGTTGAAGCTGACCAAGTGCCGGCAGTTGGATTGAGAACAGTCCAATCGCTAACATCCCCATCCTCAAAATTATCCCAAAAAGGGAAAGTAGCCGAGCCATTACTTCCGGTGCTGGCTCCGGAATTTCCATACCACATAAAGATAGTCGTAAAGGAACTGGCGGTGATTGAGTCCACCTCCACCCAAACCTTTGCCCAGGCGCCATCGGCTTTATCTTCAATCCAATAATCAAGACTTGTTCCTGAAGAATTAGTAAAGCGCAAATCATCAAAGTCTGTTTGCATATTGGAGTCATAGTCAACGTTGACTTTGACTTGATAATTAGTCAAAGTGTTGGAATTTTGGGTATTATCAATAATCACCGGTTTGTAGTTGCTCCAGCCTGGAAGTGAAGCGCTTGAAGAAGCAGTATCACTCCAAGATAAAGAATCAAGACTGGTAACTTTTGAAGTGCCGGAGGTTAGGTCAATTGAATCAGAAGTGTGGATTCCATAAGGAAATCTTTGGGCATCCTGGCGAATTTCCTCAGGGGTGCGGGCGATGTCAGAGATGCGGACTTCGTCAATTACACCATTAAAATAATCGCCACTATACCAAGACGCTTTACCAATTGTCGGGGCAGTGGTGTCTTGAGACAAGGCAGACGCAGTTCCAGTACCTGTCAAAATTCCATTTATATAGATTTTTATACTTGAACCATCCCAAGTGCCAGCAAGATGGCTCCATGTTCCGCTTGGAAGGGCAACCGTACTTGTTGCAGATGGGCATGTTGATGGGGTGCAGATATTAAAAAATGGAATACCGCTACTTGTTACTTCTAATTTATAACCTATCCAATTCCCGCCATACTTTGAAAAAATAGCACAATTGGTATCGGCCCCTGTACAGGTAAAATTAGTTGGTTTTACCCAGGCTTCAACAGTAACCGCTGATGTAGGTTTTAGTGAAGAAGAGTCAGAGAAAGAAATATAATCACTTGAACCGTTAAAACTCCGGGCATTGCCGAATTTGCCGGTGGTGACATTAGTGCTACTTGCTGATGTGCCGGTGTTTGAGTTTCCAGAGCTATCGGCGACAGTGGTGGTTCCTGAACTTTCATTCATATGCCATAATCCTACGGTCCGAATATCGGCTGCAAGTTCATGGTAGGGAAGCTCAAGTTTTGGCGAGGAGCCGGAACCAGCATCGCTAATTCGATTGAAGGTGCCGGTGGAGAATTCAGAAGAGGTATCGTGGACGACCGAAGGGTCAATAATAACCGGATATTGGCGAGCCGGATGAGAAAGCCAGTCTGAAGAAGGCGAGATGATAATCTCGTAAGACGTAGAACCAGAAAGACTTGAACGCGAAACAACGCGGAGTTCAACCTCGGTGCTTCTGGCGCCCGCCGCATCAACCATAAAAGGCTTGGGAATATGGAAGCGATATTGACCATCTTGGGTGTCAATAAAGTAAGTTGAAACTCTGCCATCTAAGGATTTCCTTGGCACCGCATTCTTTAAATTAAGCGCGAATCTAAATTGCTTAATTGCTAGATTGCTAGATTGCTGATTGCTGAGAATAATTTCTTCCTTAATGCCTTTATCGTTAAGCGAATATTTAATATCAATTCCCGGCTGGATATCTTTATAAAGAAGTGAGCTACAGTTCACCTCCGAGGTGGAAGAGGCTCCGCCTTCGGCGGAGAGACACCTCGGAGGTGGATTTCCAAATTCGGCAGGAGAAAATTCTGCGGACGAGTCTTCTTGTTCAAATTTGACTTTGGGTTTGTTTTCTTGAAGCCTATCTCCCAGATATACTGCGAAATCTTTAGATATATTTTGATAGAGATAAGAGGTGGTTGGGGGAGCAGGTGATAATTGGGGGACAGAGGCTTTTTTGGGAGAAGGCTTAATTACGGAAAAAGCTATAATAATTATAATTATTATAATTGTTATAAATTTTATAATCTTTATAATTTTTTTCTTCATCTTGATTTTCCTTTCTTAAACTCTAGTCTTTTTCTAAACAGGTTTTCTCTAAATCCGCCCTCTTTGATAAATCTTTCCTCGGTCCAGCGGAGTTTTTGGTCTAACAGAGAGTTGGTTTGGTTGATAAGACAGATTAGGGTGTTGGCGGCCGTCTCGGGAGATTTCTGAATATAAATTTTATAATCTTTATAACTTTTATAATTTTTATAGGCGATTCTTCGAATCGCCAGGGATCGAGGATCGTCTTTCAGCCAAAGAGTAAGTCCTCTTTGTCTTAAAAAATCTAAGAAGTCGTTTAGAAGTTCTTCGTAGGAGCCCCGAGAAACTCCTAGCATCTTTAATCTCCCTTCAACGCTTTTTTGGAGGTAGCCCTCGGCAATGCACTGTTTGCCGGATCTTGCGGCTTGAGTCATTTGCTCTTTTTGGCGAAGAGAGCGGATATAGCGGTCGCAAAACTCAACCGTTCCATCGTAAACAATCTCCGCCTGTTGGAAGAAGGGAAGGGTTTTATAACCGCTAGGTTTCAAACTCTGCTTATAACCTTTATAATTTTTATCCATCTTAATTTATTATCCACCAGTTAAACCTTATCTCTTGGTCAATTGGGGTATCAATTCCAACCTTAAACCATTCGCCAGATTTCTTGGCCGAAACGTACAAGACCTTATTTTGAGTATCTGAAACTGGAGTAAGATAAACTAAAGTATTTTCGCTGACTTTTGGATTAAAAATTGTAAATTCAGTTGAGCCCGCAGGTAAAATTCCCAACCCCGAGGTGGCGTTAGTTCGGATTTCTGCCAGGCTTGCCGATTGGGTAGCCGAGTAATCGGCGGCAATGACCAGAGAGGCAAATTGGGCTGAACCCGAAGCATCGATTGAGGCGACGGTCTCCCCAAGCGGGTTTTGAATCGCCAAGAGCTTGCCAAAAGCAGATTCTTCTGGGGAGGTCGAACCTCCGGAGAGGTTCGACCTCTTAAGGACTAAACCAGAAGCCGAGATCTCACCGCCGACTGCCAGATTGCCGGCGACCTGAACATTGCCATCGGTATCAATCGTCATCTTTCCTGCCAGAATATCAACTGGTCCCCAACCAGAGGACTGAAGACGGAGGACAGAAGACGGAAGAGAGTTGATACCCGTGCTGTCGATAACAACTGCTCCATCAACCATTAATTGTCCAGCCACAGTCGTGTCAGCCAAAGAGGTTCGGCCTAAAACCTTTAAGTTTGCGGTGATTTTCAGGTCAGAAGAAGGATCGGTGATTGGCCAAGATTGAGTCTCAGCTAAAAGACTGCTTGCAGTTGCGGTTTCGTTGGCATATGATAGAGTTGGCGTGGGGTTGGCAGGTTGGCTGGATGGGCTTGTCAAGCCACGTCCATCGGGTTCAACTCCCGACAGCTCCACGCCCTCTTGAGATTGGGACTTGACAGGCGTGTTATTATCTGTTATATTATTGTCAAGCTTGACAGGCCCATCTATTAGCGAACTTGCTGGACTTACCAGAGCCGCTTCATTTGAGGCGGTTTTTTGGTTCTCGAGATTTTCTAACCTTGCCAATAATTCTCCAAAGCTGCCCCTTAAGGCGCTTATTTCTTTAGTTTCTATCTTGTCCGCGTAGAGGGTGCCGGAAACCGTCGCATCTTGGGTTACTTGTAACGTCTCACTTGTCACCTGTCCGGCGAAGCTTGCTGAGCCGGAAGAATCTATACTCGCCACCGTTTCTCCTTGCTCATTCTGAACCAGAAGCTTGCCGAAGCCAGATCCTTCGGAGGTCGAACCTCCTTGGAGGTTCGACCTCTTAAGGGAAATCACGATTTCCGAAGAGTCTGGTAATGGTGAAATAATTCCAGTCTCAACCACCGGCGAGATAATCTTCTTCTCGGCGATTAATCTTTGTCCAAAAATCGTTCCTGCTTCGTCAATTGAGGCAATGGTTTTACCAAGAGAGTCTTTAATCTCAAGAACTTTTTCAGCTACATCAACTGCCTTCTTGGTGTTAATAACTACCTTATTTAAAGTGGCTACTCCCAATTCGTCAATTAACCAATTGCCGTCCGTTGATTTAATAGTCTTAGTCACTATTTCCTGGGCTTGTATTTGTTCCTCTGGTGGTGAGTCTTGGTTCCAAGAGAGATTGGCAAAGGCGGTAACTTCTCCTAGGGCATTGATGTCTCCATTGGTTTCAAAGGGAGAAAGGGCGATTCCGATAGTTCTTACTTTACCGGTCGCCTTCATTGCCCGACCCGGGACAGGTGAGGCCGTCAAGAAATCGCCTCTTTTGATCGAGCCGCCAATTCCAGAAACCTTAACTGGAACACGACCCGCAAGAGCAAGAGGATATTTAAATTTAGCTTCGGGCATATCGCCGTCAAGAGTTATAGCGGGCGCAGTCGAAATAATACCCAAAACATCCCCTTGATTAGCCTTTGTAGTCCTTACCAGGTTTTCGTTGTTATTTGGGTCAACAGCAACTAGTTCTCCCGGTTCAAGGGGCATACTAGCGGGAAACATTTCTGCTAAATCAAAACCGTTAGATAGACGACAACATTGAGCATACCAACCCGGATTACAAGTTCCGGGGCAGGAGCCTCCCCCTGAAACAGAGGTACATTTATAAGTGGTGGAAATATTACTACAAGCAGTATTCCCGGTTATACCATTGCAATCTGCGGAAGTTGTACATTCAATATTTAACGCCGTACCACTTTTTCTTATTTGACCAGTAAAGTTAATATCTCCGGAAACATCTAATTTATAGGAGGGCCCCGTCGTCCCGATGCCGACGTTGCCGTTCATATAAATCTTACCTTCACTATCTACAATTTCCCCATAACCCGCATGCTTATACATCTGAATGTATGCACCAGCAGTACCTTCGTACAATCTTAATTTCGCTTCGCTACCACTTGTAGATGTTCCAGCAACAATGTCCCCTGCAACTGCCAATTTAAAATTTGAACCAAGATTATTCCAGATATTAGAACCAACTTGTGTGAGATACGCTGGACTCGTCGTCCCGATGCCGACATTGCTACCATCCAGAGTCATTACATTCGCAACACCGAGATTAGTGAAAGTCAATTTACTACTTAAATTTTCGATTCTCCAGGTTTTTCCTGCGGTAGAGTTTGTAAGGTCCAGTTGGACATCGCCAGCACGTTCAATATCTAAAGCAACTGTTGGACTTGTCGTCCCGATTCCGATATTGCCAGCGTTGGTAATTCTTAGCCTTTCTGTTGCTCCGGCGTCGCCTCCAACCGAGGTATAAAAAGCCAAATCGCCAGCGTTTAAGGTATAAATCTTGGAAAGTCCGGAAGTGGGGAGAAGAGTAAGATTGGGGGTGCCGGAAATTGAGGCAATTCCACCCATCGTTAAATTGCCAACATTAATTAAGTTGTCACTTGCAAGAGAAATATTATTTGAGGCAGCGTTAATGGTAATATCTCCTGAACTATTGCTAATTAAAGATTGGGCGCCGCCAACAGTCAAACTTCCACTTTGGGTGGAGGAACCGCCGGCATCCAAAGACCATTTAGAAACACCATTATTTTGAATATCAAAGAGTTTCCTGCCAGTAGAGAGAGTATTTGCGGTATTGAAAAGATAAGCAGTATTTGAGCCGGTATCAGCCACCGTTGAAAGCAAGGTTAATTGTCCGCTTGCGCCAATGGTAAAAGAGGTATAATTTGAGGCATTGTAGGCAAGCCTTAATTGCTCGGTTGTCTTTAAGACCTCCAAAAGAGCGTTCGGTGAAGTCGTCCCGATGCCGACGTTGCCGGCGACTAAAAGGGAATTGGTGGAAGCGGCTGGGTCTAAGAAATAGGCAGTATTGGCGGTATCCACAAACCGAGCGGCATTAACATAGTTTGAAGAATCAATCGTCACTCCGCCGGAATTAAAAGAAGCGGTTCCGGTGGTAGTAATATTGCCGGCATTAGAAATTGTAAATCTGGGGGTGCCAGAGGAGGAGGCGGTAAAGATGTCATTTACTGTTCCGGTTTCATTTAGGATGGTCAAAGCCTTGCCGGTGGTAGTGCCATCAACATGAAGTTTGGTTAAAGGAGAGGTGGTGCCAATGCCGACGTTGCCAGAAATATACGTGTTGTGTGCCAAAATCCCGTTACCGACAAAGTTATGAGTCCCCTCAACCTCTATGTCATAAACTTGTTCTTCTCCTACATACTTAATGGATTGGATTTTGTCCCACACCACATATGGTTCGGAGTTCGAAGAGCGAAGATCGGAGAAAGAAACGGTAGCGATAGAATCGCCAGGCTGGAGATAGATTACTTTTGACCAGAGGAGGTTTTGAGATAATTGATGAGGCTGGTAATCATTTTGCGAATCTGATGGGTTTGTCCCAACAGAGGCTTGATTTGCTGTTCCGTCAGATAGCCTAATTCCACTGCCAGTCTGAGACAGGCTACTACCTCGAAGAGGCTGCCTCTGGCTTGATAGAGAAACTGGATAAACTCTGTCTTGTGATACCTGCCCGACCCCTCGGCTAGGTTGAGGAGAATCGAGACCACCGCTCTCCTTAACTGATCCGCCAGACCATACTGTTCGTGTTTGGGAAAATTCGTAATCAGTTGATAAACTGCCTTGACTAAGATCATAGTCTTTTTCCAAACCTCCAGTTTCTCGAAGTTGAACTCTTCGTTGGTATTCATCATAAGTTAATTGTACCAGATAGGGATGGTTACCAGTAGTTCTAATTTCTTTGCCGCTTTCAGTCTTGAGCTTAAAGACTGGTTTAATCCCCATGTCCAAAAGTTTGTTAATCTTCGCTGGTTGAACTTTACCTGTCTGCTCATTCCTTGAGTAAACCAGTGTTCCTGGTTGAACATCTTTAATCTGAACTTCGCTCTTCGAACTTCGATCTTCAGAAACTTCACCTTGTTTATCTAGGTCTTGAGTAACAATAGAGAGGAGGGTATCACCGGTAACGCACTGACCTTCAACGTGAAGTTTCTGAACAGGCCCCGTCGTCCCGATGCCGACGTTGCCGCTTACATATAAAATATTGTTCCCTGCCCCTGGACTTCCACCTACTCCAAACCCCCCGCTGGTATAGAATTGCCCCCACCCAGTCGAGTAAATAATACCCGCTTGAGTATTATCTGTACGAGTGCTTTCAATAAGAGCAGTATCTGAATCAGCCGCAAAATTCAATGCAGCATTATTAAACCCAGCGCCGATGATAACATTACCTCCACTAACATGTAACTTCGCCCCCGGTCCCGTCGTCCCGATGCCGACGTTGCCGGAGGCTAATAACATCGTGTCACTGCTACGTCCACTCTCTCGAAATCCCAAACCGGCACTTGAGGTAATTCTTGCGTTATTGCTGTCAAAAGTCAGAATATTTCCATAGTTTAAGGTTTCAACACCTTGGGTAGTAACTGTCCAACGATTAGCCGTCCCATCTGACAAAATCAGTGAGGGATTTGACGAAGAAGAATCCTGAACAACAAATCTCGCCCCCGGCCCCGTCGTCCCGATGCCGACGTTGCCGGCGTTAGTGATGGTCATTCTTGGAGTTAGTCCCGCATCTCCACCAACCGAGGTCTGGAAATCAAGCCTTGAGCCATTTAAGACATCAATCGTTCCTGGCGAGGTTCCTCGTAAAACCAAACTCCCTGAAGCCGAGGCATCTCCGACAATATCAAGCGAATCATCAGTCTTAAGCCAATTGGCGGCCGAGCGGTAAAGATTAGTGTCAGTTCCAAAAGTAATTCCCGAGGCAGCGTCGCCATCAGTTGAGGCAAGTTGTAAAGAGTAAGTATCGGCATCAGCAATATAAAGACCAATATCAGTTGAGCCGCCAGCAGTTTGATTGCCAATGTAGATACCATAATTGTTGGAAAGGGTTCCGCCACCACTATTTATGGCATCACCAACATAAAAGCCGTAGGCGTTAGTTATTGTTCCGGTTGAGAGATTGGACCGACTGGTATAAAACGAATAGGCATTGTTAACTGTTCCATTAGAGGTGTTTTCTATCGAAGCATAATTGCCGGCTGCTTGGGTAACAGTTCCCGAGCCGGCATGGATCGCCTTGGCGTTGGTTCCCCACAGGGCACCGATATTTTGCGCTCCCATTCCGTAAGCCTGTGCCTGGTGTCCATAGAAGTTGGCGGTTGAGGCGGAGGCTGGGTTGGCGACAGCTTCGGTGTAGAGAGCGGTTACCTCTCCACTGGTGTTTGTAAAAACTTCTCTAGACATTGTGGTTTTAGTTGTGTCAAAGAAACCGCCGGAGCCGAGGGCAACGTTGCTAGCAGCGAAAAATTGATCATCTGTTCCCAATCTGTTTGCCGCCGAGCGGTAAAGGTTGGTGTCAGGAGCCCCTGAACCTGAACCCCATCGAAGATAACCAGCACTTGCTCCGGTACCAATGACTTGAAAGTAGGCAGAATTGGTGGCAGTTCCTCCAATTAAAAGATCATCAGTAATATTAGTGGGGGATAAAGCCCCGGCGTTTCTCTGCCAATATCCGGAGGTTCCTGTTCCCGGAGCGTAGATATTATTAACATAAAGATTATTCCAATATAAAGCAGAGGAGCCCAGATTGTAAGTAGAGGTAGCTGAAGGAAGAAGATTAGCCGTTAAGGAAACATCTCCTCCTGAAGGAGCGATGGTTAAATCGCCCCCTGAAGAAACAGTAAAGGTTGTCTGATTTGAACCATCATATTCTAATTCTAGTTGAGTCGCTGTGCCACGCACCGACAGCTTGCTGTCTGGTGCTGTGGTCCCGATGCCGACGTTGCCGCCAGATTTTAAGTACACCTGATTTGCCGTTGTATCTGTCCCTAAAGCCACATCAGATCCGCTTGCAGTATTTCGTATTCTTGCAACTCCAGGACTTCCAGGATTTTCTATGGTAATGTCCCCATTGTAGATGTGAAGTTTAGTACTTGGTCCCGTCGTCCCGATGCCGACATTGCCTACCGTATTTACCGTCAAAGCCGGTGTCCAAGAGTTAACTCCGGATTTGTAGTCAAGAGTAAGTATGCCATTAGTTCTTGGTCTGACTGCTCCTCCCGAAGCAAGATACAGATTACTGGAAACAGAAGCATCGCCGGAGACATCAAGTGTAGCTAAAGGAGAGGTGGTCCCAATCCCAATCTGACTGCCAGTTTCGTAGATTATCGAATCAGTTAAAGATGAAGAAGTACTCCATTTCGGAATGTAATTTTGCGTTCCTGAACCCGAAACCCCACTTGCTCCTGAAGCAACTGCCTTCCAAGAAGAACCATCACAATAGTAGTATTCATCTTGGGCATTGTCATAGTACATTTTCCCTTCAGAGGAAGCATTACAAGTTCCGGCATATGCCTGAACTTGCGGACCAAGGGAAAGAGTACCGGAAATAGTCGCATCCTCGGCCAAAGTTAAATCATTGAGAATATAGGTATTATGAGCGACAATCCCATTAGCGACAAAATTATGGGTTCCCTCAACCTCAATATCATAGACCTGCTCATGACCTACATACTCAATTGAGGCAATTTTTGCCCACTTGACTCGGCTGCCAATTCCTTCACCATCCGAGGAGTCCTTCGGCCACCTCGGAGGTGTTCCCTTGGCAGCCTCGTCCGAAGTGTCAGCAACGGCAATTTCCATTCCCGGCTTAAGGTAAATTACCTTAGTCCATTGTCCATTGACAGGAGAATGATTATCTGTTAGATTGTTTTTAATGGTTTTTGATTTAAAGCTAGCCAAATTGCTTTCTGATTTTTTCTTAGACATTGCCAAGGCATTTTTTATTGCAACTTTTGTAACACCATCCTTAACAGGAGTCTCTTCAACCCCTGAACTATTTTTAATATTGACAAAGGGATTAGGTAATGTTACGATGTTTTTAGTCCTTTCCTGGTATTTAGCTAAATTGGAGGAAAGATTATGAATCAAATCAACTGGCTTGATGTTTTCAACTCGGCGACTACCTTTGGTGTTTTGACTGTTATTGCCGTTGCCTTGTTGTTCTTGCTTTTCCGAAGAGATTTCGGCTCCAAATCCACCAAGCGATGAGAGTTTAACCAGATACGGATGGTTTCCGGTTGTTCTTATCTGTCTTCCGTCTTCAGTCGTCAGTCTATAGACTGGTTTGACCCCCATATCCAACAATCCCTTGATTTTCGCCGGCTCGATTTTACCAGTTTTTTCGTTTAAGGAAAGAACATATTCTCCACCTTTAATGTCCTTGATCTGGACGAAGGAGATATTAGGTGATTTTTCTTTTTTGTTTTCGCTCTTAGTATCATAGTCTCTTAGTATCTTAGTATCTTCTGTTGCCACGATTGGTAAAAGACTGTCTCCTGTAACACATTGTCCTTCTACATGGAGCTTTTGGGTAGGACTCGTCGTCCCGATGCCGACGTTGCCGCTACTTCTTTGAATAAACATTCTCGGTGTCCCTGGATACGCCGCCGATTCATCAGAGATTTGAAAATCCCCATTGGTCGTTGTCATCTGCATACCCCATGAATATGAACCTCTCTGTATCAAGGCTATTGCAGGCATGTAAGCCGTACTGCTAACCTCTGCCAAAATTTGACCCTCTGTAGTGGAATCCTTTTTTACATTGAGTGCCCAGCTTGGCCCCGTCGTCCCGATGCCGACGTTGCCATCATTTCGGACATAAAGTAGGGAAGTCCCCGAGGAATTGTAAACCTGAAGTCCGGCTTTAGTTGAGTCGGCGGTTGAACCTTGGATATAAGTATTGTGAGCCACAATCCCGTTAGCGACAAAGTTAGCCGTATTGGCAATTTGAAGATCATAGACATGCCTTGTACCGGTTTTTTTAATAGAAACAATTTTCTCCCAGCCTAGGGTAGGAGACTTGACATCGCCACTTTCATTTATGCTAGAATGGGAATCGGTGAGGAAATTATCTTCAGACCAGCGGAGAGCATTTACAGAATTTTGGGCTAATTTTGCCGTTGTTTGGTTAGCCGCAGGGGTTGTCCCCTCATTTGTGACCGGTAAAATTAGTGTTGAAGAAGTTAAATCAGTGGTCGCCTCTCTCGTTTGGGGTGGAGTTTCTTTATTGTTTATGCTATATTTTAGTAGAGGAGGCAAGAAATGAATTTCTGGCCGGCTTATGCCCTCGCCTCGGCGATGACGGCGGCGATTATTGTTTTCATTTATTTTCTTGTTAGAAAAGGATAAATTATGTCTGATACCACGGCCACGGTTGTCATCTTGTTGTCCATGGTTATTGCTGTCTTTGTTCTCTGGCGTCTTTCCCGCGAGCGTTGAGGAGACCCCTTTAGTCAAGACGGCGATTTCCTGATTTTTATTAAGATAGACGACCTTTTCCCAACCTTCTTTAGTTAAGTACGGATGATTTCCGGTGGTTTCGATTCTTTTTCCTGATTCGGTTTTTAGTTCATAGACTTCCTGAATACCTTTATCCAGAGTTTTTTCCACTTTCTGCCATTCAAATTTGCCAGTTTGTTCGTTTAAAGAAAGGACTTGGTCGCCAGGTTTTATATCTTTAATCTTCTCTCTTCGCCCTTCTCTCTTCTCACTTCTCTCTTCGCCCTTCTCTCTTCTCACTTCTATTAAGGAATTCTCTTCCACACATTCGCCGATGACCTTAAGTTTATTTGTTCCCGGGTCGGTCGTTCCAATTCCGACATTCCCTAAATTATTAACCGTCAAGGCCGGTGTCCAGGAGTCGACTCCGGATTTATAGGAAAGAGAAAGACTACCGCTGGTCCTTGGTCTGACTTCTCCTCCGGCGGCAAGATATAAGTTCCCGGAAACCGAAGCATCTCCAGAAACATCAAGTTTAGCCAGGGGAGAAGTTGTTCCAATTCCAATCTGGGAACCAGTCTCATAAATAATAGAGTCAGTCAAAGTCGAGGAAGTAGACCACTTGGGAATATAATTTTGTGTTCCCGAACCCGAGACGCCACTTGTTCCTGAAGCCACTGCTTTCCAAGAAGAACCATCACAGTAGTAGTATTCATTATTAGCATTGTCATAGTACATCTTTCCTTCAGAAGAAGCGTTACAAGTCCCAGCGTAAGCCTGAACCTGGGGTCCTAAAGCCAAAGTCCCAGAGATAGTGGCATTACCGGCAATATCGAGTTTCTGCGATGGAGAAGTTGTCCCGATGCCGACGTTGCCGCTATCAATGACCATTCTCGTGCCACCTTGATAGAAACTGAGTTTTCCTCCAGTATCAATATTTTTGCCAATTATCCATTTGGTAGAATCTGCATCACCTGTAGCAAAGAAGCCGATTGAAGCTTCTGCATTGGCAGTTGAAGCAATTGCCTGAATTTGGCCATAACTAGTTGTACCGTACACTGACAGTTTTGCGCTTGGTCCCGTCGTCCCGATGCCGACGTTGCCATTCGTTATCGTCATTGTCTCTGTTCCACCGGCTACTAGACCTAATTTATCTGCCGCAGTGCTGTAAAGACCGGTATTTGTATCACCTGTAAATGTTAAAGATGGCGTTGCCGCCGCCCCTGCTGGTAAGAGAGCATATCCAGAAGAATTCACTCCAAACAGATCACCAGAACCAACGGTGAGGAGATAGGCAGGTGAAGCATCCCCGATGCCGACGTTGCCGGTTGTATCTATGACTACTTTGCCCCTAGTACCTCCTGTACCAAAGGCTAAACTTCCAGAAGATAGGATTTCGTGCCTGCCAACAGCGACAGTCTCAATTTCGAAGTCCAAGGTTTCAGCACCCAGACTATTCTGTAGCCGCAAGGGATATTTGGAAGGACTTCCAGCCCCAGGGTCATCAACATTCAGCTTAAAACTTCCCGGCCCCGTCGTCCCGATGCCGACGTTGCCTACCGTATTTACCGTCAAGGCCGGTGTCCAGGCATTAACTCCTGATTTGTAGTCTAGAGTTAAAAGTCCAGCATTTCTTGGTCTGACTGCTCCTCCCGAAGCAAGATATAAATTCCCAGAAACCGAGGCATCTCCGGAGACATCAAGTTTAGCTAAAGGAGAAGTTGTCCCAATTCCAATCTGACTGCCGGTTTCGTAGATTATCGAGTCGGTGAGGGTCGTTGAACCTGACCATTTCGGAATGTAATTTTGCGTTCCGGTTCCCGAAAGAGAGGAGGAAGTGCCCATGACAATCCAGGAAGTTCCATTACAGTAGTACATCTTATCATCTGTGCCGTCATAGTATTGTTTGCCTTTATTTGAGGCGTTACAGGTCCCGGCATAGGCGGGAGCATTGGGTCCAAAACCTAAAGTCCCTGAAATGGTGGCGTTACCGGCAATATCTAGTTTTTGGCTTGGAGAGGTCGTCCCGATGCCGACGTTGCCACTTTTGTCTACGACGCTTAACACGCCCCCATCGCTATTCTGCCATTGGGTAAGGTCTCCTGTCTGACCTGAAGTTCCTTTAATAATTAATGGTATAGATGCGGCACCAACTGCACTATCGGCGGTAATTATTGCTGCGTTAGGAAGAAAAGCCTTTCTGCTGCTGTAGGTTAAAACAGGATTTCCATCACTCACTGAGAGAAATCCACTAGATGCATAAATTCCACCACCATTAAAGTAGCCAGTGCCCGCAACTTCCAATTTGTAGGTAGGCCCCGTCGTCCCGATGCCGATATTACCCGCCGAAGTGACCACGAAGGCGGGCGTTGCCGTGCCTCCGCCAACGGAATTGCCAATCTGGAGAGAACCATTGTCATACAAATTAATCAAATGAGCCGTGCCACTGCCTCTGAATGTTAGATTTCCCGAGGCGGAGGCACTCCCGGCAATATCCAAGGTGGCCAATGGTGAAGTTGTTCCAATCCCAATCTGGGAACCGGTTTCGTAAAGAATCGAATCGGTTAAAGTGCTAGAGGTTGACCATTTGGGAATGTAGTTTTGTGTTCCCGAACCCGAGACCCCACTTGCTCCTGAAGCGACTGCCTTCCAAGAAGAACCATTACAATAGTAGTATTCGTCGGCAGCATTATCATAGTACATCTTTCCTTCAGCCGCAGCATTACAGGTGCCGGCATAAGCCTGAACTTGGGGACCTAAAGATAAAGTTCCGGAAATAGTGGCGTCTTCTGCCAAAGTCAGGTCATTGAGAATATAGGTATTATGAGCGACAATCCCATTAGCAACAAAATTATGGGTTCCCTCAACCTCAATATCATAGACCTGCTCCTCGCCAACATACTCAATCGAGGCAATTTTCGCCCATTTGACTCGGCTGCCAATTCCTCCACCTCGGAGGAGCCCCTTCGGGTCACCATCCGAGGTGTCTGCTGTGGCAATTTCCATTCCCGGACGAAGATAGATGACCTTTGTCCACTCGGCGTTGACAAAAGAATTTTCTTCTGATAGATTATTCTTAATGAGAGGGGTTGATCCAATTTGGCTGTCAATAGTATCAGACCTATTTGTTAACTTGTCTGCCGGTTGGTTTGGAGTGGTACTTATCGTTCCTAATTTTGCTAAAGAGAAGGGAAGAAGAAAATTGTTGGTCTTGACAACCGATGTATTACTTGGTATATTTTCCTTAGGTGTGGCATTTGTTTTAAGAAAATTATTATGAGCTCCAAAGACAAAATTGATATTCTCGATGTTAACGCCAGAGCCGCTATTGCTTTTGGTTTGGCCGTAATCGCTTTGCTCTTGCTTTATATTGCTTTCCTTAAGTAAATCTTGCCAATTTCTCACTAAATATGGGTGATTTCCGGTTGTCCTTATTTGTCTTCCGTCTTCAGTCGTCAGTCTATAGACTGGTTTGACCCCCATATCCAACAATCCCTTGATTTTGGCCGGCTCAATTTTGCCAGTTTTTTCGTTTAAAGAAAGAACAAGTTCTCCACCTTTAATATCCTTGATCTGGACGAAGGAGATATTAGGTGATTTTTCTTTTTTGTTTTCGCTCTTAGTATCATAGTCTCTTAGTATCTTAGTATCTTCTGTTGCCACGATTGGTAAAAGACTGTCGCCAGTAACACACTGTCCCTCAACATGGAGTTTTTGGGCAGGACTCGTCGTCCCGATGCCGACGTTGCCGGTATTGATCCAGGAATTGTTACCAGATGTACCAGTGAGTTTTACTAAAGCCGAGGAGGTAGCCGTTGCTCCAAGCAAAACATCATCAGTGATATTGGTGGGGGAGAGTGCTTGGGCATTTCTTTGCCAATAGCCCGAGGTTCCGGAAGAAGGAGAGTAGATGTTATTGGCATACAAAGCATTCCAATACAAAGATGAAGAACCAAGGTTTCTTGTTCCTGTTGCTTCGGGAGTAATATCTCCAGCTACCTGGAGAGCTGATCCTGGATTAGTTAAGCCTATTCCCACATTACCAGAGCTGTTAACAAACAATCCTGTCGTCCCTGTGGCACCCCGTAGCCAGGCAGTTCCAGCAATCTCTAACTTAGCGCCTGGCGAAGTGGTGCCGATGCCGACGTTGCCGCTGCTTAATACTAAACTGTCAGACGTGGCGCTGGAATTGATTCTGAATGGATAAGCTCCAGACTGTTGGTTTTTGAAAGCCAGTCCATAGACAGGATTATCTGTAGAAATAATCCTGAAATCTACATTAGGGTCTCTCATCAATTCTAAATAGTTATCAGTGCCGTTGCCATTGACTCTTAGGTTGCCTGTTATATCTAGTTTTTCACTTGGTGCCGTCGTCCCAATTCCCACATTCCCTAAATTATTAACCGTCAGAGCCGGTGTCCAGGCATTGACTCCGGATTTGTAGTCAAGAGTTAAAAGTCCAGCATTTCTTGGTCTGACTGCTCCTCCCGAAGCAAGATACAGATTTCCAGAAACTGAAGCATCTCCAGAAACATCAAGTTTAGCTAAAGGCGAGGTGGTCCCAATTCCAATCTGTCCGCCTGTTTCATAAATTATGGAATCGGTTAAAGATGAAGAAGTACTCCATTTGGGAAGGTAGTTTTGTGTTCCCGAACCAGAAACCCCACTTGCTCCTGAAGCCACTGCCTTCCAAGAAGAACCATCACAATAGTAGTATTCATCTTGGGCATTGTCATAGTACATTTTCCCTTCAGAGGAAGCATCACAGGTTCCCGCATAGGCCTGAACTTGGGGTCCTAGAGCTAAAGTCCCAGAAATAGTGGCGTCTTCTGCCAAAGTCAGGTCATTGGCAATATAGGTATTGTGAGCCACAATCCCGTTGGCAACAAAGTTGGCGGTATTGGCAATCTGAAGATCATAGACATGTTTTTTACCAGCAGGCTTGATAGAGACAATTTTCTCCCACTTGACCCCGCTATATTCCTTAGCATTCGCCTTTTTAATACTATTCGTATACGGCTCATGCTGCGGATTTACGGGGTCTGCGCCCTGTACCGAGAAGGGAACTTGGTGGTGGGGCTTGACATCACCTAATTTACTTGTGGTAGAATGATTATCGATGGGAGAGTTAAAAGGAGAACCCAAAGTATATTCGGAATTTTTCACTAACGGAGCAGTCGCTTGGCTTTCAGCTGGGGTAATTGCGCCCTTATTTGCCAGAACATTAGGAATGAAGGAGGTAATTGCTTCTTTGATTTCTATTTCTTCTTGTATATTGTTTTTAAAATTAGCCTCTGATTTTAGCAAGGAGGGTCGATGATTGCTGATAATATTTTGATTGCCTACAGTATTGGAGTGATTATGAGTAGTATTATAATTATTTATGCCTACTTTCGCTTGAAAAAGTGAGGAATTATGAGTATTGAGACTATTGTTTATATCTTGGCGATTATTTTCGGGGTGATTGCTTTCTATATTGCCTTCTTCAAGGTGCGTTAAGTTGGCAACCGCTATTTCTTCCCTTTCTTTTAAGAAAATAACTTTCTTCCACCCATCAGGCGTTAGGTACGGGTGATTTCCGGTGGTTTCGATCCTTTTGCCTGATTCGGTTTTTAACTCATAAACTTCCTGAATGCCTTTGTCCAGAGTTTTTTCCACTTTCTGCCAGGCAAATTCTCCAGTATTTTCGTTTAAGGACAAAACTCTGTCTCCAGGTTTAACATCCTTTATTTGTTTATTTGACATTTGACATTTGACATTTGACATTTGACATTGTGCTACAGGCACTAAGCTATCCTCGGCCACACATTCTCCTGCTACATGGAGTTTTTTGGAAGGCCCCGTCGTCCCGATGCCGACGTTGCCGGTATTGATCCAGGAATTGTTACCAGATGTACCAGTGAGTTTTACTAAAGCCGAGGAGGTAGCCGTTGCTCCAAGCAAAACATCATCAGTGATATTGGTGGGGGAGAGTGCTTGGGCATTTCTTTGCCAATAGCCCGAGGTTCCGGAAGAAGGAGAGTAGATGTTATTGGCATACAAAGCATTCCAATACAAAGATGAAGAACCCAGGTTTCTTGTCCCCGTTGCCTCGGGAGTAATATCTCCAGCTACCTGTAATTTTGAACCAGGACTTGTCGTCCCGATGCCGACGTTGCCGCTAATATACGTGTCCCCGTTACCTAAGATTGAAAGTCCTTTCCCAGTTGTATAATCTGAAAGTGTTACTGCATTATGAGTTGCATCACCTTCACCCTTAATAATCCATTCTCCATAAGCAGCAGGCCCGATGAAATAATTATCCGAATCAGAGTGGCGAAAATAATCTACATATAGACTGCTCCAGTGACTTGTAGACAGACCCAAATGTCGGTTGGCGCCAGAAGGAAGGATATGACCTGCTGCTTGGATACTACCCAAAACATCCAGCTTTTGACCCGGATTCGTCGTCCCGATGCCGACATAACCTTGTTCGGTCATTACCATTCCCGTTGTCCAGGCATCGGCTCCAGATTTATAGGCAAGTTGGAGTGGTCCGTAGGCAGGTCTAATGGTTTGTCCTTGACCAATGGTTAGGGTTCCAGACATTGAAGCATTGCCGGTAGTTCCTTCAAAATAGAGTTTGGCAGAAGAAGTGGCGGTTCCCCCAATGGCGACTGATTCGTAAGTGTTGTTGGGATAAATAACTCCACTGGTCTTTGTCCAATATCCTGAAGTTCCACTCGAGCCGCCATAGATATTATTGACATAAAGATTATTCCAGTAAAGTGAAGTAGAACCTAAATCGTAAGTGTTTCCAGAGGAGGGAATGAGATTTGAGGCGACGTTGGCGTTTAAAGTTAAGTTTCCGGCTAAGGTTAAGGCGTTAAGGTTACCAGTGCCAGAGGAATTGATATAATAGGTGGTTCCGCCGCCAACGCTGATTCCCGCTGATGAGACAATATAAGACGCTGATTGTTCGCCGATATCCAAAGAAACACCGCCAGCGCCGGTAATATCGCCGCCGGAAACGGTAATATCACCAGTAAAATAAGAACCAGTGGTATTGGCCCGAAGAATACCGGCGGCTGAGGCATTGCCGCTATAGTCAACTGTAAACTTAGGAGAAGGCGTCGAGCCGGATTCAAGTTTTAAAAGATTTAAATTGGTATTATTGTTGGCTACCGAGCCATATAAAAGAGTATTTGCTTCTCGACCGCCTGATGAGCCGAGATTAGCATCGGTGGCGCTTATCACATTTCCCGTCCCGCCTGACAAAGTTAGGTTTAGCACTCCGGAGCCATCGGGTGCTATGGCAATATTGCCGTTGGTGCCGGTATCGGTCACAATCGAGAGCGCCTGACCTCTAATTTGAAAAGTGCCTGAAGTTGACCAAATCTTGGGCGAGGCAGAAGCGATAATTAAATTACCTGCCGGATTAATGGCCGGGACAGTTCGGACCGTCGCCCCCATGGTCGCCGTCGGCTCGGCATTGGTAGCTGAAGCCAGAGGAAATCCTTGCAACGTTTCCGCGTTTAAGGCATAACCGACAGTGGCGATTTGAATTCTTGGAGTGGCTTCGGAGTCTGAACCAACGGTTATCCCAAGCCAGACCGAGGCGTTTTCCGAAAAAACCGAAGAGGCAATCGCCCCTCCGCAATCAGAGCCCAAAATGGTGTTAAAAATTCCATCCTCATCGGGGTCAATTGAGCAGGTGCCCGAATCCCAAAGAGTATTCCCGCCAGAGGAGGCATCATAAAGTCTAAATCTCATGTTGGTGGCGGTCGTAATCGGAGTATTTGCCGAGTCAGTCAGCCTGCCCTGAAAAGAAAGATAGCGGTTGGGGACAACCGGGGCGGCCGGATAGGCAAGTTTTTCCGGAGCCTTTTGGATAAACTGCTGGTAAATGCCAAAGCCTAAAGCCGCCAGAAAGATGATTAAGATTAGAAAGTTTAAATAAGTGAAGTAGGGAAGAGCACGGTAGGCGCGAAGCGGAAGCTTCGCTTTAGAAATTAGTAATTTGTAATTAGTAATTAGAGAAGCCTTTTGGATAAAAGGATTCTCTTTAAGGTATCCTTCTCTCACTGCCCAGGAAAAGAACTTTCGCAGCGAGGATTCTTTTCTTTTAAGGCTTTTGGCAGAGGCCCCCCGCATTGCCAGGTATTGGCGGAAAGTTTTTAGGGTATTTTTATCTATTTTTTGCCAAAAATTAGTCATTTCTTCCTTTCTCGAAATTCGAGCCTTTTTTTAAAAAGATTTTCCGAATAGCCGCCTTCTTCGATAAATTTTCGTTCAAGAGAGCGGATCATTTGGTCTAAAAGATAATTTTCTTTAGAAATAAGAGTAATCATAAGGTTGGCGAAACTCTCGGGAGAGCCAGTCCAATAAGACCAATTAGTCAAATTAGACTCATTGGCAGAGACGCGGAGAGAGCGGATCTTTAAAACCCGGGGGTCGTTTTTCTCCCAAAGCGTAAGCCTCCTAAATCTTAAGAAATCCCGATAGTCTTCTAAAAGTTCTCCATAACTTGCCCGAGCCACCCCAGTAAGTTTTATGTTCATCTTTAGGCTTTTTTCTAGCGAGGCTTCGACGATATTTTGTTTTCCCGAGCGGTCGGCTTGGGCCATTTGCTCAACCGTCCGGCGGTATTTTGGTTCTGAAAGATATTTTTGGCAGAACTGGTGGTTAAGACTGGAGATAACCACTGCCTGTTGATAAACAATCAGGCTTTCATAACCCCCAGGCTTTGAGTTAGACTTATTTGACTTATTGGTCCAATTGGTCATATAATTAAAGTGCGGGCCACCAAAAAGCGGCAAATTTTTGGTCCCCCCAAATTTTTGTGCAGCCCTTGGGGCCCGCACCCTTTTAAGTTGCTATCTCGGCCCAAGTTAAGAACGCTCTTATATCAGAAAGATAGTTTTTGATAGTGTTAGAACTAGTCTTTTCAGCCTCCAGATGCTTTCTAAACTCTTCAAGAATTTTTTCTTCTCCCGTTATTTTATTGCTAGATTGCTTAATTGCTACATTGCTTAATTGCTTGGTGGGATTTTCCGAGATCCATGCTTGGGAAAGACAAAATTTGCCAAAGGTTCGCAGAGTCGAAAGCCGACGATTGACGGTTGAGAGGGGAAGGGAATTGGCTAAAAGAAAACTTTTGTAACCCAAGATGAATTCCTCCTTAAGGTAAAGCCTCATCAACTGGGGTTCATCGTCGTTGACCGGAAGATTCCGACTTCTCAAAGTTAATTCTAACCAGCCAAGAAAGTGGTTTAAATCAGAAAGATAATTTCTGACGGTTATCGAAGAGAAACCTTGAAGTTTAAGATAAGTTTTAAAAGAATTGGGCAGGCTCGACATAAATTTAAAATTTAAAATGTAAAAAGTAAAATTGCACTTAAGGCAAAAATCAAAATAGCAGTTAACATTTCGGCAATTTGATAGCCAATTCCATTCGTGTCAATTCGTGTTGGCGACGCAACATTGTACGCCATCCAAGGTCTTAGGCGGTCTGCGCGTCGCTCATTCGTGTTAATTCGTGTTAATTTCCGCAAAAACCTCCAAAGACCCTTACTAGGCTTAAGATTATACAGATTATACATACATTTACTACTATAAAAGAATTCTTGACTGGTTGTCAAGAGGCATTTTGATGTATTTAGAATAGGTCAATTTTTGCCCAAAATTAACATTTTCATAAAGTTTTCACTGGATAAAAATGGTACATCTGTCCCTAACTTAATATATCATAATATAACTTTGGGGAGGGAGAAGTTGATGATATTATTTGATTGATTTAATCTAAAATTCTAAATTCGAAATCCTAAATTCTAAACCCTCCTTCGCTTACGCTTCGGAAGGGCAAGCAAATTATTTCCTTAAAAAAAATTGCCGTGCCACTCCGAAGCCCAAAGGGCGTAGGGTGGTTTAGAATTTAGATATTAGTGCTTAAAATTTTTCTACTATTTTTATCACTTCGCTGCGCTCAGTGCTAGAGAAAAAACAGTAAAGATTTGCTCGGATTTATAGGCTCATTTAGCAAATCCGAATGCATCCCGCCTTCGCAAAAGCTTCGGCGGGCAAGCCGAATTTAAATAATCCGAATTAATCCGAATAGATTGACAAGCGAATACCCTAAAGCATATCATAAAATAGAGGAAAATGATCAAGAGGATTTTAACCATTATTATTTTAGTTCTTCTAATCTTTGGGCTGATAATTGTCGTTTATCTGGTCCGTCAGCAAACAAAACTGCCTGGTCGAGCGACTACCCCCGGAGTTTTATCTTTAGAAAACTCTTATCTTTTTGCCTCGCCTCTGGTTGCTCGGGTTGGGGGTGGGGAAAAAATAACCATTTCCGCTTTTGTTTTGTCCGATCAGGGTTTGGGAATTCCTGGCGAGAAAGTGGTTTTATATTCTGCTCCCGCCCTTCAGGCTCTGACGATTCGGGATGAGACCGACTCTCGTGGTTTGGCGGTTTTTGAAATCACCTCGCAAACTTCCGGCTCATTTACTCTTTGGGCTACTGTGGCTGGAAAGGGGCAGATAAAACAACAAGTGACGGTTACATTTACACCGTAAACTAATCTTAAATGTCAAATCTCAAAACTCAAAACCAAAACTTAAATCTTAAATCTAATTTAAAATATAGAGCATACAAATTTTCTTTAATGGTCATAAAATTTGTTAGTGGTTTTCCCGAAAAGAAGATTTACTGGATAATAGGTGATCAGCTTCTAAGAGCAGCCACTAGCATCGGAGCGAACATAATTGAGGCTCAAGCCTCGAGCTCAAAAAGAGAATTTATAAAGTATTACGAAATTGCTCTTAAGTCTGCCAATGAAACAAAATACTGGCTTTGCCTGTTAAGAGATGGCAATTTAGTTAACAAAGAGGAGGTAGGCAGGATTTTAAAGGAGGCAGAAGAGATAAGTAATATGCTCGGCTCTAGCCTTTTAACCCTTAAGGGAAAGAAAAAGTTTTGACATTTTACATTTAGTTTTGCCATTTGCGATTTGCCTTTTGAGTTTCTCTTCTAAGCATCACATAAGCAATAATGGCGATTATCAAAATCTCGGTTATTATAATTCCCTCGGGCGTAGTTAAAAACCTGACAAGCCACCAAAACAAGTTTGTCAGAAAAGCGATTATTTTCTCAATGAGCATTCTCCACCAAGACAAAACATCAAAAACCAAAGTCGTGCTTTTGGGAGAAGGATTGTTTAAGAAAATTGAGCCGACAAAAACCCGATTTTTGCCTAATTCTTCTGTTGGGAGATTAAATTGATAAAAACCATTTTGGTCGCTTAAAACCTTTGGTTTGGGAACTTCGGCGGCCAGGGCAGGAGTAATTAGTAATTGGTAATTAGTAATTAGGGGAAGACGGAAGCGGGCTTGCCCGCCCAAAGTCGCTCCGTGAGTCGTGTTCGAATAGAACCCAAAGACGAACGGTAAGACTGGGCGGGGTTTTTCTTCGAAAAGATAGGGGACAACCTCGGAATTTGGGGTGGTGTAGCCTTGGGCGGGAACTGTTTCTCCTTTGGCGATTTTTCCCTTCGACAAGCTCAGGGTCGGCGGCATGACGACCTCTTTGATTAAGATATCAAATTCCGGCGGTGGAGGAGCAAGACAAAGAGGGTGGGAGGAAATGTTTGAGACATCGGTGGCGATTAGACAAAACGGTGTCAGGGTTCGGGGGAGGGCGATTCTGAAGGTAAACTTGCCTTGGTCATCGGCAGTGGTAATTCTTTTTATTACTTGTTCCATCGTCAATTCAACTTGGGCAAAGGGAGAAGTCCAGCCAGTCAGCTCAAGCCACCACCAGTAAGGAACAGTGGCCGTCACCTGGACGGATTCAGTCGCCAACGCCGGTCTATTAAAGAAAGAAGAAAGGAGAAAGAAGAGAAAAGAAAGAAGTAATAAACAAAGTTTGTTGCTTCGCACTTTCTTTTGACAGGGTCCGTCCCTGTCACCCTTCGATTATAAGATTTCCCAGCATCTCTCTGGGATCTTCTTGATAATCTTCAATAAAACTTTGATAGGAGAGAATGTCTTTTAGCGAGGTGCGGCGAGCAGTCTTAAAGAAAGAGAGAATTGGTTCTGGATTAATCCAGATGGCTTTTTTCTTTCCTAAATAGTAGGGGTAACTTGAGTATGGCCAATTGACAGGGTCCGTCCCTGTCAACTCGGCGGGGTTAAGGTGAAGATAGCGAGAAAGATGAAGAAGATACGGTTCTTCAAGGACGAGTACCGCTTTGTAATTTCCCTGAAAAAGATAACCATTTCGTTTGTATTTGCGGTTAAAATACATAGCATAATTTGTTAGGAGTCGCCTTAAAAGTTTAGTCATGCCGTTGGAGGTCTTTTGCGTCAGAAGAAGATGGAAATGGTTTGGCATAAGACAATAGGCGAGAAGTTGTAACTCTTGGCTTAAAGAGGAGGAGAAATCCCTTATTCTTGTTGGTTTAAAACCAGTAATTTCTCCAAGGGGATGGGTAAAGTTTGTTTTTGGGGGCGAAAGATAGAATTTTAAGAAATGGAGGAAAACTCGGTAGTCTTGGTCGTCAAGAAAAATATCTCGTTTTTCAATTCCGCGATTATAAACATGATAGTGGCCGTTTTCAATGTAGACCTTAATGCGGTTTTTGGCAGGCATTCTTTTCTTAAGAATATCTGACAGGGTCCGTCCCTGTCAAGGGGGATTTAGGTGGTTTTCTCTTTGGGGGTCTCTTCTTCAAGTTCTTCTTTTTCTTTTTGGCGCCGGCGGAGAAAAAGGACAATAAGAATAGCGATGACAATCGCCAAGACTATCGCCAGGGCGATCCTGACTGGAAAAACAACAAAGTAGAGGGTGGCAAGCAAAACCTGACCGGTCGTTCCATAAGAAGCCGATAAATCTGCCCGATAGCGACCCAAAAGATATTTAGCGTTCCAGGTATTTTGATAGATAAAAGAGGCACTGGGAAAAATATTTCTTTCCTCAAGGGGCATAACCGTGGTTACTTTACCCAACATATTTCTGACCGTAATCGTCCCCTTTGGGGCAAGATGCAAATCAGAGAGATTTAAAATCTCCGTGGTGAACTTAACCGGTCCAAATTCTAAAAACTTTGGGGCGTCGAATAATTTGACTAAAGCCCGTTCTGTTACCGGTCCTTCAACCGTAAAATAAACCAAAGTTCCAACCACTTGCTGAATAGCGGTACCGGCCCCCGTACCCGCCCCAATTCGGGGGGGAGTCCCTTTTGACTGATATAAAACTCCGGCATAATGTCCTCCAGGTAGGGCATCCAAAGGAACGTTAGCGGAGACAACGATATTAACTGTTTGTTTTGGAGCAACTGCCACTGAAGTTGGGGAAAGTCTAATCCAGGAAGAAGCCGCCCAGCGACCAGAAACTTGGGCGCCGACAAACTCCGGAGTTCCGGCGGTATCCTTGACAATAAAATCCTTGGCAACGACGGCTAGGTAGGCAGTCTCGTCTCCTTCATTTCGAAATTGAATAGTTTTTTGAACAAACTCTCCGGGCTTGACTTTGACTTCTAAACGAGGAGGAATGGCGGTAAAAATCTGGGTCTGCGCCCGCGCGAAGCGCGGAATAAGCAAATAAGCAAATAAGCAAATGACAAATAAGCCAATAATAAGAAATTTGAAATTTGAAATTTGAAATTTGAAATTGATTTGTTTATTTGACATTTGTATTATTTGTTTATTCTAAAAGGTGGCTGTGGCAATATAAATTACATAATTCTCATAATCTCCCGCCGCCTGGGTTCCCGAGACAATAGCGCGGTAACAAACATAAGCCTGATCTAAATCAACTGGGGCACTCGCCGTCATGATTTGTTGAGCCGTTACTCCAAAAGGTCGGGCCATAAAAGTGCCGCCGGTGTTATACCTTATGGCGCTTGGCACTGGTGTTCCGGTTTTATTCGCCAGGGCATAGCCAAAACCTTTATTGGTGGTAGAGGTCCAGTCGCCGGTCGTCGTTACCGTGCAGGTTCCACCGCAGGTGGTGTCGGCAATTGTCGGTGAACCTGACAAGCTCCAGGCAGTTAGGGCGGCACTTTCGGAAGCAGTCACCGAATAGCCTCCAACCGCATTAGTGGAAACCGACAAGACTTGGGCGGCATCGCTAAAGTCGGTGCTGAGAACGGTTCCTAGGGGAACAGTATTAGGAGTGGTGGCAACGTCCGTGGTTTGACCGCAGACACTTTGACTGGCGGTTACCCCTGTCAGCATAAAAACCAAAGTGGGAGCAACGGTGGCGGTCACCCGGACTGCCTCAATAACACTGACTTTTCCGAGAGTTTCGTCAACAGTAGCATATGATTGGTCAACTCCGTAGAGATGTCTAGTCCTGAAGGTATAGGTGTCGCCTGCGCCGGGACCATGTGAGGCTGAATAGCCAGAAGGGGAGGGATTGATAATTTTGTTACCTGCAGCCGTACCAATGATCATGGTCACCTGGGTCGCGCTCTGTCCGCTACCGGTATAGCGGCACTCAAAGGAGTGATAGTTAGTGCCGCCGACAGTGACGCCTGAACGAGTGGCGGTACCAGTACCGCTGTCGGCGAAAGTAATGTTTGATCCACCACCTGAGCAGGCAACGGTTGGGAGAGAGCCGGTGACAACATCAAAACCATTTTTATCAGGCAGACCATCTCCAGTTTCAGAGTCGGAAGCGGCGGGAATTAAGACCCTGAAGGCGCCATTAGCGATTTGTGAGTAAGGAGTAAATCTGAAGGTGTGAATCGCGGAAACGGTAGAAATCACCGGATCGCCGTCTGAAGCGGCATTTGATAAACCAGCAGCCAAAACGACCCTGGTGTCGCTTTCAAGGGTTTTAACGGTCGTAATCGTGGCACCAGTACCTGAGCCGACCCTGATGCCATCATTAGTCATTAAAGTTCCCGAGCCAGTCGAGGTGTTATTAGTACCAAGACCAGAGGTTTTTAAAGTGATAACCGCCGAACCAGCCGCTACCGCCCCACTAAGCTCGCCCCTAAAGGAAAGCCGACTATTAGAGATGGTGTCGGAAACTGAAGTTAATTGAGCGGAGTCAAGTTTCTTGGGAAACAAAAAAGCCAACCCGTAAAATTGGGCAGCCAGAAAAATCGCTAGACTAATTTTCGCGGCTAGTTTTGGTTTTTTAAACATTTTGCTGCTGTCAATATATACTTTATGTTAAGTATCACTCTATGTCAATATCTACTTTATGTCAAGACAAGATAGGTTATCAGGTAATCAGGGTATCAGAGATAGGATATCAGGGCATCTGGGTATCAGGAAATTTTTCTCCTAATCTCTGGATATCCTTTTATTGTTTTTCATTCTGTTGTTTCTCCCTGATATACCTGATATAAGCATTGATTCCTTTAATTAGTCCTTCATAGCGGTCAACTAATTCCTGACTTTTGGTGGTGGCAAGATATCTTTTGCCCTCCATTTTTCTTAAATGATTCTGGGTTTCTCCTGCTTCGCGTCTGGCTAAATAGAAAGATTTAATTTTATCGTTGTAGTAATAAGTGGAATACCCTTCAGCAATCGCATCGGGCACTGAGCCAGAAGAACGCTCTGCCTGGTCTGCTAATTTAAACTTTTCCTCTCTGGGCAGAGTTTTTGTAATGGTATGGACCTCCAACATCAGCTGATAAGCTTCCTGCCAAATTCTTAATTTTTCGAAAGTCGGCTTATTCATGACTTAGATTATTGGGTAATCAGGTTATCGGGGCATTAGGGCTTTCTCCTGATATCCCGCTATCCTGATTTTCTATCCCTGATCTTCAGATTCCCTAATATCCTTCTTAGTATCTCCACATTCTCTTTTTAATCAATAAAACTATCGAGACAGCAATAAGAATGGCTAAAGATAACTTTCCTGGTAGCGCCAAAAAAGAAGTGACGGCTGAGAGAGTCTGACTCCCTCCATCTTCTTCTAAACTAAATTCGACCTTGGCGCGGTAAGGACCTAATAAGAAAGAAGTGGGAAGGGCGAAGTGCCGTGCGTCGCCAGAGGCTATGCCGGCGGCGCGAGAAGTGGGAGAAGCACTAGGAGTGGCAACTTGGATTTGTCTAATTGAACCCACCAAAACATTATCAGGAATAAGTTCTTGTTCATATTTTTGACCTAAAAGCCCTTCGATTTTAATTTTTCCAAAGGGTTTCCAAAATGCTCTTCCCGTATTTTTAACTCTCAAGAGAAACTCCGGTTTATCAAAAGAATCGATGATGGGAAGTGCGAAGTGTGAAGTGCGAAGTGTGAATTCGACGATTTCGCCCCTTTTAACTGGCTTGCCCGAGCGGGAAACGGTCAGTAAGATGTTTGAGCCAATGACGCCTGCTCCCGAAGTAGTTGTGCCACCACCTCTTTCTTTTGGCTTTGTGGAGAAAAGAAAAGTAAAATAATAATCATCCTCACGAGTATTCTCGGGAATTTTTATTCGCAGGATTATTTGTTTTGACTCGCCTGATCTTAAAACAAAAGGTTGACCTAAAGCCAGATCGGCATTCTCAAAAGAAAACCAGCCTTTCGGAGGTCCGACCTCCTCGGAGGTCGGACCTCTTAAGGAAACGTTTCCCAGTTCATCTCCCGGCTCAAAAGGCAAAATTTGGGTGTTAATAATGGTCTCGTCCCCAGAATTCTCAAGTTGATAGGCTTGAATGATTGATTTTCCAGGCATCATCATGACCTCTAATAAAGGGGGGTAGATGGAAAGGGAAAAGGTTTGGGCCCGCGCCTCTGGCGAATGAAAAAATAAAAATGAAAATATAAAAATTACAACTAAAAATCTTAAAATTTTTAATTTTACATTGTAATTTTTCATTTTTAACTTTTAACTTTTAATTTAGTAGGTTGGTGTTGCCACAAAAATAATATAGTTCTCATAATCTCCCGCCGCCTGGCTTCCCGAGATATTGACTTTATAAGTAACCGTTCCCACCCTATTTTTGCCCACCTGGGAACTTGACATGACTATGCTTGGGTCCTCTGAGGCTGCCAAAGAGGGAAAAGGACGAAAATAAGTAGAGTTGACAAAAGTCGCCGGAATATCTTGTCCTTGCATATTATAGCCAAAACCATACTTAGTATTATCTGTCCAAGGCTGGGCCGTGGTTTCATCGCAGGTTTGGGCTCCACCATTACAGGTAGTATCGGAAATAGTGGCTGTTCCTGCCAGGGTTTTTAAGGTATCACTTTCTCGGGCGGTCACCTGATAGCCGCCGGCGCCACCGGCGGAAACAGTTAAAGTATTGGTTTGGGTTGAGGGTGTCCCTGGAGTTAAAGTGCCAAAATCAATAGATAAATCAGAGATTGTAAACCGGAAAGGGATGATGGACTTAAGATACCAAAAACCGCTTCTTACCTTGTATCCAGTTGAAGTGTAGAGTCCGGGAGCAGTCTGCCCGCCGGTGACCCCAAGTTTATAACTTGAGGAAGTGGGTAGCCCGGCGCCCATATTGACATTGCCCATCTGGATTTTATAAGAATCGGAAGATAAGTTCTCGGCGCGAGCGCCTCGAGTAATAAGCAAATAAGCAGAGCTTGTTGCTACGCAATAAGCAAATAAGCAAATAAGCAAATAAGCAAATAATTTGAAATTTGAAATTTGAAATTGATTTGACATTTGCTTATTTGACATTTGACATTTGTAATATTTGTATATTATCCTTCTATCTTTTCCTTCAGCCTCTCTCCTAGTTTCAAAAGTCTTTTAGCGCTCTCATGGATTTTCTGCAAATTTTCTTTTTGAAACTGGGAAAGCCGACCAACATCAGCCAGTAAATTTGAAGAGGTATCTAAAATTTTTAAGACATGCTCTTTAAAAGTAAGACTAATCCATAAAAGAGTATCTTCTTCTTGCTGACCGACTTCCTTCTCAAGAGACTGTTTTTTAAGACTTAAAATTTTAATTAATTCCTTTTCCTCTAGCACTTTCAAATACTGTCTGCCAAAAAATAAAGCCAAAGGAGTAATCAGTAAAAGTCCAATAACCTGGAGGAAGGCGTTTAAATTTACAACTTGTTGATAAAAGAAAAAACATAAAGCCAGGGCAAAAATTAAAGTGACCAAGGGATCAAAAAGTAAAGAAAGACCAAAAAGCAAAATATAAATTAAGAAAAAGAGGGGAGAGGAAAGCCCGCCGGTCTGGCTGACCAAAAGTAAAGTGACCAAAGAAAGAATTAGTCCGTCTATTGCCATGGTTAAGCGTAATTTTTTCGCGGCAAAGAGATGATTTAAGAAATAGAAAATAACCAAGATGGCAATCAACTGAAGAGTGAAGGCTTGAAGGATTGGGCTTTGGGTCCAGGCAAAAGTTAAAAAAACTGCCGAGAGCAAAAAGAGAAGATGAGTCAAAAATTGGGCAGACATTAATACCATTGTAAATAGAAAATAGTAAATTGTAAATAGTAACGTAGTAACGAGGTTGAACCTTGAATAGATGGAAATATCTATACAAATGGCATGAAATTTGTCGCTTGAATAATTGCAAGAACTTAGATAAAATTGCGATTAATGGACAAACGGATTAAATATGAGCCAGCAAAGATAGAACCTAAATGGCAAAAAAAATGGGAGAGAGCCAAAATCTTCAAAGCCACGGATTTTGCCAAAAAGAAAAAATACTACGCCTTGGTTGAATTTCCTTATCCATCTGGTGAAGGTCTTCATCTTGGTCATGCTTTTACCTGCACCATTTTAGATATTTTTGCCCGAAAAAAAAGAATGAGCGGGGAAAATGTTTTGTATCCCATGGGCTGGGATGCCTTTGGTTTGCCGACGGAAAATTATGCCATTCGGACAGGGATTCATCCGGCGGTGGCGACTAAAAAAAATACTGATCAGTTTCGAGCCCAGATGAAACGCTTGGCTTTTGCCTACAACTGGGAGCGGGAGATAAACACCACCGACCCAAACTATTACAAATGGACCCAGTGGATTTTTATTCAGATGTTTAAGCATGGCTTGGCTTATAAAGCGGAAACACCGGTTGGTTGGTGTCCTTCCTGCAAGATTATTTTAGCCAATGAGGAAATCGTTGGGGGAAAATGCGAGAGATGTGGAGCGGTGGCTGAATACCGAAGACAGAAACAATGGCTTTTGCAGATTACCGCTTATGCCGATCGCTTAATTGACGAGCTTGACTTGGTTGATTATCCGGATTATGTCAAGACGGCCCAAATAAACTGGATTGGCAAAACTTCTGGAGTGGTCATTGAGTATCCGGTGGTCGGTTCCAATTTAACCATTTCCTGTTACAGCACCCGGCCAGATACGAATTTTGGAGCCACTTTTGTCGCCATTGCTCCGGAGCATCCCATCCTTCGCCAATTAAAAATTTCCGCCTTTGGCGGGAAAAACGAAAAATTAAAAATTGATTTAGAGAAATATATCGAAATGGCAAAAAAGAAATCAGAACTGGAGCGGACTGAACTGGCGAAAGAGAAGACAGGCGTTTTTACTGGTAATTATGCCCTAAACCAACTTTCGGGAAAGAAAATGCCAATTTATGTTTCTGATTTTGTGGTTTTGACAGCGGGGACGGGAATTGTGGTTGGCGTGCCTGCTCATGATCAGAGAGACTTTGAGTTTGCCAAAAAATATAACTTGGAAATTATCCCGGTTGTTAAACCCAAGAAAGGGGAGTGGGATTTTGCCAAAGGTCCATTTTTGGATATTGATGAAGCCACGGTTTTTAATTCCGATTTCCTAAATGGTCTACCGGCTTTGGAGGCAAAAGAAAAAATAATTGATTATCTGATGAAGAAAGGCTGGGGCAAAAAGGCAACTAATTATCATCTTCGCGACTGGATTTTCTCTCGGCAGCACTATTGGGGCGAGCCGATCCCCATGATTTATTGTCCCACTTGTGCCAGAAAGGGAATAAAACCGGAGGTGTCAATAGGCGTCCACCTTAGAGGTGGACTAGATAGGACACCTCGGGAGATGGCGGGCTGGTTTCCTGTTCCCGAAGAAGATTTACCAGTTAAGTTGCCAAAAGTTGAAAGATATAAGCCTTCAGAGAGCGGCGAATCGCCCTTGGCGAAAATTAAAGAATGGGTAGAGGTGGCTTGCCCAAAGTGTGGCAAAGCCGCCCGAAGGGAGACCGATACCATGCCCAATTGGGCGGGTTCCTCGTGGTATTTTTTAAGATATTGCGACCCAAAAAATCAAAAATGTCTGGCTGACCCCAAAAAACTTAGGTACTGGATGCCAGTTGATATCTATCTGGGCGGCGCCGAGCATACCACCTTGCATCTTTTATATTCTCGCTTTTGGCATAAGTTTTTAAATGACATTGGGGTGGCGCCCGGTAAAGAGCCTTATGCCGCCCGTCGTCAGCATGGAGTAATCTTAGGTGAAGATGGTTTTCGGATGAGCAAGTCACGGGGGAATGTTATCAATCCCGATGAGGTGATTTCTCAATTCGGGGTCGATACCTTAAGAGTTTATTTAATGTTTATGGGACCATACGAGTCAACGATGCCCTGGAGCAGCGAGGGAGTTGAGGGTTGCTTTCGCTTTTTAAAACGAGTTTGGCAATTAGTTCAAGAGAAAGTTCGATCTTTTAAAACGCCCAAACACCTTGAGGTTTCCCTTCATCAAACGATTAAAAAGGTTTCTGAAAATATTGAGGATTTGAAGTTTAACACCGCCTTAGCCAGGATGATGGAGTTTGTGAATCAATGGTCTAAGCCGGGAATGTTTTTGAACAAGAAAGAGGCAAAAGTTTTCCTGCAGCTTTTAGCCCCTTTTGCTCCTTATTTAAGTGAGGAATTATGGAGTCGTTTAGGCGGAAAATTTTCTATCCATACTTCTGCTTGGCCAAAATATGATAAAAAATTGATTGAGGAGGAGATAGTGACGGTTATAGTTCAGATAAACGGCAAACTCCGGGATAAAATAGAAATGGGAAGTGAGAAATGCGGAGTGAGAAGTGAGATTGAGAGATTGGCGAGGGAGAGCGAGAAAATTAAAAAATATCTTGCGGGCAAAAAGATCAAAAAAGTCATCTTCGTCCCCGGAAAACTAATAAATTTTGTACTCTAGTTTGCCCCCTTTTCTTAATTACTGTGCCGTAATTAAGAAATCAAGGAAAATTGCCCCTTGACTTAATTACTGTGCCGTATTTAAAGTAGAGCTATGACAAAGCTTTCAAGATGGAAGGTGGAGCCGGAGAAAATGAACCTTTTCCTTGACGACTTTTGGTCGGCAGTGGCTTCGCTGGAATCAAAAGAGGAGGCGAGAATGTTTTTCAATCAGTTTTTAACCCATACAGAACGGAAGATGTTTGCCAAGAGATTTCAGATCGTGATGATGCTTCTTTTGGGTTACGATTATGCAACGATTAAAAATCGAGTTCGCGTTACCGACCCCACCATTGCCAAAATGAACAACTGGATTGAAGAGAATAGAGAAGCCCTAATAAAAGTGGCTCAAAGAATTCTTTCCCTTAAAAAGAAAAAGGGTGAAGAAACTGAAGGGAGGGGGAATGGTGGACATATGCGTGGGGATTTGCTTTCCTCGGTAGTCAGCGAAGTCTCTAACATGGTGATTAGATCAGCGGCAAGAAGGAAAAAGAGATCCTCGCTTGCTAAATAATTTTTCTTAATTACTGTGCCGTAATTAAGAAAACAACGGATGGAAGAGATTGATGTTAAATTAACTAACAAGGATATTGAGGGAAGATTTAATTGGGAGGCTTTCATTGAGAAACATAAGATTTCCTTAATTTTTGGACTTTTGGGATTGATTTTGGTGGGAGGTGGGTTCCTGCTTATTTTAAAACTGGGTCAGCCGGAAGATAAGATCGAGATTATTTCTTCGGAAACCTCCTCGGACACAATCCTGGCTGATATCGAAGGAGCGGTGCAAAAACCCGGAGTTTACAAACTTCAAACTGGCAGTCGACTTCAGGATTTGCTCGTGGCTGCTGGTGGACTCTCTTTAGAGGCGGATAGAAACTGGGCTGAGAAAATGCTTAATCGAGCGGAGAAGTTGACTGACGGAAAAAAAGTCTATATTCCGAAAAAAGGAGAAGCCCCACTTCGCCCTTCGGGCTCCGTTGGGGGCACGGGAAGCATTGGCGAGGGTAAGCAGGTAAACATTAATACCGCCAGCCAGTCCGAGCTGGAATCTCTTCGGGGAATCGGACCGGTAACGGCTCAAAAAATTATTGATAGCCGTCCATACCGAGAAGTATCTGACCTCTTGACAAAAAAGATTTTAAAAAGTAATGTTTATCAGAGAATAGAGAATCAGTTAACAGTATACTAGAATTGGAGATTAGTGGCTCGGGTAGGAATTTGTTGTTCGGTTTCGTCATGGCATCCCCCTTCGGGGGTCGCCCTCGGATTCAAGGTTTCAAAACTCAAGTTGTGTTCCGGAGTCCTCGGGCTTGCCAGGTGAAACCTTCACAAAAATTCTACCCTCGCCCTTATATGTTATGAATTTTTGCGTTTCTGCTTATTTTGCGTTTTTGCGTTTGCAAAGGAGGTGAGAAATATGTGTGATGACTGCAGAGAACACCATCCAGAACTTTATAATCCGGATGGGACCAGGAAAGAACAACCCAAAGAAGAGGGTGAGCAACCAGCAGAAGAGTAAACTAAACTGGTTTTTGTTTTTGGTCTTTCTTTCTCTTTTGTTTCTATTGCGGCTTGGGACTTTTCTTAAGCCGCAATTTGTTTCCGGGACAAAAATTAAAATTACTGGAACCTTGCATCAGGAACCGAAAAGAACTGGTGGGCTGCAGAGGTTTTCTCTCGCTGGAATAAAAATCACCACCTGGAGATATCTGGAATATCATTATGGCGATAGGCTGGAGGCGGTGGGAATAGTCAAAGAGAACAATCTTGAGTTGCCTGAGATTAAGAAAGAAGAAAGAAGGGCGGAGAGAGGAGTTTTATTTTGGATTTACAGACTCCGGCAAAAAATTGAGGAAATTTACCGGCGGACCCTTCCTGAACCCCAGGCCAGCTTACTTTCGGGCGTTGTTTTGGGTTCGAAATCGGGGATGCCAGCCGATTTTTATGAAGCCTTGCGAAAAACTGGCACTCTCCATGTTGTCGTGGCTTCGGGCATGAATGTTTCTATTTTAGCCGGCACCTTGGTTTCTTTTTTAATTTTATTTATTTCCCGAAAGAAAGCTGTTATTTTAAGTTCTATTTTGATATGGTTTTATGTGCTTTTGGCAGGAGGGGAGGCACCAGTGGTAAGGGCAGGGATTATGGGAACCCTGGCTTTTTTAGCTCAAGGGTTAGGTCGGGAAGAAGATGCTTGGCGGGGATTGGGGTTGGCCGCCGGGATTTTACTGTTTTTAAATCCTTTAAATATTACAGATTTAGGCTTTCAACTTTCTTTTTCGGCGACTTTTGGAATTTTATTCTTCGGACCCCTGTTTAGCAGATTATTTGCTAGACTGCCAAAACAGATTCGTTCTGATTTAAGCCAAACTTTGGCAGCCCAAATTGTAACTTTACCAATTATAATTTTGAATTTTGGTTATTATTCTGCCCTTTCACCCTTGGTTAATGTTTTGGTGGTTTTCGTTTTGCCTTGGATTATGAGATTGGGAATTTTGGTGGCGGTTGGCGGTCAAATTTTTGCCTGGCTGACTTTGCCTTTTTTGACTTATTTTGTCTGGGTTGTAAAATTGTTTTCAAGGATTTAACTTTGGCTCGGAGACGAACGTTTTGCTTGAGTTTAGAGATGACGTCCGATTAAATCGGACACGGCCTGCTTAGATGAAGATTTTAAGACTCAAGTTGTGTCCCGGGAGGCGCAGGCCTGTCACATTAAACTCTGCGCAAAAGTTGTCTCCTCGCCATCTTTAGAAGAAAAATTTATTTAATTTTTATCTTATTTTGTCTGGGTTGTAAAATTGTTTTCGTAGGGATGTGGCTCGGGAATGAATTTGTTGCTTGGATTTAGTGATGGCTCCCGCCAATTAGGCGGGACCAGCTCGCGACTGGGTAATTCGAAACTCAAGTTGTGTTCCAGGGGGTCGCGGCTTGGAACGTCAGACGTTCCTTGCCACTTAAATCCGGCGCAAAAATTATTCCCTCGCCCTTAATTTCTTAATATCTTAGTCTCTTAATATCTTTTATTTTATGAATCAAAAATTCAAATATTTCCTGGCTGTTTTAGGGTTAATCGCTGCTTTGTTGGCTGGAGCGATAACTTCCTTTCCCGACCAAAATCTTCATCTTGTCTTCTGTGATGTTGGTCAGGGAGATGCCACTCTTTTGGTTCGGGGGACAACCCAAGTTCTGGTTGATGGTGGTCCTTCGGATAAAGTCTTGGGCTGTCTTTCAAAACACTTGCCTTTTTGGGATAGAGATTTGGAGATGGTCATTTTAACTCACCCAGAATCTGATCACCTAACTGGCTTGGTCTCTGTTATAGAAAGATATGGTGTGAAGCAGTTAATCAGTAATTCGCTGCTTGCCGATAGTGGGGTTTTTAGCAAATTTAGGGAAAAAGTGATAGAAGAGAAAATTCCGGTTTTCTCCCCGAAATCTGGAGACAAAATTAAAATTGGCAACCTGGAAATTAAGATTTTATATCCTTTGGAGAAATTGGGAGAGGAAATTGTCTGGAAATCTTCGGAAACCCCCCAAGTTTTAGGGATTTCAACCTATCCTGGCAATTTTAATGAGACCGCCATCGTCTCCGAGATAAATTTTGGGAATTTCAAAGTTCTTTTAACCGGAGATATTGGGGTGGAGGAAGAAAATCAGCTTCAGACTGAGCCTGTCGAAGTCTTGAAAGTCGCTCATCATGGCAGCAAATACTCAACTTCTCAAGAATTCTTAGAGAAAATCTCGCCAGAACTGGCAATAATTTCCGTTGGCGCTACCAACCGCTACGGTCACCCGGCAAACGAAGTGCTGAAGAGATTAAGAAATTTAGATATTAAGATATTAAGAACAGACTTAGATGGGGAGATTGAGATTATAAGCGACGGAAAGGGTTGGAAGGTTAGAGATTAATTTTCCTGACGGAATTGCCGGCGTTTTTTGAAAAGATTCTCGCGGAAGCCGCCCTCTCGGATAAATTTTTTTCTTAGGGATTCGATTTGTTTTTCTAAAAGATAGGTGGTTCTCTGACAAAGCATTATCATAAGATTGGCCGCTAGCTCTGGATTGTGGGGGATATGGGGGAATTGGGGGAGATGGGGGAAGGGTTCCCTCACCACCCTCAAATCCCTCAACTTCCTCATTCTCGGGTCGTCTTTTGACCAAATTTCCAATCCTCTTTGTCTTAAGAAATCCTCATAGTCTTCTTCTAATTCTTTAATTGACCCTTTAGAAATACCTAAGAATTTAATATAGCCCTCTAATTCATATCCTTCGACGATGTCTTGTTTTCCAGATCTTCCTGCTTGTGTCATCTGGTCTCTTTGGCGAAGGAGCTCGCGTCCAGGTAAAAATTTAGGACAGAATTCAGTGGTTAAGTCGTATATTTTAGACAAAAATAATTTGGAGGTTTTTATCAGAGATGTCCGTTGGGGTGGAAGTCAAGGGCGGTGTAGATAATTTCCGCATCTTCCCAATCCCGGCAGCATAATTGGTGCTCTTCTTCTGGGTTTTGAGAATGGTGTCGGCGTTCAGCAAGTTTATTGGCAATTATATTGATTTCTGCTTCATCTTCCGGGGTCCAGGGACCATGAGCCCGCATTTTCTCTTCTATAATCTCTCCCACCGAGCGGAGGGCAGAATCCTTTCCTTTGGGAGCTTCAATTGACATCTTTTGATGTAGTATTAATACTAGAGAAAGAAACCATTGTTTGTCAAGAGGGAGGGTGATATAATCAAGAAAAATGATTCGCGACCAGATTAAAAAAGATTTTGGAAAGGTTTTGGAAAAACTGCGGATTTCCCCGGAGAAATTGGTTTTTGAGCACCCAGAAAATCCCGAATTTGGCGATTATTCGACGAATATTGCCCTAAAATTAAAAGTCAAAAGTCAAAAGTTAAAAGTTGCCAATCCTTTTGATTTGGCAAACAAAATTGTCAACACCTGGCGCTCTCAGGGATTGCCTGACTGGTTAGCCAAAATCCAGGTTGCTCCGCCGGGATTTATTAATTTGTGGCTAAAAGAAGACCTTCTTATCGGTCAACTTTCCCAAGTGCTAAGAGAAAAAGATGGATTCGGCAGGCTCGCCATTGGTAAGGGCAAAACCGTCATCGTTGACTATTCTTCGCCCAATATTGCCAAGCCTTTTGGTATCGGTCATCTTCGCTCAACCATTATTGGTCAGGCGCTTTATAATCTTTATAAATTCTTGGGTTTTAAGGTTATCGGTGATAACCATTTGGGCGATTGGGGGACACAATTTGGGAAATTAATTTACCAAATTAAAAGTCAAAAATTAAAAGTTAAAAATTTGACGATTGAGGATTTGGAGAGACTCTACGTTGACTTTCATAAGAAGGCAGAAGAAAATCCCAAACTTGAGGATGAGGCAAGAGCCTGGTTTAAAAAACTTGAAGAAGGGGATAAAGAGGCGAGAAAAATCTGGCAAGCCTGTGTCGATATATCCCTCCGGGAATTTGCCCGAGTTTATAAACTTTTAGGCATAAAATTTGACGTTTCTTACGGCGAAAGTTTTTATGAAGGTAAAATGGCAGAGGTTGTCTTTGAAGCCAAGAAAAAGGGAATCGCCAAAGAAAGCCAAGGCGCCCTGATTATTCCCATCCCAGGAATGGAAACTCCTTTGATGCTTTTAAAATCTGATGGGGCGACCACCTACGAAACCCGGGAGTTGGCAACGATTAAATATAGAAAAAAGCGCTGGCACCCGGTTCTTGCGATTTGGGAAGTTGGAGCAGATCAAAAATTTCATTTTCTAAAGTCTTTTGCCGCCGCCGAACTACTTGGTTACGGAAAAATGCAGCAGTTTGTTCATGTTCCTCATGGTTTGATACGGTGGGTTTATGGCAAATTTTCCACCAGAAAAGGAGAGACAATTCATTTGGAAGAGGTTTTAAGTGAGGCAATAAAGCGGGCGGAAAAGATAATTTCCGAATCGGAAACCAGTCGCGGACTTTCCAAAAAAGAGAAAAAAGAGGTCGCCGAAGCGGTTGGGGTTGGAGCAGTTGTCTATTTTGATCTATCTCATCAGCCGGAAACAGACATTATTTTTGACTGGGAGAAGATTTTTGTTTTGGAGGGCAATTCCGGACCGTATTTACAGTATACTTATGCTCGTTGCCAGTCGGTCTTGGCTAAAGCCAAACTTAAGCAATTTAGCAATCTAGCAATCGAGCAATCTAGCAATTTGAACCCGGAAGAATTATCAATTTTGCGCACCATTTACAAGTTTCCTGAAGTGGTTCAATCTTCAGCCGAGGCTTTCTCGCCAAATCTGCTTTGCAATTTTCTTTTTGATTTGTGCCAAAAATATAATCTTTTTTACCAAAAACACCCGATCCTGAAACCGCAAAAACGCGGAAATTTAGCAGAAACGCAGAAAATAAGAGAACTCCGACTTGGTTTAACCGCCGCCACTGGTCAGGTTTTGCAGAATGGATTGACGTTATTGGGAATAAAAACATTGGAGAGAATGTAAGGTTAGGAGAATCGGAAAAATTCGGAGGATCAGAACACTCAGAGAAATCAGTGTGTCAGAGAATCAGATAAATCAGAGGGTCAGAATGTCAGATTTTCTGAGTTTCTGGAACTCTGAAATTCTGGTTCTCTGAGTATTCCGAGTATTCTGAAATCTCTGAAAATATGGATTATAAAAAAACTATTCTTAAAAACGACCTGCAACTTTTAACCGTCTCCATGCCTCATGTTGAATCGGTGACCGTCATGGTTGGGGTTGGGGCTGGCTCAAGATATGAGACCAAAAACCTAGTTGGTCTTTTCCATTTCCTCGAGCACATGGCTTTCAAGGGAACAAAAAAACGACCGTCGGCTTTGGCGATTTCTTCGGCAATTGATGGAGTTGGGGGAGAGTTTAACGCTTCAACTGACAAAGAAATAACTTTATATTACGTTAAACTGGCGGCTAAACACCAAGAACTTGCTTTTGATATTTTGAGCGATATGCTGACCAATTCGCTTTTCAAAAGAGAAGAGATTGAGCGAGACCGGGGAGTGATTATTGAGGAACTAAATATGTTTGAGGATACGCCAATGAGGCGAATTTTAGATGTTTTTGTCAGGCTTCTTTATGGTGATAACCCAATGGGGTGGGATATTGGCGGCGAGAAGAAGACGATTAGGCAAATTAAAAGAGAAGACTTCTTAAATTTTCAAGAAAAACTTTATTACGCTAGTAATATGGCTTTGATTGTCGCTGGTAAGATTAACGAAAAAGAAATAAGAAGCCTGGCTAGTCAATATTTTTCTGGCTTAAGAAAAACCGGGCAAAAGCCATCAAAAGAGATAAAACTACAACAGGCGAGACCGCAGGTGAAACTGGTGAGCAAAAAAACCGAACAGGCTCATTTTTGTTTAGGGGTGCCTGGATTTTGGTATTCTCATCCGGACAGGTTTGTCATCGCCGTTTTGGCGGCAATTTTAGGCGGCGGGATGAGTTCAAGGCTATTTATCCAAGTTAGGGAGCGGCGAGGTTTGGCTTATTATGTTGCCTGCACGCCTGAATTTTTCCTCGATTCTGGCTTTTTGCTTGCCCGGGCCGGGGTAAAACTTGAAAAAATTGATGAGGCAATAAAAGTTTGTTTAGACCAATTTTTTGATTTAGGAAAAAAGAAAGTATCTCAAAAAGAACTTTCCAAAGCCAAAGAATACTTAAAAGGAGGTTTGATTTTGGCTTTAGAGGATTCAAAACAAGTGGCGGAACGCTATGTTGTTCAGGCACTTTTAGAGGAGAGAATCAGAACGCCGGAGGAGGTGATGAAGTTAATTGATAAAGTAACGGTTGACGATGTTCAAAAAGTGGCTAAAGAAATTTTTCAACAAAAAAATTTAAATCTAGCGATTATTAGTCCCTACCGGGAGGAAAGCCGTTTTCGGAAGCTTTTAGGGCTTTAAACTCATAAAAAAACCGCCCGCAAGGTTTCGAGAATTTTTATACCCTGACGGGCGGTCATTTTGTGCCCCAATTTCCCTCTTTCTTACTCTCCCAACTCGTACCAATGCGTAATTAGTTGGCGGAGGCGCCAGGGGAGCGATCCCTTTAGTTTAGCCCACTTTGGTGCCCCAAGCCACCAGAGAATCATTAGCGCACCGAGGATAAAGAGAGTAAAATAGACGAGCGGGCAAATCACGAAAAGTTGGAGTATTACCTCTGACATTTTCTTCCTTCCTTACTTTAGTCGCTTTAGTCGAGAGAGCCATAACGCCAGAATGGCAACTATCGCTCCCACCAAAAGAAGCGTCCCGCAAAAGAAAGTAAAGACTTCATACTCCACCTCTCTTCCTCCTTCATTTTTTAAAGTTCCTCGCGGAAACCCGAGAAGCGCCCCTGCTTCTTCCACGAGTCAAATTTGCTGAAATTATACCAAGGTTTAAGTAAAAGTCAAATTCGCCTAAATTCTGCACCTTCCACCTTTCAATTTTGTCGAGATTTACGAAAAAGTTAGAACCGAATTTCAAAGTTGTTAGCTCGCCTCGCTCCGCTCGGCTCGCAACTCCGGCGCGGCGCCCGCACCCGCCGCGCCTCCTAACGTGTCGACTCGAATGAGTCCGCCTTTGGCGGACTCAAAAGAAAACACAAAAATTTTAAAGAACTTTTATTAATCTCAAATGACCCATCCGGTGGACTCGGTAAGGATTGCTTCAACCGTCCGAATGGGTCATTAAAAAAGCAATCCTTCTTTAATACCGAGTCCAATAATAATATACAAATTTTCTTTGATAAAAACAATATCTATTTTTCGATTAGTTTTTGGTTGATTACAGCAGGCTAAAACACTATAATATCACCATGCGCGAGAATGAACAGTGTATTACGCCAAATTTTACAACAAGAATTGACCAATGGTTGCGCCGAGAAGATACATGGTTGGCTAAAGGATTAAAAAGAATTAATTCCTTAGAAGGAGCAGAATATCGAATAAGTAAAACAAAACGAGTAACAGATGTAGCGATTGCATTACCTATGGCCACCTTAGCTTCTCTACCAACAGGAATATTCCTAGTTGCGACTACAATTCAGAAACCAATCGGATATCCATTTTACTGGCAAGAAAGACGCAAGACAAGAGATCAAACTATTAAAATTACAAAATTCCGTACCATGAGAATGAAATCAGATTCCGATCCTAATCTAACTTTGACACATGGTGCAGAATATTCTCCAGAAGATGATCCTAGAAATACCCGTTTAGGAAAAATACTAAGAGCATTTGAGTTTGACGAATTACCACAACTATTTGAGGTTCTTTCTGGTAAGTTATCACTCATCGATATTAGAAGTATGGCAACACCAGATTTTAATATTGTCAGGGAACATAGACCAGAAACTTATGAGGAGTGGGAAAATGCCTATTTTGAAGGTATTCCTGGAGTTTTTTCTTTAAATTCGGCGATGAATAAGGATAGAAAACACATATTGAAACGTCAACACTTCGATATTTTTTATGCCGAGCATGCAAGTTTAGGATTAGATCTTTTCATTTTGTATCGAACGGGCCTAAAAATGATACGAAAAGCAAGTCAAAAATTAGGACTGACTGGTGGGAAATCTGTTGTTTAAATCAAAAGATTTTAAACTTTCTTTCCTACCACTCCAATAAAATTTAGGCAGTGTCTAGCGAGCCAAGATCTTTGAAACCCAGAACTGGGTCTGAGAAAATTTGTTTTTCTTTCTTCGTCTCTTCTTTTTATATTATTTGACATTCTTCTTAAATCACTTCTTAAGCCTAACCCTAAAGATGGTCCAAACCCCCACCCGTACGAGGTTACAAACTCTAATCCAAGATTATCAAGTATTTCTTTGAGTTGACTTTCCGTATAATCTCTCTCCCAGCCAAAGGGCCATTTACCCAAACTCATCAGCATTCTCTTGCTTATTGCCTGAAGGCTAAATAACTGTGGTACATCAATTAAAATGAAACCTCCTGGTTTTACTACCCTTTTTTGTTCTGAAATGAGAAGGTTTGGAGGTTGATAGTGTTCAATTAATCCCTGAGAAAAAACTAAGTCAAAACTATTATCGTTGAAAGGTAAGCTTTTTGCGTCGGCCATCACAAGAATAAGTTTTACCTTCCGTCTTTCAGCTAAGTTTCCAGAAACTGCCAAAGCCGTATTGCTAAAGTCTAATGCATAGCAATCAGCTCCCATCTTAGATAGGGCTACCGAATCACCAGCTTTTCCACATCCTACTTCCAACACTTTCTTTCCAGTGATATCACCATCCATAAGTTCATTAATACACTGTAATAAAGTGCTATTGGTAACAGGAGCCCAATCCTTTCTTTGCCAAAATTGATCCCAAATTTCTGGTTTTGATTCATGATTAAAACTCATAGCAACGTATTATATCAATCTAATACGAAAAAATCTAAAAATTATTATTTTCTATATAATGGAAATGCGTTATTATTATTTAGGGATTAGTGATAGAATAGGTATAATTATCAATAAAAAAATAGCGATTGCGAAGCAATCGCAAAATCGCGCGCGCAAAAAATAATTGCGAAGAATTAGCATTCTTCGCAAAACGTGTCGGCTCGAACTTCTTTTTATCTAATCGGCAGCTCTCGGCAGAATATAAGCAGAGCTTGATTTTTCGCTTTGCTCAAAATTAAAAAGGGCTTTGCGGCGCTCCGTGCGGGCGGCGGCGCACGGAGCGCCTCCACCTCGACGGACTCTTTTTCTCTTTTTGTCGGAGAGCCGGGACTCGAACCCGGGACCTCCCCGTACAAATTTCGGACTTCTGGTCGGAGCGGTGAGAATTGGACTCACTACCTCTCGGTCCCGAACCGAGCGTTCTGCCGATGAACTACGCTCCGAAATTGTTACGGGGCAGCGCTACCAACTGCGCTACCCTCCGAAATTATTATTATTTTAGCCCTTTTCGTGGTAAAATACAAATAAGAACATGCTGCCTAAATACAAATACCTTTTGACTTACCGTTATGCCGAAATTATTCAGGACGGAACAAACGATTTTTGTCTAAGACACTTAAGTGACTTAAGAAACTTAAGAATTCCTACGAGGCGGACTGTCGAGCAGATGACGCAAAGCGGCCGGAGTCTGAAACAAAATATTATTGAGGCAGTAAGCGATAGTCTGACTTCGAAAAAAACCGAGATTAAACTTTTGGGAGTAGCCTACGGTTCGGTTGAAGAATTGATTGCCGATTTTGAAGATTTTTTAAGACAAAGAAACCTGCAAATTTGGCCGAAAACAGATAAGCGAGTCTTAATCTTTCGTCGACTTGGGTATCGCTTAAGTAACCTAAGTAACCTAAGTAACCTAAGTAACCTAAGTAACTTAGGAAACTTAAAAGAAAAACTAGTTTTACCGGAAAATCCCGAAGAAGCGGCCAATTTACTTTTGACTTTGTGTCACATGGAGAGTTATCTTTTAAGTTGTCAAATTAAAGCGGCGGAAGAAAAATTTATCAAAGAAGGCGGCTACACGGAAAACTTGTTTAAAAAGCGCCTTGAAAGTAGAATACTTAAGTAACTTAAGTGACTTAAGTTACTTAGGATTGTCCCCGTAGCTCAACGGACAGAGCAAGGGTTTCCTAAACCCTCGATGCAGGTTCGATTCCTGCCGGGGACACTACTAGCGAAGTGAGATGGCGTAGAGGTTTAAGGGTAAGTCTTTACCCAAGGCAGTTAAAATTAGAATTTTGTTGCCAGCCGGGAAGGGAAAGGCGAATGGAAATTCATAAGGACCAGAATAAACCACTGTCCTGTTTGTTCCATCGTATTCCATAATAATAATTTTTTCCTTTTCAACCTGAATTAAATGCTTGCTGGTGGGAAACCAGGCAATGTTTGCTCCTTCAGCCGCTATCCAGAAATTCCGATCCTCTTTGATATCGTAAACATAGGTTTGACCTACTTTGATGGTTCTTTCTTGTTTTTGGGTTGAGGCAGCCGGTAACGCTGGTATTAGATTTTCTGAAATATTGGCCGAGGCAGTGGCGGTGTAGAGAATTTTTGTCTCATCGGGAGCAAAAACTATATCTTGAGATGAGCCTTGAATGATTTTCAAGAGTTCTTGGGGAAGCTTTTTTAATTTCTGATCCCCTCTTTCCTTTGCCTCTTTCTCCCAAAGGCGTTGAATTGTCGTTAAGTTTGCGAAAACATCAACTAGTTGGGTGTTGGTCGTAAAGACGCTCACGTCAACTAAAAAATTTTCTTCGGTTTTTCCAAGCTTTTCAGTCACGGCTAGGCCGTGCCTAGACGGGAGGCTGACGAGAATCTGTTTTGAATCTGGAGACCATTTATAGGTTGATTTTGAGAAATCTCTTCCATGGAGAACACTTCGGACAATCTGTCTTGGTTCTTTGGGCAACCATTGTTGTCCAAATGGAAGTTCGGATAGATCCAGGACCCAAAGACCATTCTTGTCAACTTCAGCCCCGGAGACACTATAGACAATTTTTGTTCCGTCTGGAGAAAAAACCGGGTTTTGCGCTCCGGTAAAGGTTAAAGCCTTAAGATCAGATACCTGGGGAAAAAGATAGGCATCGGTTTTAACCACCAGTTCTTTTTCAATTTTTAGGGTCTTCTTCCAGGGAATAAAGCCATCTTTTTTGATTTCCACCTCATAAGTTCCAGGAGAAAGTGAGATGGTGGTATTGGTGGCACTTTTTAATTGATTGTTGAGCCAGACTTGGGCTCCGTCGGGGATTGAAGTGGCGACTAAAAGCCCGGTTGGAAGAAAGGTTTTTTTACCAAGATCTGGTTTGTACCCTTTGGCTAGTTGTATCACCAAGTATGTTGAGCCTAAAATGGCAAAAACTATGGTGATAAAGATTAAAAATCGTTTTCCTATCATATTATGGACAAAGTATATCATAAGTTGGTATAATTGGGAAGTTTTTGGTTTGTTGGCTCGGAGACGAACGTTTTGCTTGAGTTTAGAGATGACGTCCCGCTTTGCGGGACACGGCCTGCTTAGATGAAGATTTCAAAACTCAAGTTGTGTTCCGGGAGGCGCAGGCCTGTCACATTAAACTCTGCGCAAAAGTTGTCTCCTCGCCCTTAATTTCTTAATATCTTAGTCTCTTAATATCTTAAAAATGTTATCCAAGCGTCTCGGTATAGACTTAGGAACGGCGAATAGTGTCGTTTGGCTCGCCGGTCAGGGAATTGTTTTAAATGAGCCAACGGTGGTGGCGGTTTCAATTGATGATGGTCGGGTGGTGGCGGTTGGTAACGAGGCAAAGACTATGCTTGGTCGGACACCAGGAAATATCGTTGCCTCCCGTCCCCTGAGGGACGGGGTCATTGCTGATTATGAGGTAACCCAAGCCCTTTTAGCCTACTTCATCCAAAAGGTTTGCGGTCGGGTTTTTATTTTTAAACCAGAAGTGATGATTTGTGTGCCCGCCGGGGTTACCCAGGTTGAACGAAGGGCAGTTTTGGATGCGACCATCGCTGCCGGAGCCCGGATAGCTTATCTTATTGATGAGCCTTTGGCGGCCGCCATTGGGGCAAAAATCCCGATTGCTCATCCTTCAGGAAGTATGATTTTTGATTCTGGTGGAGGGGCGACTGAAGCAGCGGTAATTTCTCTTGGGGGAGTGGTGGTTCATAAATCAATAAGAGTGGCGGGAAATAAAATTGATGAAGCAATTTCAGGCTTCTTGAGGAAAAAACACAATTTGATTATTGGAGAACAGACAGCCGAGGAAGTCAAAATTAAAATAGGTTCAGCGACAGCTCTTCCGCGGGAAGAGACAATGGAAGTCAAAGGCAGAGATTCGATTTTGGGGTTGCCTAAGACGGTTCAGATTAGTTCAACCGAGGTTACCGAAGCAGTCAGACCGGTGCTTCTTTCGATTGTCGGGATAGTCAAAGCAGTTTTGGAGGAGACTCCGCCGGAGCTTGCTTCTGATATTATTGATAAGGGAATTGTTATGAGTGGGGGAACAAGCCTTCTTCGAAATCTTGATAAACTAATGACTCAAGAAACTGGAGTTCCTTGTCATGTTGCCGAAGAACCAATGTTGTGTGTTGCTAGAGGTACGGGAATTGCTTTAGAAAATATCGATCTTTATAAGAGAAGTATCACTAAAAAATAACAAACCTTTGTTTTATTTTCGGGTTTATAGTGATTGGGAAGTAAGAAGTGGGAAGTGAGAAGTGGGAAGCGGAGAAATATGATTAAACAGATTTAGAAATTGAAGAATTGCCATGGTTAAAAAAATTGTTCGAAATCGCCGTTTTGCTCGTCATTGTAAAGAATAGATAATGACTTATAGGGTTTTAAGGAATTTTGGGAAATTTTTCTAAGAAATTTTTTTAGCCAAAATAACTATCGGATATTTAAAAACTTAAAAAAATTAGGTTTGATTTTATAAAAACCGACCAATGTTGCCCAAAAACCAAAATAAAATGTCTGGACAGACCTTGCAAATTCTTGGAGTGAGGATAACTAGCACTGAGCCTGCCGAAGTGCTAGAGTTCGTGGCACGGAACGTAGAAGCTTTGGCTTTTTACGTTCCACGTAAAGTCCCGCTAAGCGGGACAACGCCGCGTAAAGTCACGTGACCGCGACTACGCGGTTTTACGTGATGCCTACCGCGTTTTAAAAGGGAGAATTTCAGATGAAAGCTGATATCTTGGGAGTAAAAATTGACAATTTGAAAGAGAAAGAGGTAATTTACGCGGTGCGTAAAAAGATAGCCAAAAAAGAGAAATTTTGGATTGCTACCCCTAATCCGGAGATGATAGTTCTGGCGCAAAAAGATTTGCAATTTAAAAGAATTTTAAATTCTGCTGATTTGGCTATTCCAGATGGAATAGGTTTAGTTTGGGCGGGAAGAATTTTGGGGAGAGAGATAAGAGAGCGGGTAAGTGGGGTGGATTTAATGGAAAAACTTTGTCAGGTGGGAAGCCAAAATGGCTGGAGTGTTTATTTAATTGGGGGGAAGCCAGAGGTGGCGAAAACGGCGCTTGAGGTTTTAAAAAAGCGCTATCCGGGCTTGAAAGGCTGGGCGGAAACAGGACCTGAATTAGAAGTGGGAAGTGGGAAATGGGAAGTGGGAAGAAAGAAGGGCGGAGTGGGAAGTGGGAAGTGGATAGAGAAAATAAATCAAAAAGAACCCACAATCCTTTTTGTTGGTTTTGGCATGGGCAAGCAGGAAAGATGGGTGGCAAAATATTTTGATATATTAAATATTGGGGGAGCAATGGTGGTTGGGGGCGCTTTTGATTTTATTTCTGGAAGAGCGCTCCGAGCGCCGATCCTGATCCAGGACTTGGGTCTTGAGTGGCTTTGGAGGTTAATCCAGGAGCCTTGGCGGATTAAAAGACAGTTGGCACTTGGCAGATTTGTTTTTTTGGTTTTGAAAGAGAGACTTTCTTTACTATAATAATTTTCGCTAGGTATCGACTCGGAGACGAACGTTTTGCTTGAGTTTAGATTGGATTGTTAGATTATTTGCTAGGGTATAGGGGATGAGTTAAGGTGAAGTAGCGCGTTACGGCTACGTCAATGGGTGACGTTACCCATAAACCAATCCTTAACGCGCCGCGTCACCATCACCGTAACCGTAACCTTTATTTTCTTGCCAGCTTAGGTCTAGTTTTAGACAAGCTCTGCTTATTGCGAAGCATCAAGCTCTGCTTATACTTATAATATAATATAATAAGATATAAGTTGAGAAGGAAATGAAAAAATTAATCAAGCAGGTATTAGGCGGAGACGAAGAGGCAACTTGCCTACTTTGTAATTTTCTTACCGCCAGGCTTAAGAAACTAATCTTTAGGAAAATTGATAATCCTTGCGATGCCGAGGAGGTTTTGCAAGACACTTTAATTTCCATTTTAGACTCTCTGCCACTTTTTAGGGGGAAATCCTCATTTTTGACTTGGAGTTTGAGTATTGCCAGGCACGAGATTGTTGATTATTATCGGAAAAAGAAAATTAAGGCTATTTTGTTTTCCCATTTGCCATTTTTGGAAGATTTAGCAAGTATCGCTTTGGGTCCCCAGGAGTTGTTATTGAAAAAAGAGCTGACCCAAGAAATCAAAAAGGTTTTAGAGAAAGTCTCCGAAGGATATCGGAAGATTTTGCGACTTAAATATATAGAAGGGTGCTCTGTTGCCGAGATAGCCAGAGAGATGGATTTAAGTCCTAAGGCAATCGAGTCCAGGCTCACGAGGGCAAGAGAGGCTTTCAAGTTGGCTTGGAGGGCGGCAAATGCCCCTTTGGCAACAGAGACAGTGACCAATGACAAATTACGAAGAAAAAGTAAAAAAATTCTTGGTTTTGGCAGCCATTAAAGAATCTTATTTGTTCTTGCGGAATCTCTATGGACTGCGGTATCATCCATTCAAAACCATTCGCCAGATTCGCCGAGAGAATGATTGGTCACAGACAATCCTCGTTTTAGGTTTACCAATTTATCTTTGGTTTGGAGGTTTGCTGTTTTCCCTAGGAGCAACTTTTTTCTTTTGGAAAATTTGGCAGTGGGAAGAAGGACAGCTTCTCGTCTTTGGTTTATTTATTCTTTTCTCTTTAGGGGCAAGTTTGCTTTCGTTTTATATCTTATTTTGGTTTGGACAGTATTTTTTGAGATGTCAAAAGTTATAAGCAGGAATTTTTTAATTAAAACAAAAAAAGGACCGGAGTTTATTGATATCACCGAAAAGGTGGCAAAAATTGTCGAAAAGTCGAAGGTTAAGCATGGGATGGTCCATATTTTTGCCAAACACACCACGGCGGCGATTAAGATTAATGAAAATGAGCCACTTTTAATCACTGACATGGAGGAGTTTTTACTGAGGGTGGCTGCCCCAAACGGAGAGTACAATCATAATGATTTTAGGAGGAGAAAGACTAATATGTGCGAGGGAGAATGCGCCAACGGTCATTCTCATTGTCAGCATTTACTTTTATCAGCTTCAGAAACAGTGCCAATATTTGCAGGAAAACTTGGGCTTGGAACTTGGCAAAGTATTTTTTTGGTTGAGCTTGATCGGGCAAGAACAAGAGAAGTAGTCGTTCAGGTTTGGGGAGAGTAGACGAGGTTGAACCTCAAGTAGAGCGATAATTCCAGGCGTTTTAAGGGTTTTTAAGAATTTATTCGGTTCCCTTGGTTTGGATGCCCAAAAGCCAGAGGACCGCCTCTTTGCGGTAGCGGCGGTCGCCGCGAGAGTTAATCCGAATTGCGGGCAGTTTTCCTCTTTTGCCCCAGCGTTTAATCGTTAGGGGAGAGACCCGGAGAATCTCGGCTACCTCCCGGACGGTTAATAAATCAGGCAGGTCTTCAAGCGATAAAGGTTTCTTGGGGTCCGCCATAACTACCTCTTTCTCTAAACTAGAGTATCACAGTATAACGAAGTTTGTCAATACCCAAAACTTATTTGCGGTTTTAAAATAGAGTCTTGTTTTATTGGGGGTGGAATTTTTATAATTGTGGTATGATGAACGCAGAACCAAGCGGAACAAAACGCGGAACAACGCTGCTTTATCCCCATGAGTCTTATTTAATCCGGGGTGCCTATTTTGCTATCTATCAAAAGTTCCGCAATACCCAAAAAGAGTCTGTTTATCAAAATGCCCTGCTCGAAGAGCTAAAACATAAAGGTTTGAAAATTGAAAGGGAAAAACAGTTGCCAATATATCATTTAGGGGTAAAAGTTGGTGTTTATACCCCTGATTTATTGATCAATGGAGCAATTATTATCGAATTAAAGGCGAAGCCATTTCTTCATCAAGAAGACGTTAGACAGTTTTGGTATTACTTAAAAAACTCTCAATTCAAGTTGGGATTCTTAGTGAATTTTGGTGAGCCAAACGGTGTCAAAATAGTCCGTCGTGTTTATGACACCGCCCGCCAGCGTAGTTCCGCGTCTAGTTCAGCGGCACGTCAAACGTGCCAGCCGCGTTTGACGGCGGCGTAGTTCTGCGCCTTATTTAAGTTCAACTGTCGCCCCCGCTGCTTCTAATTTTTTCTTTGCCACGTCAAACGTGGCTTCAGAAAATTCTGTTTTAGGAAGATAACCCTGCTTGAAGGGTGATATTACTTCAATTCTACGATGGCCCCAGCGGTCTCTAATTTTTTCTTCGCCTCTTCGGCCGTGGTTTTATTAACCCCAATTAAAACTTCTTTAGGAGTGCTTTCCACCAAATCTTTGGCTTCTTTAAGACCTAAAGTTTGATTTATTTCCCGAACTGCTTTGATAACCGAGATTTTATTCGCCCCTGGATTGGTTAAAACCACATTAAAAGTAGTTTGCCCTGGAGCTTCTTCTGTAGGTATAGCACCAGCCTGGGTAGGAGCAGCTTGCCCCGAAGGAGCGGGGACGACCTGAGGGGCAACTACGCCAAATTTTTCCTCCAAAGCCTTGACTAAATCTGCCAGTTCCAAAACTGACAGTTTTTCGATTTCCACAATCAAATCCTGAAGTTTTTTACTGGATTCTTTTGCGCCCTTTGCTTCTTTTTGCGTCTTTGCGTTTGCAGGTTCTTCTGCCATATTAATTCACCCCCTTTCATTAAATAAATTCAAAAATTAAATATCAAAAATCAAAATTACAGATTAAAATTTAAAAATTTTTGCATTTTGAATTGTCATTTTTAATTTTTCATTTTACATTTTGCATTTAAGACAAGAATTAATTTTTTGGTATTTGCTCCGAGGACATTTACAAATCTTTCTGAAGGAAACCTAAGCAGGGAAAGAAGATTAACTATTAATTCTTGTCTGCTGGGCAGGCTTCCTAATTTTTCCACTTCTTCCTTGGTTAGTGCTCTATCTTCCCAAATACCAGATTTGAATGTTGGCAGACCTTGAGTTTTGGCAAAATCAAAAACACTTTTAATTGGCGCAAGCTCATCTTGATAAGCCAAAACAAGCGCGGTTGGACCAGAAAGTTCCAGTTCTGGTAATTTTTGTTCTTTTAAAGCAAGCTTAAGGAGGGTATTTTTGACCACCAAAAATTGCCCCCCAGCCTTTTTAACCAGCGTCCGAAGCTGGCTTATTTGGGGAACGGTAAGACCACGATAGTCTGTCAAAACAATACTTTTGGCTTGTTTTAAGCCTTCGGCTAAATTGGCGACAGCAAAAATTTTTTCCTGTTTCTTCATAATCGCTGATTAGCGCTGATAAAAAATCGCCTCTACCGAGGCGAATTCTGCGTTTCTGCTTTTTCCGCGTTTCTGCGGTTGCAGTCCTCGGTAGTCCTCGCTTTGCTCGGACTGAAGTCCTTTTTGCGAGATTATCTTCGGTTTTCAGGGCTTTACCCTGAGCTTGCCGAAGGGCTACTGTCTTAGGTCTTCTTGCATTCTACATTCTTAATTACGAATTGTCAAGTTAGTGTTTTTGTTTTGTTTTGTTTTGTTTTGTTTTGTTTTGTTTTGTTTTGTATCCCAGAGTAGTCTGTTATTGTCTCCTATCCCTAAACACAAACTCTTGCTATAGCTTGACTTTGTGTTTATGAAAAGTTATGGTTAATTTATAATTTATGAAGGTTAGAAAGATAAAGCAGAGAAAAGAAAGAAAGCCGTCTGAGTATAAATTAGCCCTTAGGGATGTTGATTGGGAGAAAGTGGCAAAAATTTTTGAGCCAGAAAAAGAATCAATTATTAATTCTTTAAAAAAAGAAATTGATAGGTATCCCTACAGTAGGGAAATACTTTATCTTTTAGCGGCTGGGGTTTTTCTTGGAGGGACAATCATTTTTCCCTGTTTTCCCGCCGCCGTAGCCCCACTTTTAGGTGAATGGGACAAATATCACCGAGGAAGACTAAGCCAGACAATTAAAAGATTTAAAAAACAAAAATTGGTAGAGATTGAGGAAGAAAATGGACAGCAAATAGTTAAAATTACCGAAAAGGGGAGAACGCGGGCTTTGAAATACAAACTTGATGAGATGAAAATAAAAAAGCCAAATGTTTGGGATAAGAAATGGAGAATTGTCATTTTTGATATTTTCGAAAAGAAAAAGTGGTTTAGAGAAATTTTTAGGGCAAGACTTAAACAACTTGGTCTCTTTCGCCTCCAGGATTCAGTTTTTGTTTTTCCTTACCCTTGTTTTGAGGAAATTGAATTCCTTCGTCAGATCTATGGAGTTCCACTTGAGGTAAGGTATGTTATAGCAGAAAAAATTGAAGACGAGGGAGATTTGAAAAGCCAGTTTAACCTTTCATAGACACAAATTCTTGCTATAGCATAATTTTGTGTTTATGAAGTGAGTGAGGATGGGCAGGGAAAATCAATTACCTGTTCATTGAATTGAATATAAGCTTGGGGTGGAGATGAATTTTTGTTTTTTGGGTTCGGGAACGAATTTTTGCTTGGATTTAAAAATGGTTCCCGCCGATTCGGGGACCTACTGGCTTAAGTTAGTTTTCAATTATAAATTATAGATTATCAATGGCTACCTTAACTGCCGGTCCCATTGTTCCCTTAATAACCGCTTTTTTGATATTTTTTGTTCCCACTGCCGAAAGATAAGTTTTTAGATTCTCTTCCAGTTCTTTTTCAGGCTGGGAAATTTTACCAAAGACAGCGTGGACTAAAGGAGCATTTTGTTCTGTTTTAAAAGAGACTGATGTCTTTTGAAATCTTTTGATGGCTTCCTCTGGCTTATCGGTGATGGTGCCATTTTTTGGATTGGGCATCAAGCCTTTGGGACCAAGTAATTTGGCAAATTGGACTAATTTGGGCATAAAAGCTGGAGTCGCCAACAATATATCAAAATCTATCTTCCCCACCTCAATCTTCTTTAATGTCTCCTCGTTGGCAATTTCAATCCTTCTTGCCTTGCCGGCAAAATAGGGGAGAGAAACATCGCCTGAGATTCCGGTTTTTCCGGTGACCAGGTGGAGTTCCGCTGCTCCATCAAAACGAGCGAAGGAGGTTTCCTTAAGAAGCCTTATTGCTTCGGAAAGGGGGTAGGATTTGCTTGGGTCAATCTTAACTTTAGCGGCGAGATACTTTTTACCTCGGATTTTGGGTGGCTTGACTTCTTTTAATTTTGCTTCTTTCTGCGTCTCTGCTTGCTTTTGCGTCTCCGCGGTTACGGGTTCGGCCGTGATCGCCACCACTCTTTCGCCACCCTTTAAGCCAGGAACACGCACTCTCTGAGTGCCCTTTTCCTCTTTCAGGGATTTCTTGTGCTCTTTTTTTGGTTTTCCTTCTTCGCCTAGGATGGCGACTCTTTTTTTACCCACGTTCCCTCCGGTCAAATTAAAAATTAAAAATGAAAAATTAAAAACGACAAATAAGCAAAGCTTGTTGCTTCGCAATAAAAATCTTAAAAATTTTTAATTTTACATTGTAATTTTTATTTTTTATTTCGCTAGAAACAAGCTTGCTTATATTTTCATTTTTCATTTTATTGTTACTCCCATCGACCTGGCCGTGCCCTCAACAATCCTTTCGGCTGCCTCCAAATCTTCAGTATTTAAATCTTTCATTTTCTCTTGGGCAATTTTTTGGACTTGTTCTCGCGTTAGCACTCCAACTTCCTCTCTGCCAGTTGCTCCTGAACCCTTTTCTAAAGCCAAGGTTTTTTTAATCATATCCGCCACTGGCGGAAGCTTGGTAACAAAAGAAAAAGTTCGATCCTCATAAACCGTAATCACCACGGGAATGATGTTTCCCTTCATTTGGGCAGTTTTTTCGTTGTAGGCTTTGACAAAATCCATAATTGGCAGTCCATGTGAGCCGAGTGCTGGACCAACCGGCGGCGCCGGAGTGGCTTCACCAGCCGGAAGATTAAGCTTGATGATGGTTTTTACTTTCTTAGGCATATAACTTTTATAAAAATTATAATGATTATAAATTTTATATTTTCGCTACTTGGAGAAAATCCAACTCGACTGGTGTTTCTCTGCCAAAGATTGAAACCAAAACTCTCAGTTTCCCTTTTTCCTCATCAATGGCTTCAATCGAGCCTAAAAATTCGGCAAAAGGTCCATCAATGATTTTAACTGCCTCGCCTACGGAAAACTTGGTTTTGAATTTCGGTGCCTCCAAAGCCATGAATTTTTGGATTGCTTTAACTTCTTCATCAGAAATCGGGGTAGGATTGTTGCCAACGCCAACAAATCCCGTCACTCCCTGGGTTGTCCGGACCGTCAGCCAGCTCTCATCACCCAAAATCATTTTGACGAGTAAATAGCCAGGGAAAATTTTTTCGGTCACATTTTGCTTTTTACCGCTTCTTATTTGGACTGTTTCCTGGGTTGGGATTAAGATTTCTAAAACTTTATTAGCCAGTCCCATGGTTTCGACCCGCTGCCTTAGTGCCTGGGAAACTTTAGCCTCATGTCCTGAATAGGTATGAACCACGTACCAACGAGCTTGGGGGTCAGCCGATTTGGTAATGACAATATGATTTTTCAGTTTTTCTTCCTTTTTTGGTTCTTCGGTTTTTTCGTTTTTCAGTTTTTTAGTCATAGTTTTACCTCCTTAAGAGTATTTCCATTATCTTGGCGAAAACATAATCAAAGGCGCCAATAAAAAAACCAACTGCCAAAGAAACTGCAATAACGATTGCCGTTAGACGAACAGCCTCTTCCCTTGTTGGCCAGGAAACTTTGTCAAGTTCGGACCTTACTTCTTTTAAAAAGACAATTGGGTTTTGCGCCATAATAGAAGAAATTTTACCACATATGCTAAAATAGCGCAAGGGAACGGCAAAGATTACATTATCGGATCCATAACCTTAGAGGTTAAGCAGATACGGAACCTCGGGTAAAACTACCCTCCTATGATTATTTCTCTAGGACCAAATGCTTTATTTGTTCAAGAGCTTTTTGGTAATCGGCTTGATCGAAGACGAATTTCTTATAAACGGCGGCATTTTTGAAATGACCGAGAACAGGATTCTTATAACAAAAGTCAGTCTTTTGAAGATTTAAATATTCTGGTAGAGAAGAGTAGGGGTAGACTTCAAGCTCTTTCAAGTTTTTGACAAAATATGAGGAGTAAGGGTTGAGATGAATATATCGAGAAATATGTAAAAGTTGCTCGTCTGTTTCTATTCTAACAGCCTTGAATTTACCCTGGAAAAGAGGTCCCACTCTTTTTTGAGTAGTATTAAAATAACGAGTATAACTATTGCTGAAGTTACTCATAAAAGTCGAAGTCCCATTTTCTCGGACCTGTTTTAGAAGAAAATGGAGATGATTCGGCATTAAACAAAAAGTGACGATCTCTACCAAAAATTGCCTCTTTTTTCTAAGGTTCTCCAAGATTTCTTTTCTTCTTTCTCTTGATAGCTCCAAAAAAGCCGAATAACTTAAGGGCAAATCCTCATTTTGGTAGTAGAAAAGTGTTTCCAGGCAGCGCTCGTAATTTCTTTTGCCGGCAAAAATAGGCTGAGAAGCAACTCCACGATTGAGGACATGGTAGACTTCATTTGTGACCAAAGGAATAGCCCTTCCTGGCATGGTAAAAATAGAGTAGCAAAAAATACCCAAGGTGTCAATAGGATTTAACCTTAGAGGTTAAGGAGGTTTTGGATATTTGCTGGTTGTGCTAGAATAAATTTGGAGGTTTTTATGAGGAAAACGTTTCGAATTCGTAAAGCGGTGATTCCCGCAGCTGGTTTTGGCACCAGGTTTCTACCGCAAACCAAAGCCATGCCCAAGGAAATGCTTCCCGTGGTTGATAAACCGATTATCCAGATTATTGTTGAAGAATTAGTTGAGGCGGGAATCGAGGATATTGTCATTATCACCGGTTATCACAAGCGGGCGATTGAGGATCATTTCGATCGTTCTTTTGAACTTGAGAAAAAACTGAAGGATTATGGTAAAGAGAAAGAGCTTTTTAAAGTAAAAGGGATTGCCAACCTTGCCAACTTTGTTTTTATCAGACAGAAAGGTCCGGCGGGAAACGCCACTCCGATTTTAAATAGTCAGCCAGTCATTGGAAACCAGCCTTTCTTGGTTTTTTGGGGCGATGATTTTATTGTCGCCAAACCTTCTCGGGCAAGGCAACTTTTGGCTGCTTTTGCAAAATATCAGGCGACGATACTTGGGGGAATAAGGACGACAGATCCTAAGGATTCTCTAAAATATGGTTTTGCCGCCGGAGAAAGGATTAGTCGAGGAGTGATTCGGGTGGAAAAGTTGATTGAGAAGCCAGGACCGAAAAATTGTCCTTCAGATTTGGCAGTCGTCTCCGGATTTGTCTTTACCCCGGAGATTTTCGCTGCGATCAAAGAGGCGCAAAAACGATTAAGAAAGAAAGAAGAATTAGTCTATATTGATGCCTTAAATATCTTAAGGATTTCTCAACCTATTTATGCGCTGGAGATTAGAAACGGAAGATACTTTGATACCGGCAGCAAACTTGAATACTTAAAAGCCGTGGTTGAGTTTGGTTTAAGACACAAAGAGATAGAAAGCGACTTCCGCGCCTATTTAAAAACCCTCAAATTGTAAAATTTAGCCTCGCAAGGCAACTCCTTGCGAACTTGGATATACGTAAAAAAGTTTTGTGGTATTATAGGTTATCATATGGTAGCGATTCAGGAAAGAGAACCAAGAAAGGTCCGCCCATACGGAGAGACCTATTTTCGGGTCCTGCAGTTTCTTGGGGAGCAACAAAAAGAAAAACCAGACCAACCTCTAATATTTAACCAATCAACCTTGGGAAGAGAATTTGGTGTTTCCGGTGAAAGAATAAGACAAATTACTGAAAGAATTAAAGAGGAGCATCTTGAACTGCAAATCCTGAATCGGCGTCAGGCCCTGGAATTATTTGACTCCCAGGTGAAACAACTGAGAAATACCACCAGGGCTAGCCGGTCGGAGATAGCCCAACAATTGGCAGTGTCGAGGCATAGAGTTGGGGGAGCAATCTCCCGCTTGATTAGGGCTTCAGAAATCGAAAGTCCGCCCAAAGGATTAAAGCCTAGGACTTTAGAGTTAACCGCCAAGGTAGAAAAATTAAGAGCCGAAGGACTGAAAGATTCTGAAATAGTTCAGAGGTTGAGAGAGCAAGGTGAGTCGGAGTCCGTTACAGTGTTACGTAACACTGTAACGAAGAAGAAATAGTTCAGAGGTCCCAACTTGGTTGCTCTTTTAGTTTGGTAATGAACTCTTATGATAGATTACGGAGGAAAAATCTCCTTTAGCCTCACAAGGCAACTCCTTGTGAACTCCTTGTGAACTTGCGATGTGGTCAGCCAGGGCACTCTGTTTACGACAATGATATAATATTGGCGCTATGGCAAAACCAGGAGGGATAGAGACAGTTGAAGATAGAGGTCGTCGTTATGCCGAAAAAGCCCAAGAGCGAATGTGGTTAGGGACCGAGAGAGTGGTCGCGATTGTGCGCGAAAGAGATTTGAGGCTGATGGAGTGGCTAGAACCACTGGCAGGCAAAAAAGCAAAACATCCCACTGACGCCCGATACCACCCGCTCACTGGCGGATGTTATTATACGACATGGCAGGAAAGAAAAACCACGCAGATAAATGACGATAGAGTTTTGCAATCCCCGCAAGGAGCATCACTTTCTGAACTGGTCGTTCTTTTGCCCCGTTCGGCCCGGAATGATCCCACCTATCTTCGACATTTGCCTAAAAAAGTCCCAGTTCAGTTGCTTTTATTACATCATGCCGAGACGATCGACGAGGCAATTGCCAAGGTAGAGGAAATTCTCGGAGCGGAAATTCGCCAGCAGGCACAAAAAGTCGTTGCCTATACAATTGGATTATCAGCCAGATTTATCGAAGGAGGTTTAATGAGAGAATCTTTAGGTCAATTGTTGGAGGAGACGAGTGGATTTCTCGCTCAAGCCGGCCTGGTTTCACCAGATGCACCTAGTATCAAAAAAACCGCGGATAGCCTAAGGAAAGCCTGTCAACTTGACTCTCTTGCTAGAGTAAATCCACTTATTTCTCGGGTTCGCCTCCAATCCGCCTATATTTGGGCGATGAGAAGGTATGTGGTTGATTTTCTTTCCCGAAGAAAGCATGGAGAAAGTTTTGAGGTTTTCCTTTGGGAGAGAGAAATTAGCCGATGGTCGATTGCAGATGCGATCAAGCAATTAAATATATTTTTAACCCAGGAGGCATTTGCCGGGAAAGGGATCGCTGAAAATCGGAGAACGGCGATGGCAAGGGTCTTGAATGGAATCGCCCGGGGGCCATTGGCCCAGGTAAGAGTCGCTCCTTATCTTAGACCTGTTCGCCTAGCAGGGATAAATCTTGTGGGTTGTCAGGAAGAGAGACGAGAGGTCAATAGAATAATTTTGGGGGAAGTGGCAGATTGGCTTTATCTTATTCCGCCAGTGACAGAATTGGTTGGTGAGGGACGGTTTGAAGAGGCGCTGCCAAGGATCGAAAAATCACGCGATATTTTAAAAGGAGTACTAGAAGAGAATGCCGTTGTCTCAAAATCTTCCTAATTTTTATTACGAGAAGAAATTTTGGCACGTAAAGCCCGCTAATAAGCGGGCCACGTGCCTACCCCGTGAGTCGCCGAAGGCGACTTTTACGGGGTGGAAGAAAGGATTTGAGTATGTGGTCGGGGTTGACGAGGTTGGGCGGGGAGCCTGGGCAGGACCAATCGTCACTGCGGCTTGCGCCTTCGTTCCTCAAATTAAAAATTTAAAATTTAAAATTGAAAATTTAGGAATAAATGATTCGAAGTTATTAAAGCCTAAACAGAGAGAAAAATTGGCAAAAGAGATTAAAAAAAATGCCCTAGCCTGGGATGTAACCGAAGTTGGAGTAGGAGTAATTAACCGAATTGGCATTGGCAGGGCGACTCAAAAAGCGATGAGGAAGAGTATTGGGGATGTAATTAAGAAATTAAGAAATGAAGAAATTAAGCATAAAAAAAATTCCCTTAATATCTTAATATCTCAATATCCTAATATCTTCATTCTCGTCGATTTCTACTCAATTCCTTATCTTCGCGGTTTGGGTCGGAAGAACCAGTTAGGGATAAAAAATGGTGATCAAAAATCAATTTCTATTGCTTCAGCCTCGATTTTGGCAAAAGTTCATCGGGATAAGATTATGCGTTCTTTAAGTAAAAAATACCCTCAATATGGCTGGGGTAAAAATAAAGGCTACGGGACAAAGTTGCAGCAGAAAGCAATACTTCGATACGGTTTGACAAGGTATCATCGGAAAGAGTTTGTTAAAACATTTCTTGAAAACCGGCGGACAGTTTCGAGAAAAGGCTTTGGTTTAAGTTCTTGATAACACTTATAACATTCTTCGGCCGTACTTCGCAGGCTTTGTGCATATTTTTCTCTTTCTTCTGGAGATGGAGATAAAAAGGGAGGATAAATCCCATTTTCAAACTTGTTGGCTAGATTGCCAAAAAACTGATAAGCCTGATGATAAAACTCTAATTCTGATAATTTTGGCAAGACCCTTCCTAATTTAATGAGGGCAAGCATTTGGTCTATCTCTTTTCCAGAAATGGCGAGCCGAAGAACATCTTGAAGTTCAGGAATTGAATAATCAAGAGTTGACTCTAGTGCTCTTTCTTGCATATCGTCTCTCAAGGTAATTATACAAAAAAATTGGCCCGCCGATGAAATCAGGAAAACTTGCTACTTCAGCAAGAAATCCGCATCACCGACGGGCCGAGACAAAGGCTCAAATCTTGGCAAAATCGCTAGTCTTCGCTTCGCTCCGCTTCAGATGATCGAAGGTTTACTGACCATAGCCGGTGGGCAATGCGTGGGCAAACCAGGTATGTACCCCATCTGCAGTTCCTTGGTCCATGATGACCTCAAACTGCCCCCAGATGGAATAACCACCCTCTCTCCAGTAAGGGCTGTTCTCGAGTTCTGGCCCGACCCAGATTATCTTGTAGTGCCAGACTTCACCTGATCCTTCGGGAGCGGCGCCGTTCCACTCGTTGTCAAGCCAGGCCTCTGGTCCCCATGGCGCTCCATGGAAGCGGGCATCGTCCCAGCCCTTGCTCCACTTCATGACCAGGTGGTCGCCGGCGTAGGTGGGGTCGCCCCAGACAGTGCCGTCAAGGTTTCGATCGACCCCATCCGCTGGTCCGACGAATACACGGGCTTGATAGTTGTAGCCGTATTGATCAAACCCGCCGTCGGCCAGGGCCACGCCGCTGGTGATCAAAAGGGTAACCATCGTCAATCCGAGAACCAATCGCCACTTCATCAGTTTCTACCTCCATTTTTTAATGTGCCAAGATGAGCCGTTGTTTCCGGGTGGTGCGGACGGCAGGACTCGAACCTGTATCCCTGGCTTTAAGAGGCCAGTGTTCTCCCTACTGAACTACACCCGCACCTCTTTCTTTTCAAGACTAAAAAATCTGTCGCCATTGACAGAAAGCCTTGAAAACTTAGGAAGAATTATAACAAAAAGAAAGAGGAATGTCAAGCCCCGCACCAAGCTTACCTTGCGTTGTGGTCTACGTCCACACCCGCAAGGTGTCGCTGGTGCGGGGCGCCGACCCCGCATACACGCTCTTGCGACGCGAACACGTAGTATTCGGGAGCAAGTAAGTGTTGTGCGGGGTCAAGTTTTAGCCTCGCAAGCCGTGGGCTTGCGAGGCTAGGCTTGCGAGGCTAGAGGCTACTTTGTCAAGTTTGCGTTTGTTGTCAAGGGGTGAGTCATTCTCTTTGGAGTTCTCTGGCTAACTTCGCCGGAGCCACCAGACCATAGTACTCTTTGGCGAGCATAAAGGCTAAAGCCTCACTGGTCAAATAGTAGCAAACAGGAGAAATTTGGATAATTCCCCGGACAAGATTTCCCTCCGCGTCATTCTCAAACTCGGTCATCATCGGAAAGCAAATTTTTATCTCCTTACTGACGACACAAGCAAAATCAACAATTTTAATTTCTAATTTTTTATCTTGAATAAAATTTTCCAAACCAGTTTTTGCTTTGACTAACTCAAGACAGCCATCGCCATCCATAAACTTAAAGGCAGCCGTTAATTTTTCTTGGATTACCTGCGGGTAGTCTTTTGGTGCCCTCTTGAGTAAATCTTGAATCAATTTGGGGGTGGCTTCCTTCCCGGTTTTGGGAATATCCGTTCTCCCCTGAAGAATCTTTATTACTTCTTGCCGGAGGATTTCCCTTTTGCCCCTGCTTCTTTCATAAGCCTGAGAGAAATAATGAAACCAAAGAAGGGGATCAAAACCAATATCCTCTTTGGTGACCGGTCTTTTTTCTTGGATAAAGAGCCGCTGGTAGCAGCTAAGAAGAGGAAGGCTTGAAAGAATTTCCAGGTCAGCCAAACCCTCTATGGTAGAAAGATACTCTTCAAGCGTTGGTTCAGGTTTTTTAGGCTGTTTCAGAAAATCCTCAAGAGTTCTGCAGGAAGTCAGGATGGTGGCGCCGCCGAAGAAAATCATTTTCAGGGCCGTTCTTCTCGAGATTTCTTTTGGGTTCATGTCAAGGGGGAAGCGGAGATTTAATGAATTGGAACGACGTTTTGGGTGTAGGTATTGTTGCCTTCATCACTTTCTGGGACTTCATTGTCGGCATCGGCAATCGCTTTTGTTTCATAATTTGCCCAACCGCCATAAGTATAAGTGCAGGTAACAATTCTTTCGCTTCCGGCGGTTAGGCTATCAATTCTCTCCCGACAGGCGGTTATTGCCCAAGTCGCCTTCCATTCCCACCAGAAACCACCGGCGTCCTTGTTGCCTTTATTGGAAATTCCTATGGTGACAGTGAAGGCTTCACCCTGCTTTGGCGGATGATTAAAAGAGTATTGGCTGATATATAAATCTGCCATCGGCGTCGGGGTCGGTGTTGGGGTTGGAGTTGGGGTTGGTTTTTTGGTTGGTTTAGGGGTTGGCTCGGCAGAAGGCGAAGGTAGGGGAGAAATTTCCGGAGTTGGAACCAAGGTTGGAGTAGGGGAGATTTCTTCGGTCACTTTGGGTTGGCCACCTTGACGGAAACGAAGAAAGAAGAAAGCGTTGGCGGCGACAAGGAGAAGAACAAAAACCAAAATCGCAAAAATTATAGTTTTATTTTTTGGGGCAGTTGGTTTTTCCGGCAGGTTTTGGAGGTCCTCTTCTGCCATTTGGCGTCATTATAACCTATAAATTAAATTTGTCAAGACGTAAAATCCGCCTCTGGCGGATTAACGTCTTAGACCACGTTAATTGCAAAGCAATTTTACGTGGTCAAGCCCTGAACCAGAACGAAGTTCGGTTCAGTGACACAATCTTAAGCTATAGCAAGAAACTGTGTCAGATGAAGCACAAAACTGAAGAGTCATTGAAGAGTCAGTAAAGTAGCCTCTCAAGGAGACTCCTTGCGAGGCTAGATTAATGTCGAAAAAGTCCTGGACTTATACACTAGTTTGCAAATAAGCTGATTTTGTGCTAGAGTTTTTTAATCCTGCTTTTTGCAGGATTTTTAAAAAATGACACCAGAAAACAGACCTGATAGATTAGTCTTTGGACAAAGGATAGAAAGAAGAAATCTTCAACCTTCTGGGGAAAACCAAAGCATTCTTGAGGTTTATAGACTTGCGCCTTTAATAGGAAAGGCAATTATCGCTTCTGATGAGGAAAGGCTTCTGCAACAGGCTTGGAGAAAAAAGAAAAATCGAGAAATCCTTGAATTGATATGGGGGGAGGGGGAGCCTAAACTTTCCTTATCTCCAGCGATAATTGCCAAGTGTTTGCGATGGGCAGGCTACGAACTTTTAGGCTATTCTCCTTTGTCCAAATCACCCCGAGAGATTATGATTTTGTCCACTGGAACCTCTATTCACTGGAAAATGTTAGGAGCGCTTAGGCAATTTGGGAAAATTGAATATCCAGTGGTGATTGGTGAAGATAAAATAGGGGGGTACCTTGACTTTCGCTTCCAGAATCCAAAGACCGGGGAATATCAAATTGCCGATTTAAAGACAACCTCTAAAGAGGGCTTTAGCCTGATTAATCGTGAAGGAATGCCTCCTTGGATGGTTCAAACTGAGAAAGATTTTTATGTGCCTCGACCAGAGGATAGACTTCAAGTGCTTTTGTATATGTTTGCCGAAAGGGAAAGGGGATACAAAGTTGAGATAGGAAACGTGATTTATATCAATAGAAATTTTGAGAGAAGACGTTTAAGTAGGAAAAATTTAGATGAAGACCAGATTTTACAGGATATGCTGGAGTGGACAAAAGAATGTCCGGTGCTCTGGGATAAGGTGGCGGAAGGTGAAACAAAGCAATGTTTGGCGGAGGTGGAAGAGGCGTGGATAGCGATTAAGAAAGGGGAGCTACCAAAACCTTCAGTCCACCCAAAATCAGCCCCCTATCTTTGTGGCGATATTTGTCCTTATCGTCTTGATTGTGAGCCTGGTCGAGCTTTTGCGGCTCGGGAAGTAAGAAGAGAGGCAGAAAGATTGCCTCGTGAAGTGTGGGCGATTGCCAAAAGGCAATTTGAGGAGAGAAGAGAGAAAGGCATTAAGCTAGACAAAGTCCAAGCTAGACTGCCGCTATTTGAGGGAAGCTCGCCACGTTGTGGGGATTGCTGGGGACCGACGATTTTTGATGAAAAGAGGAGAGAATTTGTTTGCGATGATCCAAGCTGTCCCAACTATAGGAAGTAATCCCTCTCGACTTGAGTGCTATAATGGTTGTGCTGTGAAAGGGCAGAGCGATTATGAGACCCGAATCAAAAGGAATAGGGCTAACAAATGCTGAGATTTTTTCCTTGTTGAGTCCAATTATTGAGTCGAGCCAAAAATTTGCCTTAGAGGAGACTTTAAAATGTATTTTTGGAAAGCTGGGAGAAGAGCTCGCTGATTTTAAACATACCCTAGTGGTTAAAATTTTTGGGGCTAGTGAGGATTTTATAGTAGAGTTGGACAGCCTTTGCAGAAGGAGGTAATAATTAAGGGTGGACAAGAGAAGTTTCTTTCCTATGACCAACTGAAAGATGATATTCTAGAAGAGAAGATTCTGGATGCAGTGGCGACTCCATCAAATGTTTGGTACACGCCTTGTTCGGAAGGCGTTTCTTCTTAAAAATTGCAGGGCCACATGGATTCGAACCATGATCAGAGGTTTTGGAGACCCCCATTCTACCATTGAACTATGGCCCTATATTCCAGAGAACCAGAATACTCGGAATACTCAGAAAATCAGAAATTCTGATATTCTGACCTTCTGATTTATCTGATTCTCTGACGCACTGATTTCTCTGAGTGTTCTGATCCTCTGAAATTCTACTTTAGTCTGCTCGATTCCTTATGTTCTGTATGCTTCCGACACCTTCGACAATATTTCCGTAAGACCAGTTTTTCTGGTGTATTAATTTTTGATTTTGTCGTTATATAATTTTGCGATTTGCACTCTTGGCAGACTAAAGCCAAAAGTGGTCTTTGAATCTCTGCCATGTTGTTTATTATAGCAAAAAATTGTGATAAAATAAACAAAGTTTGTTGCTTTGCAATAAGCGGAGCTTGTTGTTGCGCAATAAACAAATTTGGCATTGAGATGGACTTGCCTATAGAAAAAGTAAAAGATTTGTATTACAAAGAGGGATTAAGCGCAAGAGAGGTTGGAGAAAAGATTGGCGCTTCGGTTTGGCAAGTAATAAAATTTATGAAGAAAAATAACTTGCCTCGCCGAGATCAATCAGAAACTCACCGCCTAGCCTTTTTGAGCGCTCCGCCCTCTTTTAAGCCAAAAAGAACTTTAACAACTCAAGAAGAACAGCTGAAAATAGCTGGACTTATGCTTTATTGGGGCGAAGGAGCAAAAACAACCGACAGTACCGTAGATCTTGCCAACAGTGACCCCTTAATGATTAAATTATTTTTAAGGATGCTTCGCGAGATTTATGGGGTTAAAGAAGAACGGTTAAGAATTTTACTTTATTGCTATGCTAATCAAGATGTCAAAGAATTAATAAATTATTGGGTTGGAATTGCAAGAATACCCCAAAAGCAATTCTCTAAGCCCTATATCCGGCAAGATTTTTTGGAAGGAAAGAAAAACAAGATGCCTTATGGGCTTATTCATGTTCGGTATAGCGACAAAAAGCTGGTAGCAACAATTAAAAACGATATTGAGAAATTACTTAAAATATTTATAGGCTAGGGTAGCGAAGTGGCTAAACGCACCTCTCTGTAAAAGAGGCGCCGCAAGGCTTCGGGGGTTCGAATCCCTCCCCTAGCACCTTCGGCCGCCTTAGCTTAGTGGTAAAGCGGTGGTTTTGTAAACCATTGACGTCAGTTCGATTCTGACAGGCGGCTCAAAAAACACCACTGAACTCTACTTTTTCTTGGCTTTAACGCTAATCTTTTTTGATTTGGCGCCTGGGGAAATGGGTGCCTTGACGGTTAAAACCCCATCCTCAAGTTCGGCTGAAAGTTTTGTGGCATCGATGGCTCGAGGTAGGGTGGTGGTGTAATCAAAAGCGGCCATCCTTTGTGCCCGGTAAACAACCTTCTTTCGTTTCTTCTCTTCCTCTGTCTCTTCGACTTTACCACGGATTCTTAAAACTCCGTCCTCGAAGGTGACCTCAATTTTATCCTCGGGCACACCGGGAACAGCGGCTTTAACAACCACCTCATTTTCCGTTTCATAAACATCCAAACCTCTGGTCTCGGTTAGCTCTGGCCACTCCTCCTCTTCTTCGAGCCATCGCCAACGAGGAAAAACTCCCCAAGGTGTCCAACGAATAATCGCCATTTTTATCACCTCCTTCCGTGTTTCAGTCCTTTCAGCGCTTCAGTGTTATCCAGCCTCCTATTCGGTTTCAGAATCTGGCACCCTATTATTTTGACTGCTAATTTATTTTAGGAAATCTGGCAAATCCTTGTCAAGTCCTAGTTTATGATAAAATTTTAAGGGATGAAAACAGTTCTCTTGGTTTTATTGTTTTTTCTGGTTTTAGGGGCACTTGTGGCATTACTTTTAAACCAGCCCCAAAAGCTTTTGTCTCCTTTTGTTGGTGTTTCCGAAAAACCAAAGATACTGGAAAAATATAGTTTTGAAAATTTGCGTAGGCGGGAATATCAGGGGAGTGAGATAAAGCTTGAGAAAGTGATCAAAGAAGAATCTGCCTACACCTCCTGGCTTTTTTCCTATCTTTCTGATGGCAAAAAAATAACGGGAATGGCTAACCTTCCTAAAAGAAAAGGTAAACTGCCGGTGGTGGTTATGCTTCGGGGATATGTAGAGGATGAGGTTTATTTTACTGGCTTAGGAACAAGAAAAGCGGCCGGATTTTTTGCGGAAAATGGTTTTATCACTTTGGCTCCTGATTTTTTAGGTTTTGCTGGCTCTTCTCCCTCAAGTTTAGATATTTTAGAGGCAAGATTTTACCGACCAGTGGAAGTTTTGAATTTGCTGGCTTCAGTCAAAACTCTGGCGAAGGCTGACCCAGAAAAAATTTTTCTTTGGGGACATTCTAATGGTGGTCAGATTGCTCTTTCGGTTTTGGAAATTAGCCAAAAGCCTTACCCTACAACTCTATGGGCGCCAGTGACTCGCGGTTTTCCTCAATCAGTTTTAGATTATATGGGTGAGCTTGACGACCAAGGCAAAAAGGTGAAGGCGGCGATTGAAGAATTTTTAAAGATTTATAATCCTGAAAAGTTTTCAATTACCAATTATTTTGCCGATATCCAAGCCCCACTTCAGGTTCATCAGGGAATGGCTGATGAGTATATCAAAACCGGCTGGATCGATGAGTTTGTGTCGAGGATGGAATCCTTAGATAAAAAAGTGACCTACTTTAAATATCCCCGCAATGATCATAACTTAAAACAAAGTTGGGATTTGGTTGTCGCCCGAGATTTAGAGTTTTTTCGAAAGAATCTAAAATAGAATCTTTTTGCATTGAAATCGTGAGGTGCTATAATTAAAAAGATGGGAAGTCCCGAAAGCAAGAAGCAGGAAACCCCGGCAGAGATCTTTGGTCGAGCACTCGCCGGTTCAATTCCACCCACAATTCTTGATTGCTTTGGATCTATGGTTGAACAGTTAGGCTGGCGGACCTTTCTTGCTCAGGAGGATAAGGTGAGCCCCCCTGCATCTTCCGGAGGAGCAGGAAAAATAGTTTACCCTGAGTTTGCCGAAGGGCCTCAAAAGCCAAAATTTCCTCCTAGTTTACCCTGCCTGCCCGTCTCTGGAGGGAGCCTGTCGAAGGGCCAAAATTTCCCCCGAAAAATCTGTTAGAATGAAATTATGGCTTGGAAAGTAAAATTTTTTCAGACAAAAAGAGGGGATTATCCAGTAAAAGAATTTATTGAAAAACTTGAAAAGAAGACATATACACGAGCATTGAAATCAATAACTTTGCTTTCTAATTTCGGACCCTTTGTGAGGATGCCATATTCAAAGAAAATTGCCCCACACCTCTATGAATTAAGAATTAAAGGAGCAGAATCAATCAGAATTCTTTATGTTCAGGTTAATCAGGTTTACTATCTGGTCCACATTTTTAAGAAAAAGACAGACAAAATTCCCATGCGAGAGATAAAAACTGCTCTTGACAGAGCAAAAGAATTAAGATAACATATATGTTATATGAGAAGAAAACATCTTGACTTTGAACAATATAAAAAAGAAGTTTTTCTAAAAGACCCAGAGGTAAAAGCTGAGTATGATAGGCTTCAGCCTGAATTTGCCGTGATTGAGGCGATTTTAAGGGCCAGATTGAAAAGAGGAGTTACCCAGAAAAAATTAGCCCAGAGGCTGAAAACCAAACAGTCGGCTATTTCCCGGCTGGAATCAGGAACGGCCAATCCTTCTTTAAATTTCTTAAAGCGCCTGGCCGAGGCTTTGGATTCCCGTCTGGAAATTCGTTTAATACCGAAATAGCCTCTTTTGAACTATAAGTCAAAACTCAAACCTAAAAATTGAAAATTGAATCGATTTTTTGCCTAGGCAGAAAAAATAAATTAATCAACCAATTTTAAGGCTAGATAAAGTCTTATAATATTAACTGAAGATTAGAGAATCGAAGGGCCTCAAAAACCAAAATTTTCCCGCTTTTAAATTTGCCCCGAGAAATTTGACTTTTGGTACTCCGCGTGCTATTTTAATGCGCAATGGCAGGAATAGAAACACTTTGCTCAAAACAGGAAATTCAAAATGGAGGACTTCCTGTGCCGCATTTACCTATTTTGGAGACTGCAGGACTGATTGACGCAATGGGAGAAAACTGGGGAATTCCTCAAGGAGCGAGAGAACCAAGGGAGCTGATCAAACCCTGGCTTGAATTTTGTAATAATGTAATCGAGGGCAGGAAGATAATCAGATGCTTTAGGAGAAGAGGCGAGCTTAAATTAGACTTTGTTGCTCTTGGCGCCTGGAACTACGCAAAAAGAGTTTTAGGAGGAAATTTTAAAGAGAGAACAGAACAAATCAAAGCAGCCAAGAGAGCATTTAGCGTCCTTTTAGGGAAAAAAGAGAGAAAAGGGATGAGACCAGAAGATCCTAATGAAGCAAGAAAATTGGTTAGCGTATTTGAAGAACGTCTTCTTACCCGCATGACTATTTAATTCTCTTAATTTCTTCCGCTTTTAAATTTGCCCACAGATTTTGTGGTAAAATCAATCCAGTGGCAGCTTCTAATAAAATCTTTAAGCTTTATCTTGATTTTCTTCAAAAACATGGCTCTCCGGAAAAATTCTGGCCGCAATGGTGTGCTTTGAGAAAATCGCCAAAACAAAGAGAGTTGATCGCCATTGGGGCGATTTTAACCCAGAGAACAAGTTGGCACAATGCTGATTTGTCTTTACGCAATCTAAAGAAGGCCGGTTTACTTTCTCTAAAGAAGGTTAGTGATTTAGACAATTATAACCAGCTTAGAGAATTAATCAGACCGGCAGGCTTCTACCAGAGTAAGCCTCGACGCCTTTATGATTTTTGTTCTTTTATTATCAAAGAATATAGCAGTTTGGAAAAGTTTATGAAAGAGGATTTAAAGATTGCTCGAGAAAAATTACTTTCACTTTATGGCATTGGCCCAGAGACAGCCGACACCATTCTTTTATACGCCTTGGACAGGCTAAGTTTTGTGATTGACGAGTACACTAAGAGGCTAGTTAAAAAAAGAGGGTTAGCCACAAGTTTTACTTATGATTATCTTAAAGATTTTTTTGAGAGAAACTTACCTCAGGAAGTTAAGGCCTACCAGGAGTTCCACGCCTTAATAATTGTTGAAGAAAAAGGTAAAGCAAGTTCGATAATGAAGAGGGTCTAGACTCCCGCTTTTAAATTTGCCCCGTCCTTTGCTCTTCTTGACAAAATTCCGCACGTGCCAGATTTTGTCAAGAGGATACGATTACCCCTAGCCTTGCATATTTTATGCCGATCGGCTCAAAATAAGTAGTAGGAGCACCGAGGAAGAAGTTTAAGAAATCTTAAAATTTTCCGGGAAGATTTGATTATTTTAATCTATTAGTATATAATACGACCTAGATTTAGCCTCTGCGTAAGCAGAGGCTTTTCTTTGCCCTCCTAAGATCGCCCCTTGAGCCGTGTTCGAATAGAACTGAGAAGGCGAAAGGGAAGATCAGGAGGGTTGATGGCTTATGAGAGAACAAATTCTTGCTTTAGTAACTCTTGCTTCGACCACGCTAAGCGTGGTTTCTTCGGCCGTGGGACCACTGGTTTCTCCTGTGCCTGAAGTTCAGGTTTTGGCAGAGCACACTTTAGATTTAGGGACAAGAAACAAAAATCCCTTTGTTAATGAAGTTTTCGCGGATAATATTCTTCTGGCGCTTCATTATTTTAAAGGAGATGCAGATGGTTTTAAACTGGATCCGGAGAAATCCGGACCAGGTAATATTAACTGGGAAAAAGTCAGGGAGCCATTTGAGTCTGTCTTGGTTTTACAGGCAGGAGAAATTTTTGCCTTTCATGGTTTTCTTCTTAGGGAGTATCAAGGTTTGAATGTCAAAACTGGCAAGACAAAATACACCCATAGCGAAGGATATAAAACCGTTGGGGGACTTCCGGGAAACGGCGTTTGTCATCTTGCCTCTCTTATAAACTGGACTGCCTCTGGGGCCAGCCTCGCTCTAGACGGCGAGTCTAGGCGGACTGGACTTGAAGTGGTTTCCAAAGTGAACCACAACTTTCTTCCTGTTCCTGGTGTACCTCGCGAGTTTGGTACTTCAATCCGATACAGTCCAAATGGGGCAAGAAACAGTCAAAATCAAAATCTTTATATTAGAAATAATTTAGGCATCCCGATTACTTTTGTTTTTAGAGCTAATTCTTCCTCGGTTACTCTGATGATTGTTCAGTAGAAAAAAGTATTTTAACTTGACAAAGTGTGTTTTATGTGTTATACTATGAGCCATAATTAAGAGACCTGCTCTTTAAATTATAAATTATAGAGAACTTCTAAATTTTCCGAGAATCCTTATTCTTTTTCCGAGATTTTAATTACCTTTTCTTTCTGTTCTTTAAATGATGACAGAAAGAAGCGGTAATTCGCTTCAGCACATTAAATAAAAAAAGGAGGTGGAACGGAGCCGGGTAAGGGACACTTGCCCGAAGCGGAGCGGAGTCGACTGCCGAGACACCCCGAACCGCAAGGCGGGGAAATGGATAAGGCAGAGGGTTAAGGGAGGCAAAAATGGCACTCCTACTAAATGCAACGCCCCACCAGATAAATCTGGTGGATGCGGATGGGAAGACCATCCGCACGATCGAACCGTCTGGAGTGGTGGCTCGTTGCACCGCCACCCAAACGGAGGTCGGTCAGATCGAAGGAATACCGATCGTGAAGTCGGTGTTCTCCGAGGTCACCGGCCTGCCCGAGCCGGATGGCGAGACGGTCTACATCGTCTCGTCTCTGGTAGCCCAGGCCCTGGCGGGTAAGCGCGAGGTGGTATCCCCTGACACCGGTCCCACTGCGCTGCGCACTCCGGATGGCAAGATCGCCGGAGTTCGCCGCTTCCAGAAGTTTTAGGGAGCGGAAAATTCTGAGCTTTTAAGGAGGACGAAATGGCTACGCACGAGCTGTCCCTGGTTGCTTCGGGCGATTTTATCGATCGCCTGAAGATGTTGGGGATCACCCCTCAGGTTGAAGGGTTTTCCGTCCCCTGTGAACTTTGTGGGGGCCACGGTTGCTCCTTCTGCGATGAGGGCCAGTTTGACACCGGCACTATCCGTTGGGAAGGGCCGGAGTACGAGGGAGGAGGAGTCTGATGGAGATCTTAATAAGAAGGAGAAGAAGTCACCCAGTAGTGACCTGCCCGGCCTGCGGAAACTTAAACCCGCAGATCGAAGGGTGGTGCGTTTTCTGTGGCGCACCACTCGCCGGGTTAACCCCTGAACCTCGGCGCCGTCTCGCACGACTTGCGTGCGGGCACGAGGTGGAAGGGCCGGAGGTGCCCATCGGCGCCAGCGTCTGGTGTCCTCTGTGTCCGGCAGAGGAGAACGCCATGACGCAGGTGGTGTATCTCCTTTAGGCCGCCCCGGCGATCCCACGTCCCAAGGAAAAGCTCAAGACTACCGACTCGCAAGAGTAGGTGCTGTTGATGGTGCGTAAGGTCGAAAGACACTTACCTAGGAACAGCTTAATGTGTACATACTAGCTCAGGGACACCTAAAGCGGATTAAGTGGAGAATGGAAGAGATAGTTTAAATGCAATTATCCTCATTCTTCTATTCTTTGCTTGACAATTCTGCCCAGGGGGGAGAAAGAAGAGTCTCTTTAAAAGAGCTCTCAATTTCCTCCCTGGGCTGTCGAAATTATTTCGGGAGGCTTAATAGAATTTATCTTTCAAGGTAAGAGAAAATGTATTCTTTTAATGATTCTAGTATTTGTTTATCTTTAAGTTTTTGAGTTGCCCTCTTTAAAGCATTCAACGATTTTATTTTTTTAGCATTAATTAGCTTTTTAATCTTTTGGGGAGCGATCCCTTTGGCTTGAGCAAGTGCCTGGGTCATTTCAATAAGCTGGATAAGAGAGGCTTTGGGTACTTGGGAAATTGGCATTTTTTGGTGTTTTGCTAAATGAACTAAACCTTTAGGATAAGTAAGCTTGACCCTCTTCTTTTTGAAAATCTCATTAAGGCAGATTTCCGCGCCAAGTCTGGCTTCTTTGATTTTATTAAGATGAGGAAGGAGGTCTTTTTTAAAGTAAGCCCGAAAGCCAGTAAACCTCCAAAAGGGATCGGGAAGCCGGCTAGTGGTAGTTCCCAAAACGGCATCGGCTTGACCCTTGATTAATGGCTTTGTTAAAGTTTTTATATGGCTATTTTTGACATTTAGGTGATGAGCGTCCATAAAAATAACGAGTTCACCCCTGGCTTTTTCTACTCCTGTGGCCATGGCGTAGCCTTTACCTTGATTTTTCTTGTAAGAAATAATTTTAATCTTATCCTGCCAGCTTGAGGATTTAAGAATTTCTAAAGTTTTATCGGTTGAGCCATCATTGACGACAATAATTTCTGAAACAGCCCTACAGGGGAGAAGCGATTCAATCACCTTAGCTATCCATCTTTCCTCATTAAAGCAAGGAATGATGATAGAGGTTTGGGGAGTTGTCATAATTTTCATAAGTTGTATAATAGCACAAGATGGACAAATATTTTTGGGTCTTTGCTCTTTTGATGCTATCTTGCGTGTTCTGGGCTTTCTGGGAGTCGGCAGCCGAGGGACCATATGGTGGAGCGAGAAAATTCTACGGGTTCAGATTAAAAATTAAGGGCATTACGATCACTTTCGATACCATTTCTTTGTTCTTTTAGCCATGATTCCGACCTTTTTGATGGCGATTTGGGTGGCTTCGGGTTTTGATCCCAGGATGAGTAAAATCCTGCTCGGCTCTTTTCCAATAATGATCGTTTTTGAAGATTTTTTATGGTTTTTAGTTAACCCTTTTTATGGCTATAAAAACTTTCTACCCCAAAAAGCAAAGTGGGCTCTGGGTCCCTGGTTTATTTTCGGCCCAATACACTTTCCAATTCTTTACCTCCCTGCTTTACTGTTGGGGATAGCTATTCTTCTTATTTGAGCCGAGGAGCGGGCTCGAACCGCCGACCTAGTCATTACCAATGACTTGCTCTACCAGCTGAGCTACCTCGGCACTTCGTCACTGCGTTCCTCAGTGTAAACACTTCTTTATTATACCTGATTTTTTAAAAAAAAGAAAAGGGGTTGCTATTGCGCAGCAACAAGCTTTGCTTATTCGGATTAATTCGGATAATTTAAATTCGGATGCATTCGGATATTAAAAACCCTGCCGGGTAGGATACCTTGAGGATTTTTCCCCGAATAATCAAGTGGGAACCCTGTCCCTCATAGCTTCATGCGACGGGGGAACTCCGGGTCAACCCTTCGGGATACTCGGTGAGGAAAAAGCTCCTCAAAGCAAGACCCCTCCTCGGCAGGATGTCTTCAAAATAGCAAAATTTTAGCCTAAAGTCAATAGTGCTTAATGTAAAAAACTATAACAATGGGGTGCCTGGAAGGAGAAGCCAGAGGATGAAATTAATAATCGGAGAAACAATGAGGGAAACAAGAGAAAAACCAAAAAATGGAAAAAGAAGGAAAAGGATAATTAGGAGACTGTATTGGGAAAGAATTTGGTCCCACTCTTCGGCTTGCTTTTGGGGTAAAAAGCCAATTAAAATTTTGCCGCCATCCAAAGGATGAACAGGAAGGAGATTAAAGACTCCAAGCATGACATTTAAGGCAATAATTGGTTCGATAAACAAATTAAAAATTAAAAATGACCCGCCTGCCGGCGAGGCAGGAAAATTAAAAATTGAAAGAAATCGAAGGAGAAGAGATAGAAGAGTGGCTAAAATAAGGTTTGAAGCCGGACCGGCCAGAGAAATTAAAGCCGCGTCCCGGCGAGGATTGCGGAGATTAAAAGGATCAAAAGGAACTGGTTTTCCCCAGCCAAAGCGAAATAAAAGAAGAGCCAAGGTTCCAAAGGGATCAAGGTGGGCGAGGGGATTTAAAGTTAGTCTGCCCATGAGTCTGGCGGTTGGGTCCCCCAGGCGGTCAGCGGTCCAGGCATGAGAGAATTCATGAATAGTAATGGCGACCAAAAGAGCAACGAGCCAGATTAGAAAGGATAAGGGATTGGTAAAAAGAGTATCAAGCATTAGAAATGAAAAACTAAAATATAAAAAATAAGCAAGCTTGTTGCTAGCGCAATAAAAATGACAATGTAAAATTTAAAAATTTTGAGATTTTTGATTGTAATTTTTCATTTTTCATTTTGCATTTTTAATTTCCGTTTGTTATAGTATACCATATGGCTAGATGTTTTTTATGCGGTAAGGGAAGAGTGATTTCAACAATCGGAAAACACCGGAGGGGTGTGGCTGGTGGGCAATGGAAGAAAAAAGCCCCAAAAAGCCGAAAAATCTTTAAACCTAATCTCCACAAATTTCAGGGGAAAATGTATTGTACGAAATGTCTGCGTCGCGTAAAATCCGCCAAAGGCGGATCACGCGACTGGCCCGTGGTCCGCCAGCCGGCGGACTTTACGGGCAGGAAAGTTAAAAAAGAAGTAGCACAAGAATCAAAAGTACCACGAGTATCACAGGAAGAGGTACAGACAACAGAATCTTCTGCTCCCAAATCTACCTGATTATTAGATTGTTACCGGGGAAACTTTTTCAAGTTTGCTGATTCTTTCTTCGTGGTTTTCTAGAAGATTTTAGGAATTTTTCTACCTTCTTCCAACAATCCAGACAAAAATCTTTATATTTTAGTTGACTGTCTAGTCCCATGATGCAGACATGGGAGTTAGTTTTCCGACCACAAACATCACAAAATTTCACTGTTGTCATTGTTTTAGTCTCCAGGCTTACTTACGGAGGCTCTTAAAAATTAGAACGCCGGCAATAATAGCTAAAATATATGCAGTAATGATAAGATAAGGATTAGCGTTTCCTGACATCTTATCTCACTTTCTAAGAAAGAGAAACCAAACAATGATTAAAACAATGCTACTAACAATAGCAGCGAAAAGATAAGTATTAACAACGTTCCATTCAATCATGATTTAACTCTTTTTACTAACGATAAAGAAACTATTGAGAATGCTCCTGCCATAGCTAACGATACAACAAAACTTGCCAGAAAGTCAAGGATATTTTGCGGATGGGCAAATAACGGCGAAATTGCTCCCGCAGAAAACCAGGCAACAGCGATATTACCGGTAATTTCCGAGGCTGCCTTAAGTTGACCAGAAGAAAATCTCCTCATAAAGATAATAATAACATAGGAATTTAGTATTAAGTCAAGGATTAATTATAAAGAGGTTCCTATCTTTACCCCCGGATACCCTTCTCTAAATTGTTTCCAAGTGACTGGTTTTTTACCCTCAAGTTGAACTAAATCTAGCACGAGATGTTTATCTTCTATATGCGCTTTAAGAATCTTAAGTCGTCTTACTGTCTTCTGTCTTCTGTCTTCTGTCTTCTGGATTTCAGTCCACGCTCCTGGCCAAGGAGACATCGCCCGAATAAAGCGCTCCAGTTCGTCTGGACCCAGCTTGCATTTCGAGGTTGAACCTGGTTTTGGGGCGATAATTCCAAGCGTTTCCGCTGGGATAAAACCGTCTTCTTTTTTCAAAAGTTTGGTATAGGTGGCTTGACTGTGGTCTTGTTCTCGGGGGATAATTCTGCCCTCAACCCAGGCAGGAAGAATAGTGACTAAGACTTCGGCGGCTGCCTGGAATAATCTGGAATACAGACTTTCGGCCGTATCATCCGGTTTTATCTCCTCTTTGAATTGGGAAACAATTGGTCCATGGTCCATTTTCTCATCCATTTTTATAATCGAAACGCCAGTTTCCCTCTCTCCATTTATAATTGCTGCCTGGACTGGGGAGGCCCCTCGATATTTAGGCAGAAGGGAAGGATGAATACAGAGACAACCAGATTTAGGGAGCCTGAGGATTTCTGGAGGAAGAATTTTGCCATAAGCAGCGAGAACACCCAGGTCGATATTAGGATATTGAGATATTAAGATATTAAGAAATTGGGAGTCTAATTTCTCCGGAGTTAAAATGGGAATTTGTTGTTTTTGCGCCCATTGTTTGGTCGGCGAAGGGGTGAGAATTTGCCTTTTGCCAACTACTCTGTCAGGATTGGTAACCACCGCGACCAAATTAAATCCAGCCTCAAGTAGAGCCTGGGGAATAGGGATGACAAATTCTGGTGTGCCAAAAAAAATTATTTTCACTCGGGTAAATTAGGATGGAATAATTTCGATTTCCGTAAAAACATCCTTACCGTCTTTAGACCTTTCAAGTTTATATAGCCTTCCTTTCTGTTTGAGAATCCGGTCAATAAATAGGATCCCATCGAGGTGATCAAGTTCGTGTTGGAAAAATGAAGCCTCTCTCCCCGCAAATTCTTTAATTTCTCCTGCTCCAGTTAAATTCTGGAAGCTAACCTTGATCCTAAAATGTCGGTTGACAAAGCCCCAAAAACCTGGGACTGAAAGACAGCCTTCCATAAATCTTTTTTCTTTAGGCAGGATATCTTCAAGGGTTTCTTTTGAGGCAAAAACAATTTCTGGATTAATGAAAGGGATGATTTTTTGCTCAAGTTTTAGGACTAAAACCCTCTTTGAAACGCCAATTTGGGGAGCCGAAAGACCAACTCCCCGAGGATTTTCCTGGACTTCGAGAGTATCTTTAAGGTCCTTAACCAGCTTTAAGATTTTTCTGTCTATTTTTTCAATCCTTTTTGCTTTCTGGCGCAAGACAGGATTAGGAACGGTTAGGATTTTTTGAACTGCCATGAGACTATTATACATCCGAATGTATCCGAATTTAAATTATCCGAATTAATCCGAATAAAGATTGACAGATATGCTATTATAGATGCACATGTTAAGTCCGGATATTTTTTTCGCAGAAGTTAAAGGTATGGTAGGGAAGACGGGTTGGAGAAAAGAGATTCCTCTTATGGTTCCCGGAAGAGATATTTCCTGGATGGTAAATTATGATGAGAAAGATCATCTTGCCAATTCTTTAGCATTAGTTGAGCGACTCCATCCTAGGCTTGACAAGGAATGTGGTAAATTTTTACTTGCCGAGTTAAGAATAAACACCAACCCTGACGTCTTAACCAGCCTTCTTTTTGATGTAGGGAGATTAAAAGAAAGTCCTTTAAAATCCCCCTGGTTCTTCTGCGAACATTATTATTATGGCGACGATGGACTACTGATGGGACCAGTAGTCTCTTCTTTCCTGTTTTATGGAGAATTAGCAAGGGGAAGGGTGATTGGGGTTGCCGAAGCTTGGGGAGAACTGGGAAAACCTCTGCCCTCAAGAATTAATTTTCCGGAAGCGGTGGAGGAGTTTGTGGCTGCTTATCGAGCTTCTCGATATATTTCTCCAAACGAACTGTTTGTTCCCGTCCCTCCCCCTCCATCGTTATTTACTCGTGTCTTTCGACGGTAAAAGTTTGCAGTCTAACTTTTTCTTCTGGAGAAATTCCGGCTTTGAGGCAACAGATTCGGAATTGTTCTTCTGGAGTTTTGATTCCTGGAATATCAGGCAGGAGTAATCCTCGTCTTCCGTCAGAAGTTGAAACAATCAAACCATATCTTTTTACATCTAAATCCCTAACCTTTGATACATTTTTTGGGGCGGAGAGGATGTCGACAGAGTAAACGAGGTCTGGTAACTCTTCTTCAGAAACCGGCGGAAATCTGGGGTCGCTTGTGGCTGAAGAAATAGCATTAGCAATAATCTCCTGGGCAAGGCTCGGCTTAGTAGGTATAAATGTTCCGATACAGCCGCGTAATTCACCAGACTTGGTATGAAGCGAGACAAATACACCAGCTCTTTTTTCAAGTATTTCTTTGGGCAAATCTTTAGGAACTTCAACCATTTTTCCTGATTTAATCCAGGTTTCTACCGCTTGCTTGGCTAAAGTTGTGTAAAGATCGCTGGTCATCCGAATTGTCCCGAATTTAGATCCGAATTTATCCGAATGACAGACGTCCGGATTTAAAATTCTTTTATAAGTTAATTTCGGTCCTCTAAAATTGGCAATTATTCCAAGTTCCAGATTTTTTGCTTTAAGATAGGCGGAAATTTGTTTAAAATCACCGGCAGTCAAGCGAGGAACCGTTTTTACTTCTAAGACAATTTTTTCTTCTATTAAGAAATCAAGAAAATATTTGCCGATAGGAGAGTTTTCAAACCTTAAATCGACGGCTATTTCTTTTTGAAATTTGATTCTTGCTTTTTCTAGCCCCCTAGCCACGGCTCTTTGATAGTATTTTTCTTGGTATCTGCCGCCCAATTCTTGATGGACCTTAAAGAGAATTCCCATTATTTTGTAACTTAAGGCTGGTTCAATTATTTTAGGCATGCTATTTGGGTTTATTCGGATATGGATTCGGGTTAATTCGGATATCAGCCACTAAGTAACCTACCCCAAATGGGTATTCATACGAAAGGATTTTAGGTTCCCAGGTGATGCGGGATGCCTCAAGCGCTCCTAAAAGCATACAAAAACTTCGCAAGCCGCATTCACCCGCCCCTTCGACAAGCTCAGAGTCAAGATTTAAAATCCCTGGAATATCTTTTTTCTTTAAAAGTTCCATAAATTTTTTATCAAAAACTGGACCGGCGGGATTAAAACCGTACGGTCCATCCTCTTTTAAACAATGGCTCATATCGCCACTTGCAATCCAAGCCCCTCGCTTCGCTCGGGGTAAACTCTTGATGATTCGTTTTCCCCAGTCAAAATGTTGTCTAGGTGAGTCGAGAGTGGTGAGAACTGGGTAAACGGTAGGATAGAAATTAGTAATTGGTAATTTGTAATTGGGATAAGAATAATTTTGAATTTTGAATTGTAATTTTTCATTTTTCATTTTTAATTTTGAACTTAAGAAGTATAATGGCACGTTGATGCCCCAATCAGGATGAGGTGAGGAGATAACAAGACAATCAGGTTTTACTTTGGCTAACTGTTTTCCCAATTTTTCCAAACTGGTAATCGTTTTTTTAACCTTCTTCCGGTCTTCCTCTGAACCAACGCTGGGCAAAATTATCGGTGGATGGGGAGAAATGCAGGCAAAAACCATCATAAAATAAAAAATAAAAACTAAAAAATAAAAATGACAGTTAAAAATGAAAAAAGTCTAAAATTCATCTTTTCCCTTTAAGGGTTAAAAGACTTGAGCCAAAAATATCAGAAATTTCTCGGAGTTCAGCCAGAAGTTTATCAGCTTCTTTGGGGTTAACTTTACGGGAATCTCTTAATAAAGTAATCCAAACTTTTGTCTCATTGCAACATTTTAAACAATGGTGAAAATAATTGATGAAATCTTTTTTGGAGCTAGCTACCTGAGCTTCAATATAATTAGAGAGCATTCCAGTACCGCTGTCAATCACCTGTTCGCTGATAACCCTACATACGGGATCATTCTTGGGAAGCTTGTCAACAAAAGTAATCAAACTCAAGACAAAATAATAGAGTCGTTTTTTAAATTCATTTTTAAATTTTTCTTTGTCGTTTTTCATTTTTATATTTTCATTTTTATATCGAGATTCTCTCCGCATTTTTCGCATTTACCCTTTTTATCGACCCCCAAAACCTTAACCTCATATCCTACTCGTCTAATGGCTAAATTTTGGCATTTTGGACAATAGGTGTTTTCTCGCGTTTCGGTTATAACATTGCCCAAATAAACATATTTTAAGCCTGCTTTTTTACCAATTTTGAAGGCTTTTTCTAGAGTCTCAAGTGGAGTGGGCTGGGCATCGAGCATCTTATATTCGGGATGAAATCTTGAGATATGCCAGGGAATATTTTTAGAAACTTTGGCAATAAACTTGGCAATTTGGGTCAGTTCTTTTTCCGAATCATTTTGTTTGGGAACAACTAGGGTGGTCAACTCAATCCAAATTCCGGCTTTATGCATTAATTTTATTGCCTCAAGAACAGGCGAGAGAGCGGCACCACAGATTTTTTGGTAAAACTCCTCGGAAAAGCTTTTCAGATCTATATTGGCGGCGTCAATTAAGCCCTTCATCTCTTTGATAGTTTCTGGTGTCTGATAGCCATTGGTGACAAAAACATTTGCTAATCCTTTCTTTTTGGCAAGTTTGGCGGTGTCGGCCGCATATTCGAAAAAGATGGTTGGTTCGGTATAAGTATAGGCGATTGAGGAACATTTAGCCTCAAGGGCTTTTTTAACAATTTCTTCTGGAGGTAACTCTTCGCCAATAATTCTCCCTTCTGGACCTTTAGTAATTTGAGAAATGTCCCAGTTCTGACAAAACTCACATCTAAAATTGCAACCGGCAGTGGCGATTGAGAAAGAGAGACTTCCAGGCTGAAAATGGAATAAAGGCTTTTTCTCAATCGGATCAACATTTTCGGCAATTGCCATGCCATAAACCAGGGAATAGAGGATACCTTTTTGATTTTCCCGTACCGAACAAATTCCTCTTTTTCCTTCAGGGATCAGGCAACGATGAGAACAAAGATGACAACGGACATTGCCATTTTTCAATTTTTTGTAAAGAATTGCTTCTTCCATAAACCCCAAACTATGATTCAGGACAACATTTATGTCTCGGCAAAAATACTATACTACGAATATTGACAAAATAAAAGGTCTATGCTAGACTTTTCGCAAGCTGCCACAAGTGGCGGTTTTTAAGAAAGGAAAAGAATATGGCTGGAAATCAAGAAAGGAAAAATCCTCAAGAATCTGTGACGCAGGAATATGACCCAACACGTCCAGAGTTTTGTTTCTTAAATTCTCTGGTTACTTTGCAGCTAGGGTGCTTTATTATTTAGAAAAAGGAATGACGGATGAAGCACGGGTTTTTCTCGGAATTTCTAAGAAATTTTTGGAGCTAGCTAAACAATTTGATAGGTTTCAAAATAGTTTTACACATAGAGTAATTGCTATCCCTTAAGCTATTTTTCCTTAACCTTTTGCCCTCCCTTTTACGACCCCTTTTACAATCCTGGATCGTTTTTTTGTATAACTTATGCCTCTTTGATTATTATTTTTTAGAATTTTGAGGCTATTTGGGACACAGCCATATGCGGCCGCTTGACATTGTGTCCTTAAGGGGAGAAGATAGAATAGAGTGGTTGAGATAGAACGAGCCAACGTAGAAATGAAAAATAAACAAAGTTTGTTGCTTCGCAATAAAAAAACAAAAAGCCAAACCCTTAAACCCACAAATATTAATTGGGAATTGGCAGAAAAGATTTTTGCTCCAGAGAAAAAAGATATTTTGGCGGCTTTAAGGGAAAAAGGGGAGAGATATCCCTATTTTAAGGAAATATTGGCGATTTTGGCCGCCGGCACCCTGGTTTCCGCCTGTTTGGTGATGCCAGGCCTGCCGCTTATTTTCAAGCCATTTCTTTGGGAGGGGAAAGAATATAAAAGAAAAAGACTTGGCCAGGTTTTAAAAAGATTGCATAAGCAAAAGCTGGTGGAGGTGGTTGAGGTGGAAGGCGCGCCAGTAGTGCGGATTACTCAAAATGGGATGGTTAAGGCTTTGAATTTTAAGCTGGGCCAGATGGAGATTAAAAAACCAAAGAGTTGGGATAGAAAATGGCGGATTGTTATTTTTGATATTCCCGAAATTCAAAGAGCGTATCGGGATATTTTTCGCCAGCATCTTAAAAATCTTGGCTTTTATCGGCTTCAAGAGTCGGTTTTTGTTTATCCCTATCCTTGTTTTGATGAGGTGGAATTCCTGCGACAAATTTATCAGGTGGGGTTTGGGGTTTCCTATATTCTGGCAGAAAAAATCGAAGGGCAGAGACGACTTGAAGAGTTTTTTAGCCTTTAGGATGGACACAGCTACATGCGGTCGTGTGAAACTGTGTCCCTATTTGCTGGTTTCCTTCAGAATTGCCTCCAGGGCGATTTTGGCTTCAAGGTAATTGGGTTTCATTTCCAATGTTTTCCTAAGAGTCTCGATTGCTTTCCCCCTCTGACCTAGTTGATAATAAACTAACCCAAGATTATAGGAGATCTTGGCATCAGTGGGAGCAAGCTGAGAAGCAGTTAGCAAGGTTTGGAGCGCTTGCTGATAATAGGCAGGATCCAAAGTTGAGAGTTTGTAAAAAACCTTGGCTCTGGTTCTTAGGAAATTTAAATGTTTTGGCGAAGTCTTCAAGGCTCGGTCTGACTCATTAACAGAAAATTGAGCCAACTGCAAAGCGGTAGAAGTTTGTTTTTGTTCAGCCGCCCAAACTGCTAAATTTACGCTACTCCAGGCAAGTTCATCATGATAAAGTGGCTCTGAAGGGTTTAAAGAAATTGCTTCCTGAAGGGTGTTAAAGGCGGAATCGAAAATTCCTTGTTTATTAAGACGGTTTCCCCTGGCATATAAGACATCGGCATACCACATTCGGGAAGTAGCAAATAGCAGACAGCAAATAGCAAATAGAATTAGGACGAGTATTATGTATTGAGTATTATGTATTGAGTATTGCTTTTCTACTCTTTCACTCTCCTGTTCTTCTGCTCTTGTTAAAACTACGGCCATGGCTGGATAAAGAAAGAAAAGGAGGGCAACAGGAACAATGGAGAAGCCGAAGAAGTTAGTTATCAATATTGAAGTAAATCCTGCAAATAAGCCGCTTACTAAAATCCTGTTGTTAAGGTTGTTTGCCAAAACATTTTCATCCGAATTCATCCGAATTTTAAATTTTCCGAATTTTTTGTCCGAATATTCGGATTTATTTGGATTATTTATATTCGGATACATTCGGATGAACCAGATAACGAAGGCAAGGATGAATAACAAATAACTACTCAAACCCACTAAACCTGTAGTTGCCAGCAGGTTGAGGTACTCATTGTGGGCTTTGTTGTAGAGGAAGTCCCATTCTGAGAGTAAATTGTGTTCAATTGGGCGAAAATTATAGTAAGAATAGGCAAAAGTTTCAACCCCTGAACCAAAAATTGGATAGTTTTTCCAAATCTTTGCTGCTCCCCGCCAGACAACCTTGCGGATATCACCGGATTCTGAACCAGGGTCTTGGACTTGATGAATAGGGATTTGGACCTTGTCCGTTAAGTCTAAAATATAAGCGATGTCTTGGGAGGTATTTTTAAAAAGGATTTTTAAGCCCCAAAAACCGCTACCTGCAAGAATAATGACAAAAAGCAAAACCAGAGGATAAAGAAGCCGTTTTCTAAAAGAAATAATTTTAGGGATTGCCAGAAGGAAGAAAAATAATATTAAAGATAAGAAAGCGGCAGGAATGCCTGAGCGGGACTTAGTATAAAGAAGAGAGAGAATAAGCAATAAAGCAATAAAGCAATAAAGCAATAAAGCGGTTTTTTTCTTTCGATTGATTATGAAGAAAGCGAAAACGACTGGCAGGAGCGCGGCTAACCAGGCGGCGAGCCAGTTCGGTTGACCTAAGGTTGAGAAAACTCGGTTTTTAACATCTTGAACCCAATATTTGGCGTCAATACCAAAATGCTCAAGGACTCCGTACCCGGCAACCAAAAATCCAGAAAACAGTAAAACTTTAATGCAGTTAAGGACGAAATATTCGGATTTATTTGGATTAACTTGTCCTGAGCTTGCCGAAGGATTCGGATAAATTCGGATGCTAACAAAAGCCCAATATAAAAGAAGATAGGAGAAGGTTGATAAAAGCCCCCCATGGAAACGGGAATAATAACCAAAAAGGCTGGTATGGCGGTCAATAGAAAAGAAGAAACTAAGAAATTGAGATATTAAGAAAATAAGAAGAGGGATATCAAAGGGGCTGCGCTTAAAAAGAATTCTTTTCTCAAGGACCATTTTGCAAAGCCAGGCGCCAACAATAATGACCGTTAAAGCATAAGTGAGCATCATCTTGTTGAATTCAAAAAGCTCGAAGTTTAAGGGGGTCATCACCAGAGGAACGAGAAAGAATAAAGAATAGAATCCGTATTCTAAAACCCGGTCGCAAAAATTCTTAAGATTTTCCAGTTTCATAGAATTTAGTATAGCATATCGTGATATAATTGGGGAGAAGGGGGAGAGATTATTTAGCCTCGCAAGGCAACTCCTTGAGAGGCTAAAAATAAGGATTTTATACTTGACAAAGGGTGGGGAGGGTGGTAGAGGTTGGGATAGAGGATTGAAACGAAACTCTGATGCTGGAATCGGAAGAAAAAGCTAAAGGTTTGTGATATAATTTGGGGAGAAGGGGGAGTAGGGGGAGTAGCCTCGCAAGGCAACTCCTTGAGAGGCTCTTGAGAGGCTCCTTGAGAGGCTACTTTAAAACTTTAAAAAATAAGGATTTATACTTGACAAAGGGTGGGGAGGGTGGTAGACTACGGGTTAAGTTAGCTTGCCCAGGAAACATAACCCTAATTCGCCAGTTGACGAAGAAGGGGGAACGAAATGGGAAACGAAGAAAGAGAAAAGACCGGCTCTATTTTGGAAAAGGTAGCCGTCAACAGGAGAGCCTTTTTGGCTTGGTTGATAGTTACCGTTAGCACGGCTGCTTGTGGCAAAGAGATAATCCCAACTCCCCTTGCTACTCCAACCATTCCTCCCTCACCAACCAAAGAAATTCCAACCCCAACCCCAACACTTGAAGTGCGCCCGACCCCCACTCCCTATAAAATTGAGACCCAGATGGGTGGTTTCGGGGGAGAATTGACCCTGGAGGAGCAGGCGGCGGTTGCGGCCGTAGGCAAGCGCTA